>DISE01000119.1 GCA_002421865.1 Castellaniella sp. UBA6218
CTTGAAGGCTTCGGTGACCTTTTCCGCCGTGGCGCCACCGCCAACGTCAAGGAAGTTGGCCGGCTCGCCGCCGAACAGCTTGATGGTGTCCATCGTGGCCATGGCCAGGCCGGCGCCGTTGACCAGGCAGCCGATGTTGCCGTCGAGCTGGATGTAGGCCAGATCGAACTTGCTGGCTTCGATCTCGGCGGGATCTTCCTCGTCCAGGTCGCGGTAGGCGACGATCTCGGGATGGCGGAACAGCGCATTGGAATCGAAGTTGAACTTCGCGTCCAGGGCGACGATGTTGCCCTTGCCATCCCGGTTCAGGGGGTTGATCTCGACCAGCGAGGCATCGGTTTCCATGTAGCACGTGTAGAGCTTCTGGCACACGTCGATGAACTGGTCCACGGAATCGGCCGGCATGGCGACGCCCTGGGCCAGCTTTTCGCCATCCGCCCGGGTGAAGCCTTGCAAGGGGTCGATCAGCACGGTGACGATCTTTTCAGGAGAGGAGTGGGCGACTTCCTCGATGTCCATACCGCCTTCGCTGGAAGCGATGAAAGCCACTTTCTGGGTGGCGCGGTCGGTCACGACAGACAGGTAGTACTCCTTCTGGATGTCGGCGCCTTCTTCGATGTACAGGCGGCGCACTTTCTGGCCCCCGGGGCCGGTCTGGTGCGTGACCAGCTGCATGCCGAGAATCTGGCCTGCCAGGGCGCGCACGTCGTCGAGCGTCTTGGCGACCTTCACGCCGCCACCCTTGCCGCGCCCGCCGGCGTGGATCTGCGCCTTGACGACCCAGACAGGTCCCCCCAGCTTCTCGGCTGCCGCCACGGCCTCTTCGACCGAGAACGCGGGAATGCCGCGCGGGACAGTCACGCCAAACTTCTTCAGCAATTCCTTGCCTTGATATTCGTGAATTTTCATGAGTTACCTGTCAGTAGGGAAAAAAGAAAGTCGCCGGCCCGCCGCTTCGGCGGGTCTAGGGCTCATCGGAATGCGCCTCGGTGGGGACGTACCAGGGGGAATAATGCATCCGCACCACCGGGCCATCCACCCGCAGGGCATGACAGCCATCCAGCTGGAATGGCCGCTCGCCAGTGTCGGACTGGCTATGGCGGCCGGCCATGGTCTGGATCGCGGCGGTGGGCAGCACGTTGGTCAGTTCCGTGACATGAGTGCAGCCGGCCGTGCGGCCGAAGCGCTCGCGCACGTGCTTGCGGAACTGGTTGAGCAGATTCAGGCCGACCAGGTCGCCATATTCCGGCGCGATGGCGCTGCAGAATTCGCCATAGGGGGCGGCCTCGTAGACAGCCTCGGAGGCCGTGATGGTGAAACGGTCGTCGATGGTGACGCGCAGACGCATGTGATGCACCGGCGCGCCCGCGGGATGTACACCGCCCCCGCGGATCGGGAAATCATAGGCCTTGGTGTCGACGAGTTCGGCTTCCAGATCCCATTGCCCGTCATCCCGGGCATAGGATTCTACGCGGATGGAGCGTGTGTGGACGGGACGGCGCGGGCACGCCGGATCGGACAAGGGCATGGGGGGAGGACGGAAAGGCCGGAAATTCGTAAAACCTTTCGATTATATACCGTGCATAAGCCCCCGATTATATCGAAGGCCCATGCCCCGCCCGGCCCCGGACGGGATACGGCGGCCCCGTGGCGTTCGCCCGCGAGTCCTGTCAGGCCGCCTCACGCAACGTCCGGGCCGCCCTGACCATGGCCTGCAACGCCTCGCGCGTCTCAGGCCAGCCACGTGTCTTGAGGCCGCAGTCGGGATTCACCCAGAGCCGTTCGGCGGGCAACCGGCGGGCGGCGCGGCGCACCAGATCCACCATCCAGTCCTCGCGTGGAACATTGGGCGAATGAATGTCGTAGACCCCCGGCCCGATGTCGTTCGGATAGGCGAAATCCTCGAACGCCCCCAGCAGCTCCATGTTCGAGCGCGAGGTCTCGATCGTGATCACGTCGGCATCCATCGCCGCGATCGAATCGAGGATATCGTTGAATTCCGAATAGCACATGTGCGTATGGATCTGCGTGTCGTCGCGCACACCGCCCGTGGACAGCCTGAAGCTGTCCACCGCCCAGTCCAGATAGGCGGCCCAGTCATCGCGCCGCAGCGGCAGGCCCTCGCGGATGGCCGGTTCGTCGATCTGGATCACAGTGACGCCGGCCCGCTCCAGGTCCTGCACCTCGTCGCGCAGAGCCAGGGCGATCTGGCGGCAGGTCCGTTCGCGTGGCTGGTCGTCACGCACGAAGGACCATTGCAGGATCGTCACCGGGCCGGTGAGCATGCCCTTGACGGGCTTGTCCGTCAGGGACTGCGCATAGGCCGACCAGGCCACGGTCATGGGCGCCAGGCGCGCCACGTCGCCGTAGATCAGGGGCGGTTTGACGCAGCGCGAACCGTAGCTCTGCACCCAGCCGTACGAGGTGAAGGCGAAGCCGGCCAGGAGCTCGCCGAAGTATTCCACCATGTCATTGCGCTCGGGTTCGCCATGCACCAGCACATCCAGGCCGATTTCCTCCTGGAAACGCACGACGCGCTCGATTTCCTCGCGGATCGCTTTTTCATAGGCGGCGTCCCCCAGCGCGCCCGCGCGCCAGTCGCGACGCAGCGCGCGGATTTCCGGCGTCTGAGGGAAGGAGCCGATGGTCGTCGTGGGATAGCGCGGCAGACCCAGGCGCCGCTGCTGGGCGGCGATGCGCCGGGGAAACGGTGCGCGGTCGCGTCGCACCGAGCCCGAATGCGCCAGACGCTCGGCCACGTCCCTGCGATGGATGCGGCTGGATGTGGTGCGATCCCGCACGGCCTGGCGGGCGGCCGCCAGCGCCTGTCGATCCTCGGCGTCGGCATCGTCGTCCACGAGGGCGCGCAACAGGCGCAGTTCATCGAGCTTCTGCACGGCGAAGGACAGCCAGCTCCGCAACTCCTTGTCCAATCCGGTTTCCAGCCCCAGGTCGATAGGAACGTGCAGCAGCGAGCACGAAGGCGCCAGCCACAGGCGATCGCCCAGAAGGCCGGCCGCCGCGCGGACCTGTTCATGGATTCGGTCCAGATCGGCGCGCCAGACGTTACGGCCGTCGATCACGCCCAGGGACAGCGCCTGGTCGTCGCGCAGCATGGCCAGCACGGCCTTCAACTGACCCGGCGCACGCACCAGATCCACGTGCAGCCCCTGCGCCGGCAGGGTGCGGATCACGTCCAGGTTGTGTTCGACACCACCGAAATAGGTCGCCAGCAGCACTTTCGGCCCCTGCGCCGTCAGGCGGGCGTAGACACCGCCCAGCGCCTCGCGCCAGGTCTGCGGCAGGTCCAGTACCAGGATGGGCTCGTCAATCTGCACCCATTCCACCCCCTGGGCGGCCAGGCGTCGCAATACCTGCTCATAGACCGTCAGCAGGCCGGGCAGCAGGTCCAGCTTGGCGGCGTCGCCCGCCCCGCCCGCGTAGGCGTCCCCCTTGCCCAGCCACAGCCAGGTCAGCGGGCCCGGGATCACCGGACGAACGCGATGACCCAGCGCCTGGGCCTCGGCCACCTGCTCGAAAAGCGATTCGCGCGCGATGCGGTAGGTCTGACCGGGGTGGAGCTCCGGCGTGATGGAGTGATAATTGGTGTCGAACCATTTGGTCATTTCGCAAGCCGCCGCCGGCGTACCCGAGGGCGCGCGGCCGCGCGCCATGCGAAATAGCGTATCCAGCCCGACCGGCGCGTCGTCCGGCTGGCCGAAGCGCGCCGGCACGGCGCCCAGCAGCGTGGTCCACTCCAGGATGTGGTCGTACCAGGCGAAATCACCGACCGGCACCCATTGCGCGCCAGCCGCGCTCTGGATCGCCCAATGACGGGCCCGCAGTTCGCGGCCCGTGGCCAACAGGCTGTCCAGGTCGGACTTGCCTGCCCAGTAGGCTTCCTGGGCACGCTTCAACTCTCTTGCGGCACCGATCCGGGGAAACCCCAGATTATGAATGATCGTCATGATTAATCCTGATAGCATTAAAATTATTCAATGAACGATATTCTGCATGGGAAAGCAGAAAATAAAAAATCAAATCCCGCACGAATAATATGAGAGAAATTCATGATTGAGCTGCGTCACTTGGAGACCTTGCTTGCTATCCGCGATGGCGGCAGCCTGCAAGAAGCCGCCGAGCGTCTGCACTTGACCCAGTCAGCCTTGTCGCACCAGCTGCGCGACCTGGAAGTCAGGCTCAAGGTGCAGCTGCTGAACCGGCGCACCCGCCCCGCCCGCCTGACGACGGCGGGTCTGCGACTGGTGGCGCTGGCCGAGGACGTGCTGCCGCGCGTACGCGCGGCGGAACAGGAATTGCGCCGCCTGGCCGCCGGCCGCGCCGGACGTCTCCACGTCGCCATCGACTGCCACTCGTGCTTCCAGTGGCTTATGCCGACGCTGGACGCGTTCCGAAAAGACTGGCAGGAAGTCTCCCTGGATCTGACAGCGGCTTTTTCCTTCGCTCCCCTGCCCGCTTTGGCGCGCGGCGACCTCGACGTGGTGATCACTTCCGATCCTGAACCGCTGGAGTCGGTGATCTATACACCGCTATTCGCCTACGAGCTGGTGCTGGCGGTCTCCAGCCGGGGACCGCTGGGCGCGGTTGACCGGATCCGTCCGGAGGATCTCGCCGACCAGGTTCTGATCACCTACCCGGTCGATCGAGCGCGGCTGGACGTCTACACGGCTTTTCTCGATCCGGCGGGCGTCGAACCGGCCGCCGTGCGCACGGCGGAACTGACCCCGATGATCGTGCAGCTGGTCGCCAGCGGCCGAGGCGTGGCAGCGTTGCCCAGCTGGGCGCTGGACGAATACAGGGATCTGCCGGGATTGAGCATCCGCCGTCTGGGCACGGGCATCTGGCGCACACTGAGAGCCGGCGTCCGCGCCGAGGACATGGAAACCGCCTATATCCAGGCATTCCTGGAACAGGCGCGGCGCACGTGTTTCGAGACCCTGCCGGGCATCCGCGCGCCAGACTGACGCACCGGGCGGACATCGCCAGGCCGTGCAGGCCCGAATCGACCGGGTGGCCCGATCCGGCCCCACCAGGCCGGTGAGCTCAATCGAGGCCGTCCACCGACGGAGCGTCCGGATCGAAGCCGTCCCGGCCGCTCAGCAGACGCCGGATGCAGTCGGCGGCAAATCCCCGCCCCGCCATGAAGCGGTATTGCCGCGCATATTCCCGGGAATCGGCGGGCGGCTGGCCGAATTTGCGCGCCCAGACGGCGCGAGCGCGTTCGTCTTCGGTCGAGCGCAGGGAATCTCGCAGACCGGCGAGCTGATCGTCGGCCAGCCCCTGCTGGCGCAAGGCGCCCAGGATGCGTTGCGTACCCTGGCGGGCGGCGGCGCGATGGGCGTAGGCCTGGGCGTAGCGCTGGTCGGACTGCCAATGTTCGCGCGCCAGGTCGTCGAGCACGGCTTCGATGGCGGCGGGATCTTCGCACCAGGCGGACAGCTTGCGGCGCAGTTCCTGACGGGAATGTTCGCGCCGGGAGAGATAGGCCACGGCCCGGGCCTTCAGGCTGGGGCCGCCACCAGAACCGCGCCCGGACGGATCATCGCCGCCGGACACGGTGCTGAAGCCGCCGTCGGCGTCGGCCCTATTCCCCATTGGCGGCGGAGGCCGCGGGCACGGCACGCGGCACGATACCCAGGTGCTCGCGCACGCGATTCTCGATCTCGAAGGCCATGTCCGCGTGTTCCTTGAGGTAGTCGCGGACGTTGTCCTTGCCCTGGCCGATCCGTTCGCCGTTGTAGCTGTACCAGGCGCCGGACTTGTCGATCAGGCCGGCCTGGACCCCCAGGTCGATGATCTCGCCTTCGCGGGAGATGCCGGCGCCGTACATGATGTCGAATTCGACCTGTTTGAACGGCGGCGCAACCTTGTTCTTGACGACCTTGACGCGGGTCTCATTGCCGACGACTTCGTCGCCCTTCTTGATCGAGCCGATGCGGCGGATGTCCAGACGCACGGAAGAATAGAATTTCAGCGCGTTGCCGCCCGTGGTGGTCTCGGGGTTGCCGAACATGACGCCGATTTTCATGCGGATCTGGTTGATGAAGATCACCATGCAATTGGCGCGCTTGATCGTGGCGGTGAGCTTGCGCAGCGCCTGGCTCATGAGGCGGGCCTGCAGGCCGGGCAGCGAATCGCCCATGTCGCCTTCAATTTCGGCCTTGGGCACCAGCGCGGCGACCGAGTCGATCACGATCAGGTCGACCGAGCCCGAGCGCACCAGGGCATCGGTGATTTCCAGGGCCTGCTCGCCGGTGTCGGGCTGAGAGATCAGCAGGTCTTCCAGGCTGACGCCCAGGCGCGCGGCGTACTGGACGTCCAGGGCGTGCTCGGCGTCGACGAAGGCGCAGGTGCCGCCGATCTTCTGCATTTCGGCGATGACCTGCAGGGTGAGCGTGGTCTTGCCGGAGGATTCCGGACCGTAGACCTCGACCACCCGGCCGCGCGGCAGGCCCCCGACGCCCAGGGCGATGTCCAGCCCCAGGGAACCGGTGGACACGACCTGAATGTCGTGTTCGACCTGGTTGTCGCCGTAGCGCATGATGGAGCCCTTGCCGAACTGCTTTTCGATCTGCGACAGCGCGGCGGCCAGCGCCTTGGCGCGTTCGGGGTTGGCCTTGCCGGAGCGTTCATCCATGAGGGAATTCCTATCGTGAGAGACAAACCGCCGGGACCATGGCCGGAGTGCGGCCATGTCCGCGAGCGGCGGGGTTCGGGAAATTATGGCATTAAATTATACTGTATGGAAATACAGATGTGCCAATCGAGTCCTGATTGGAACGATCGGCCCGTCCGCTGCGGACGGACCGGCCCACCGCCACGCCCATCGTTTACCCTAAATGACCCGCGGAACCGCGCGTGCCACAATGACGGCAGTCCGGGCCGCCAGCGCCCACCTCCCTGGATGTCATTCCCGCCATGCGTATCCTGATTGCCGAGGACGACAGCATTCTCGCGGACGGACTGTCCCGATCGCTGCGCTACGAAGGCTATGCCGTGGACGTCGTCAACGACGGCTCCAGCGCCGACTCCGCCCTGCAGCTGCAGACTTTCGACCTCCTGATCCTGGATCTGGGCCTGCCGCGCCTGGACGGCCTGTCCGTGCTTCGAAAGCTCCGCCAGCGCGGCACTCCCCTGCCCGTCCTGATCCTGACGGCCGCCGACTCCGTCGAAAAACGCGTGGAAGGCCTGGACCTGGGGGCTGACGACTATATGTCAAAGCCCTTTGCCCTGAGCGAACTGGAAGCCCGCGTACGCGCCCTGATCCGCCGCCATGGCGGCGCGCGCGCGTCCGTCCTGCATCATGGCCGCCTCTCCTTCGACCTGAACGGGCGCGTGGCCACCATCGACGAAGCGGCCATCGAACTGTCCGCCCGCGAGACCAGCCTGCTGGAAATCTTCCTGTCGCGCAGCGGCCGCATGATCAGCAAGCATCAGCTGGTGGACCTGCTTTGCGAATGGGGCGAGGAAGTCACCACCAACGCCATCGAGGTCTACATCCACCGGCTGCGCAAAAAGATCGAACCGGCCGGCGTCCATATCCTGACCGTGCGCGGCCTGGGATACTGCCTGGAACCCGACAGCCGCGCCGTGCCGGCGGATACCGCCGCCGTCGGCTGACGGCGCGCCGCCATGTTCGCCGACCCGGTACCGCGCAGGCCCCGCCGGCACGCGACCCTGCTGGGCCGCATCCTGCTGTGGATGATCGTGCCGCTGTTCGTCCTGTGGTCGATCGGCATCGTCATCACCTACTTCATTTCCCTGAACATCGCCAACTCGCCCTACGACCGGACGCTGTCGAGCCACCTGCGCCTGCTGCGTCACGAAGTCGAGCAACAGCGACTGGCCGGCGGCGTGACGCTGTCCGAATCCGCCCGCACGGTGCTGGCCGGCGGCGCGGACGAATCCGCCACGAGCTGGCAGATCCTGGACGCCAATGGCCACCTGCTGGCGGGCGACCCCGCCATCCCCACCCCGGAAAACTGGGGTTACGACATCGACCAGATCCGCTTCCGCAACGCGTCCCAGAATCACCAGTCCATCCGCATAGCCTATGTCTGGGGAGGCCGCGACCGGGACGGCACCGGCTTTCTGACCGTGGTGGCCGAACCGGCCGAGGCGCGCGCCACGCTTCAGCAGGAGATCCTGACCGGCATGCTCACGCCCCAGCTCATCATCCTGCCCCTCGCCGCCATGCTGGCCGGTCTGGGCCTGACCCAGGGCCTGGAGCCCTTGAGCCTGCTCCAGGAACACATGCGGCGGCGCAAACCCAGCGACCTGTCGCCCATCCGCGACGACCTGGCGCCGGCGGAAATCGTGCCGCTGATCGCCTCCATGAACAACGTGCTGCAGCGGCTGTCGGACACCATCGACTCCCAACGGCGATTCGTTGCCAACGCCGCCCACCAGTTGAAGACTCCGCTGGCCGGCATCCGCACGCAATGCGAGCTGGCCCTGCGAGAACAGGAGCCCGAACGCATCCGCGACAGCCTGCAGCAGTTGATCACCGGATCCCAGCGCGCCACCCGGCTGGTGAACCAGTTGTTGTTGCTGGCGCGGGCGGAATCCATCGACCCCACCCAGTCGCGCACCACCGAACTGCTGGACCTGATGCCTCTGGCCGAGGCCTGTACCCTGGAATGGGTGGAGACCGCCCTGCAGCGACGCATCGACCTGGGCTTCGAATCGTCCGGCGAGCCGCTGCCGATCTTCGGCAATGCGGTGATGATCCGCGAAATGCTCAACAATCTGATCGACAATGCCCTGCTCTACACGCCCAGGGACGGCCGGGTCACGGTGCGCGCCCTGCCCGAAGGCGACCGGGTCTGCCTCGAGGTTCAGGATTCCGGTCCCGGCATCCCGCCCGAAGAGCAATCCCGGGTCTTCGATCGTTTCTACCGGATCCTCGGACACGGCGCCGAAGGCAGCGGCCTGGGCCTGGCGATCGTGCGCGAGGTCGCCGAACACCACCACGCCACCATCGCCTTCCTGCCGCCCGGCAACCACCATGATCCGGCCAGCGCCGGCACCCGGCTGCGCGTTTCATTTCCACGCGACGACGTGCCCAGGACCCGCACATGAACCGAGCCCGACCCATGCCGCACGATCCGATGGACGAAGCCAACCGTCCCATGACCCACGAGGAACGCCGCGTCATCCTGGCATCCTCGATGGGCACGGTCTTCGAATGGTATGACTTCTATGTCTACGGTTCCCTGGCGGCCGTCATTGCCCAGCACTTCTTTTCCGGCCTGAATCCCACGGCGGGCTTCATCTTCGCCCTGCTGACCTTTGCGGCCGGTTTCGCCGTGCGCCCCTTTGGCGCCCTGGTGTTCGGCCGGCTGGGCGACATGGTCGGGCGCAAGTACGCCTTCGTCGTCTCGATCCTGATCATGGGCTTGTCCACCTTCCTGGTGGGCGTGCTGCCCTCGTCGGCCTCGATCGGCACGGCCGCGCCCATGATCCTGCTGCTGCTGCGCCTGCTGCAAGGCCTGGCGCTGGGGGGCGAATACGGCGGCGCGGCCGTCTACGTGGCCGAACATGCCCCGCCGGGCCGGCGCGGATTCTTCACCAGCTGGATCCAGACCACCGCCACCACGGGCATGTTCCTGTCTCTGGTCGTGGTCCTGGGCACCCGCGCCACGCTGGGTCAGGAGGCATTCGACGCCTGGGGCTGGCGGGTACCGTTCCTGATCTCCGTGCTGCTGCTGGTGATCTCGGTCTGGATCCGCATGCGCCTGCACGAATCCCCCGCCTTCACGCGCATGAAGAGCGAAGGCCTGGTCTCGCGCGCCCCTATCAAGGAAGCCTTCGGGCGCTGGCGCAACCTGCGTCTGATCCTGCTGGCCCTGATCGGCCTGACAGCCGGCCAGGCCGTGGTCTGGTACACAGGCCAGTTCTACGCCCTGTACTTCCTGACCGAAACCCTGGGCGTGGACGCCAACATCGCCAACATCCTGGTGGCGCTGGCCCTGCTGCTGGCCTGCCCGTTCTTCCTGGTGTTCGGGGCCCTGTCGGACCGGATCGGCCGCAAGCCCATCATCATGGCCGGTTGCCTGATCGCCGCCCTGACCTACTTCCCCGTGTTCAAAGCCCTGACCCACTACGCAAACCCGGCACTGGAACGCGCGCAGAACCAGGCTCCGGTGTATGTCGTGGCCAATCCGAAGGACTGCTCGCTGCAATTCAACCCCGTGGGCATCGCATCCTTCACCAGCGCCTGCGATCTGCTCAAGGCGTTCATGGCCGGCCATTCTGTCCACTACATCAACCAGCCCGCCCCCGAAGGGACCACGGCCTACGCCCTGGTGGGGGAGCAGCGCATTGATGCCTTCGACGGCACCACACTGCCGCGCGCCGAATTTGCCCGTCGCAACGCGACGCTGCAGGAAGAGCTTCGCCAGGCAGTGCGAAGCCACGGGTACCCCGCCTACGCCGACCCGTCCCAGATCAATTTCACCATGGTGCTGCTGCTGCTGTTCTTCCTGGTCCTGCAGGTCACCATGGTCTATGGACCGATCGCCGCGATGCTGGTCGAAATGTTCCCCACCCGCATCCGCTACACATCCATGAGCGTGCCCTACCACATCGGCAACGGCTGGTTCGGCGGCTTCCTGCCGCCAGTGGCCTTCGCCACGGTGGCCACCACGGGCAATATGTACGATGGTCTTTGGTATCCGATCGCGGTGTGCGCCATGACGCTGGTCGTGGGCCTGCTGTTCGTCAAGGAAACCCGGCACAACGACCTGAACGCGCCCTAGTGTCCCGTGTGACGGGTTCATGTAGATGGCCAAGTACAAACCAGGATTCAGAAAACCGTCAGGCGTCTGGTCCTAGAATGGCGATGCACGCCGATGGCCGTCCGGGCGCCTCGTTCCCCCCTTTTGTCCGCCCGGACACCTCCCGCCGCCGGCTGCCGCCGTCCACGCTCCCGCGAGCTTTTCATGTGCGTGGACGGTCGCCCTCACGGCCCGGATTCGTCCGGGCCGTTTTTTTGTCCTTCGACACTATCGAACGAGTGGCGGTGGCGATGATGGATATCGGGAAAATGCGGGTGACTGTGCGTCATGCGCTCATGCCGATGCGGATGCGCATGCGGCTCCACCCCGTCCCAGGAAAAATCATGCACATGTCGGTGATGCTCGTCATGCACATGCGGATGGGTATGCTCCAGTGGCTCGTGCGTATGCATGTGCGCGTGCCGCTCGGTCAGATGCAGCCAGACGCCCGCGCCCATCAGCGCAGCCGCCAGCCAGAAGGCCGGCGAGCCCGATTCCTGGAAGCCTAATACGGCGATGGCCGCGCCGATGAAGGGCGCGGTGGAGAAATAGGCGCCGGTCCGCGCGGAGCCGAGACCCCGCAATGCAAGCACGAACAACACCAGACTGACGCCGTACCCCGCCAGCCCGATAGTCATGGCCAACATCGTGCGCGGCCATGCCGGCGGCACCGCGCCCAGCGCCAGCGCCAGCGCAAGGTTCGTCACCCCCGCGACCAACCCCTTGGTGCCCGCGATGAAAACGGCATCGGAAGACGAAACCTTGCGCGTCAGATTATTGTCCAAGGCCCAGCACAGGCAGGCGGTCGCCACGAGGAAGCCGCCGAGCGCGCCGCCTGATGCCGCATCGCCCGGGCTCGGCCAGGCGAGCAGCAAGCCGCCCATGACGATGAAAACCATGCCCAGCACGACGCGCGGGCCGGCATTTTCGCGAAAGACCGCCCACGCCAGCACCGCCGTCAGCACGGATTCCAGGTTGAGCAGCAGCGAAGCTTCGGCTCCAGACACATGCGACAAGCCCGTGATGAACAACACGGGGCCGAGCACGCCGCCGCTGACAATGGCGCCCAGGAACCATGGCCAGTCCCGCGCAGGCATGCCGGACGGGGCGAAGCCGCGATCCCGGATGAGACGCATCGTCCACAGACCGATGCCGCTGCCCAGATAAAGCAGTGCCGCAAGCAGAACCGGAGAAGTCTCCGCCACCAGCCATTTGGAAAAAGGCGTGCTGGCGCCGAACAGCAGCGCGGCCCCCAACGCCGCCAGAATCGGTGAACGGATCATCATGGTTTCACCCGCGAATCAAGCATCCGGAATATCTAACCCTGTCCGGCCAGCCACGCCTGGAACATCAGCACGCCCCACAAAGGGTATTGCGCGTTGCGCCGGCCGGCCAGGTGCTCCGCCCAGGTCCGCCGGATCGGTGCCGGATCGAAGAAGCCTTCGCGCCGCAGGCGCGATTCGTCCAGCAGGCTTTCCGCCCAGTCGCGCAGCGGACCGCGCAGCCAGTCCCCGACGGGCACACTGAAGCCCTGCTTGGGCCGTTCGATCAGTTCACGGGGCACGTGCCGGTACAGCACCTGCCGCAGGATCCACTTGGCAGTGCCATCGCGCAATTTCATCGACTGCGGAATCCGCCAGGCGAATTCCACCACCCGATGGTCCAGGAACGGCACGCGGCTCTCCAGGGACACGCCCATGGCCGCCCGGTCGACCTTGACCAGAATGTCGTCGGGCAGATAGGTGAGGGTGTCCAGAGCCATCAGGCGCTGTATCCCGTCCAGACCCGGCAGCGGCAGGGGCCGGCCATGCAGGCAGGTCGGGGGTTCGCGTCCGCCGATCACCAGGCTTTCCGGCTCCCAGCGCGAGATCGACTGCAGGTACAGATCATCGATCCGCTCGGCCGCCAGCTTGCGTGCGCCCTGATGGAGCTTCTCGCCGGGCGCGGCACGCAGCGATCCAGGCAGCACCGGGCGCAGCGGCCCGAGCACGGCGTTCCAGGTCTCGGGCGACAGCGCGCGGATGCCGCCGGCCGCCAGTTTCCGCAAGACAGGCGGCAGGTGGCCGATCCGCTCCCAGTGCCGGCTGTTGCGCACATAGCGACCATAGCCGGCGAACAGTTCGTCGCCCGCATCGCCCGACAGCGAGACCGTGACGTGCCGGCGCGCCAGTTGCGACACCAGGAAGGTCGGGATCTGCGAGGCATCGGCGAAGGGCTCGCTGTACAGGTCCGGCAACCGGGGGATGACATCCAGCGCCTGTTCGGGCGTGACGTACAGTTCCGTATGGTCGGTGCCCAGATGCCGCGCGACCGCGAGGGCATGTTCGGCCTCGTTGTAGCCCGGCTCCTGGAAGCCGATGGAAAAAGTCTTGACCGGCCGCGCGGACTGGGTCTGCATCAACGCCACCACGGTGGACGAATCGACGCCTCCCGAAAGGAAGGCGCCCAGCGGCACGTCGGCCAGCATCTGCTGGCGCACGGCGGACTTCAGCAGGTCTTCCAGCGCGTCGGTGGCTTCATGATCCGATCCGGAGAACGGCGCGCGATTGCCGGACACGGCGACCTCGGCCAGCGACCAGTAGGCCTGCACCTGCGGCTCGCGCCGCTCCGGCGATACGGTCAGCAGGCAGCCGGCCGGCAGTTTGAAGATGTCGCGATAGATGGAATGCGGCGCCGGGATGTAGTTGTGCCGCATCAGCAGGCACAAGGCGTCGCGGTCGACCTGCGCCGCGCAACGCGGATGCGCCCGAAGCGCCTTGAGCTCGGAGCCGAACAGGAAACAGGCCTCGTCCCCGTCGCCCTGCCAGCCGTAGTACAGAGGTTTTTCGCCGAGGCGGTCCCGCCCCAGGGTCAGGATGCGCGCCTGGACGTCCCAGACGGCGAAGGCGAACATGCCGATGCAGCGTTCCACCGTGGCGCGGATGCCCCAGGCCGCAAAGCCGGCCAGCAGCGTCTCAGTGTCCGAATGGCCACGCCAGCCAGGCGCCAGCCCGGCCTGCTCCAGTTCCTGGCGCAGGTCCAGGTGGTTGTAGATCTCGCCGTTGAAGACGATCACGTGGCGCCCGGAGGGGCCTGTCATGGGCTGGTGCCCCGCCGCCGACAGATCCAGGATGGACAGGCGCCGGTGTGCCAGTCCGACACCGGACCCGTCGGTCCAGACGCCGGAGTCGTCCGGCCCGCGCGACACGATGGTGTCGGCCATGCGCTCCAGGACAACGGCGGCCTGGCGCGCGTCATCCCTCCGGCCGATCTCCAGAAATCCCACCAAACCGCACATCGCGCTTTTCCTTTCAATCATCGTTCGGCCGCCGGCCAGTCCGGCGCACATGGTACATTTTACGGCCGCCGACCACCCGCCCACCCCGATCCGGGTGAGCGATCATGCCGGGCTCCGCCATGGATTCAACCCCCCTCCAAGAAGAACACGACACCGGCTCGTTCGAAAGCCATTTTCGCGACCCGACGCTCGCGGCCGAAGCGCCGCTCGCCTGGCTGCTCGGCCGTCGGCTGGAAATCCTCGACGCCTTGCGCGGCCTGCTCTCCGGCGGGCAGGCGACGGCGCGGCTGCGCCTGTGGGTTTTCCTGGAACTGGCCGCCCTGCCTCAGGGCCGGCTCCAGCGGGAGGACCTGAACCAATTGTTCTTCAGCCTCCGGCCCGAGGCCCTGGACGCGACGCTCAAACGGCTGCGCGACCTGAACCTGCTGGTCTGGGACGCCACCGCCCAGGACTACCATCTGTCCGCGCTCGCCCAGCAATTGCAAAGCCTGCTGGCGCCGCTGGCGCGCGGGGCCGGAGAGGACGATGAAATGGCGGTTCTGCTCGCCCAGGTGGCCGGTGCCCAGGCGCTGGGCCTGTCGGACGCCGGTCAGATCCAGCACCTGCATGCCCAGCTGGCACGGCGGCACGACGAATTCGCGGACGTGATCGCCAGCGGCTCGGAGGCCCGCCTGCGGGACGCCCAGCCGCGCTTCGAACGCGCCCTGGAACTGGTCGAGCGGGCGGGCGAGGCCCTGACGGCGCTGATCCGCGGCGACCACGACGATCCGCGCCTGGAGCGCGAGGCGCGCGCCCTGGGACGCGGACAGGCACGTCTGCTGTCGATGGCCAGCCAGTTCACGCGCGCGCTGCAGCAGGCCGACCGTCGTCGCATCACTCTGGGCAGCACGGGCATCACCAGCTCCGACGTCCGGCAGTGGCTGCAGGCGCGCGGCGACCTGCACGAACTGCTGGGCGACGCCCTGTCGGCCAGCCCGCACCCGGTCTTCGTCAGCGGCCACGAACTGGTCGACGTGGCCGAGGCGGAATTCGACCGCGACCGGCCCGATCCCCGCCGCGCCCAGGGCCTGCCGCCTGCGACAGAAGCCGCGCCCGGCACGCTGGAAGCCCTGCGCATGCCCGAAGAACTGGAGACCCTGATCGGACAACTGGCGCGCTGGGCCGAGGCCTCCGCGCCGGACGCACCGCCCCCGGCCCGGCCCGTCACGGACGCGGTACTGGGCGGCCGCTACGCCCAGGCGGCTTACCGGATGCAATTGCTGCCGCTCCTGGGTGACGAACAGGCGCGCGCCCTGCGCGGATTGACGGGCGATCTGGCGCGCTCGCCCTGGCGCGCCGCGCTGCGGCCTGAACTCCAGCACACAGCGGACCCCTATGTCGCCCGCATCAGCGCGGGCATCCTGGAACCCGATTCTCCGGACGAATCCCATGCATGAACCCCTGGATGAAGCCGCCCTGCTGATCGCCGAGCTGCTGGCCAGCCGATGGTTGCCCCGGCGACACCCCCGCGTTCGCCGGGCGCTGATCGACGCGGAACTGTGGCAGACAGTACAGGACCGCCTGGCCCTGTCGGGCCTGCGCCTGGTCGACAACATCCACGCCGACCACGTCTGCGTCGCCCTGCTGCGCGGCGCCGAAACCGCTGTCTTCGGCGAGACCGGCCTGAACGCCAACAACAATGCCCGCCTGCCTCGCGACGCGGTCTCGCTGCTGGTGCTGCTTTGGTCGCTGATCGTACTGCCCAAGCGCGAGCGCCAGGCGGCCCGCGCTGCGGCGGCGGAAACCGAAGGCCAGACGGAAATGTTCACGACCGAGCGCCCGCTTCCGAGCGCGGCCAGCGTCAGCCCGGTGGTGTCGTACAAAGCGCTGCTGGCCGATTTCGGCCCCCAGCTGGGCCGCAAGACCCGCATGGACGGCAACCTCAAGCGTCTGGAAGCCCGGGGGTTCATCGTGCGCAAGGGCGACGACATCGGTGAAGGACCACTGCTGGATCTGCTGCTGGACTACGACGCGCTGGCGCCACGCATCCTGGAAGGCGCGCTGGGCGACGTGCTGGCGCGTGCGCGCCAGCGGACGAAGACCGACACGGTCGCGGAGGACGAGGGCTGATGTTTCACCTGCAATCCCTGGAACTGCTGCAGTGGGACTACTGCCAGCGCCTGACACTGCCCCTGGACGGCGCCATCATCACCGTGGCCGGCCCCAACGGTTCCGGCAAGACGACACTGCTCGACGCCATGCGCACCCTGCTGGGGCTGGACTGTTCGGGCGGACGCAACTACAAGACCTATGCCCGCCACGCCAATGCCGACACGACCTGGCTTCGGGCCGTGGTGGACAATCGGCCGCATGGTCGCCAGACCTCCAGCCGGCCGTTCGCGCGCAACCTGCTGTACGCGGATCAGGTGACCCTGGCCTGCCGCATTGACCGCAACGGCGGCGACTGGCAGCGCCGCTACCTGATGGCCGATGGCGACGTGCCCATCGAGACCCTGATCGAAGCCCCCGACAAGGACTGGCTGGGCATCGAACACTGGCGCAAGCGCCTGGAGGGCGCCGGGCTGTCGCGCGCCATCGCCCGCGTGCTGGCCCTGGAACAGGGCCAGACCGACCGGCTGTGCGAATACTCGCCCAAGGAACTGCTGCGCCTGGTCTTTGACGTATTCGGCGACCAGGAAGTGCTGGACCGCTACGAAGAAGCCCGCCGCCATCTGCGCGAACAGCAGGCCGAGGTCGAAGTGGCCGAACGCGAACTGGCGCACGGCCGCGCGCAACTGGCCGAACTCGAAGCCCGCGTCACCCAATACCGCCAGTACCGGATCAGGCTGCGCGAACGCGAAGAACTGGCGACCGAGGTCGTTCCGGTGCTGGAATGGCATGAAGATCGTCGCGGCGTCACGTCCGGCCTGAATGAGCTGCATCGCCAGCGCCTGCAGCACGCGACCCAGAAGCGCCAGCGCGCCCAGGATCAGGCCGAACTGCTGAGCCTGCTGGAAGCCCGGCAGGCCGCCCAGGATCGCGTCCAGGATCTGGAACGACAAAATGACGCGGCGCAAGCCGCCCTGCAGCAAGCCCGCGATGCCGAACGGCCGGTCGAGGATCTGGTCAAAGAGGCGGAGGAACTGCAAAAGCTGGCAGCCATCGAAGGCGACGCCGCCCAGTTGTCCGACCGTGTACGCGAACTGGAATCGCAGAAATCCGAACTGGACCGCCTCTGGCATGCGGCCAACGATCAACGCGCCCGGACCCAGTCCGCCCTGGACGGTCTGCGGGGCTGCCACCAGGCGCCACCGCCGCCTGAGGTCCAGCGTTTCCAGCGCACCCTGCGTCAGCAGGAGATCGGCCACCACCTGATGGCCGATGTCATCGAGATCACGGACGACGCCTGGCGCGACGCCGCCGAAGGCGTGCTGCGGGCCGCACGCTGGGTGGTGGTGCTGGACCACCCCGAGGACGAGGGCCGGGCCATGGCCCTGGCGGAAAAAGAGCGCTATCGCCATTATCTGGTGGCCGATGCGGAACGCGCGCCATCCGCCCCGCCCCCCGACAGCCTGCTGGCCGTCCTGCGCTTCACCGACACCGCGCCGGGCTGGCTGCTGCACCAGCTGGCACAGATCCGCCGGGTCGCGGACACCCAGGCCGGCGCCCGGGCGGGTGGCGAATGGATCACGCCCCAGGCCTACTGGCGCGACCGCCGGGGCGGACGCAGCGTCTGGGTCGACCCGTCCGGACACCAGTTCGGCGCCGCCGCACTGACCGCGCGCGCCGAAGCACTGCAAGGCCAACTGGCCCAGGTGGACGGACAACTGACGGAACTGGCCCAGCGGAAAAGAACGCTGCAACGCGAACTGGACGCGGCGCGCCGGGCCGGCGAAGGCCATCGCGCCGCCGAAGCGCTCATCCGGAACAGCGAGGCCTTCGAGCAGGCGCGCCAGCAATGGCCCACCCTGAAACAGGCCCGCATCGAAGCCGGCGAACGCTGGCAGGCCCTGCAGGAAGCGCATACCAAAGCGGTCGCCGGGCAGACCCGTGCGGAGAACCGCTACGAAAGCCTGCAGCGGCGCCTGTCCGAGACGGAAAAAGACGCCGAACGGGCCGAACGCGACTGGCAGGCGCGCCGCCGGGAGCTGCAGGGCCGTGCCGCGGCGTCGCAGGCGCTCAGACGGCGCTTCCCGGCGCACTGGATCACCGTCGACAAACGCCGCGCCCTGATCGAGCACTACCAGAACGCCACACAGGCCCGGCTGCGCGCCGAGAATCTCGAACGCGAACTGGCGGAAGGCCAATGGGAGATGGACGCCACCGTCGAAGAGAAACTGCTGCTGATGCAGGCCACGGCCGGCGACCAGGCGACCCGGCTGGAGACCTGCAAGGCGCGCAACGCGGCGGCCGCCACCGCCGTGTCCAACGCCCGCGAACGCTATATCGACGTGCTGCGCGCCACGGTGCGCCGCTACCGCAAGAACATCACCGACCTGGGCGCCCTGGCCGGCGTCGAGGTCGTCGCCGACCTGCCCCACCTGGACAACGACGACACCGTGCTGCGCCAGGCCGAATTGAAAGTCAGCTTCAATTTCGACGGCAAGGGCCGCATCGGACTGAACGACGGCGAGGCCTCGGGCGGCCAGCAAGTGATCAAATCCCTGATCCTGCTGGTCGGCCTGCTCAAGGACGACGACATGTCCGGCGGCTTCGTCTTCATCGACGAGCCCTTCGCCCATCTGGACGTGCGCAACATCCAGCTGGTCGGCCATTTCCTGAAGTCCACCCGCGCCCAGTACGTGCTCACTACCCCGATCACGCACAACGTGGAAGTATTCGAGCCGGCCGACATCACCCTGGTCACGTCCAAGAAACCGCGCGACGCGCGCTGGGCGCCACCCATCGGTGTGCTGCAGCGGCGGGCAGAGGCGGC
Source organism: Castellaniella sp. UBA6218 (assembly GCA_002421865.1). GTDB lineage: Bacteria > Pseudomonadota > Gammaproteobacteria > Burkholderiales > Burkholderiaceae_B > Castellaniella. The sequence continues at coordinate 18,992 of DISE01000119.1, forward strand.
GGTCTGAAGCTCGCGTCATAGGGGCATCCACCCGAAAACCGCCGCCAGATCGCCGCATCGCCACGTGCCGTTCCCCGCTACACTGGCGGCTGGCCCAGATCACTCCGGACGTTCCATGAAAGGAATTATTCTCGCCGGCGGCTCCGGCACCCGGCTGCATCCGATCACGCGCGGCGTGTCCAAGCAACTGCTGCCCATCTACGACAAGCCGATGATCTATTATCCGCTGTCGGTGCTGATGCTGGCCGGCATCCGGGACGTGCTGGTGATCTCGACGCCCGACGACCTGCCGGGATTCAGGCGCCTGCTGGGCGACGGGTCGGACTTCGGCATCACCCTGTCCTATGCGCAGCAACCCTCGCCCGACGGGTTGGCGCAGGCCTTCCTGATCGGCGCGGACTTCATCGGGGACGACCGGGTCTGCCTCGTCCTGGGGGACAATATCTTCTACGGATACGGCTTCAGCGGGATGCTGCGCGAGGCCGCCCAGCGGGCCACGGGAGCCACGATCTTCGGCTACCGGGTCGCGGACCCGCAGCGCTTCGGTGTGGTCGAGTTCGACGCTGGCGGGCGCGCCGTGTCGATCGAGGAAAAACCCGAGCGGCCAAAATCCCCCTATGCCGTCACCGGCCTGTATTTCTACGACAACAACGTGGTGGACATCGCGCGCCGGGTGCGTCCCTCGGCGCGCGGCGAACTGGAAATCACCGACGTCAACAACGCCTACCTGCGGCGCGGCGACCTGCACGTCAAACTGCTGGGCCGGGGTTTCGCCTGGCTGGACACGGGCACGCACGAAAGCCTGCTGGACGCGGGCACTTATGTGCAGACCATCGAACGCCGCCAGGGCCAGAAGGTCGCCTGCCTGGAAGAAATCGCCTTCAACAATGGCTGGCTGGACCGCGCAGGACTGGAAGCGCGCGGCGCGCGGCTGGACAAGACGGACTACGGCCAATACTTGCTGGCACTGGCGCGCGAGGGCGCCGGGCGATGAAGGTCATCGATACCGCCCTGCCCGGCGTGCGCATCATCGAACCCCGGGTCTTCGGCGACGCGCGCGGCTGGTTCCTGGAATCGTTCAGCGCCCGCCGTTACCGCCTGGAAGCCGGCATCGATCTGGATTTCGTGCAGGACAATGTTTCGCGCTCCACGCGCGGCGTGCTGCGCGGACTGCATTTCCAGCGAGCACGGCCGCAGGGCAAACTGATCCAGGTGATCGAAGGCGCCGTCTTCGACGTGGCCGTGGACATCGATCCCCGGTCCGCCACCTACGGACGACACGTGGCGGTGGAACTGTCGGCCGAGAACCACCGCCAGATCTGGATCCCGCCCGGCTACGCGCACGGCTTCTGCGTCACCAGCCAGGTCGCGACCTTTCAGTACAAGTGCACGGACTACTACGATCCGGCCGACGAGGGCGGCCTGGCCTGGAACTGCCCTGATCTGGCGATCCCCTGGCCGATCGATTCCCCCATCCTGTCGGACAAGGACCGGCGGCACCCGGGGCTGAAGGCCTGGGCGCGGACGCAGGTCCGCTGAACCGGCCGCCTTTTTTTACCGCGTACAATTGAGTCCCCTCTGATTGGAGGCCCTCTGAATCAGAGGTTCCTCCCGTCCCGTTTTCACCGCCGCCCGCCGGCCCGCTCGACAAGACCATGTGGTTCAAGAATCTCAAACTCTACCGTCTCGCCCCCAACGTTTCCCTGACCGCCGCCGACCTTGAAGCGGCCCTGGAGCCCCTCGCCTTCCAGCCTGGCGGCAGCCAGGACAGCCAGGTATCGGGGTGGCTTCCCCCGCGTGAAGGCAGCGGTCTGGCCTATGCCCAGCACGGTCAGATCCTGCTGCGCCTGCAGACGGAAAAGAAACTGCTGCCGGCCACGGTCGTGAACCAGGCCAGCCGCGCGCGCGCCCTGCAGATGGAAGAGCAGCAGGGCTACAAGCCCGGACGCAAGCAGATGAAGGAAATCAAGGAGCAGATGACGATGGAGCTGCTGCCGCGCGCCTTCGTCATCGCCCACGACACCCGCGTCTGGATCGATACCGTGAACCGCTGGGTGGCCATCGACGCCGCCGCCACCGCGCGCAGCGACGAAGTCCTGGGCCTGCTGGCCAAGACCCTCACCCCCTTCCCCATCGTGCCGCTGCACGTGGAGATGTCGCCCGGTGCCGCCATGACGCTGTGGCTGTCCGAGGACGAGGCGCCGGCCGGCTTCACCATCGACCAGGACACGGAGCTGCGCTCCACCGGCGAGTCGCGCGCCACCGTGCGCTACGTGCGCCAGACGGTCGAGCTGGACGAAGTCCGCCGCCACGTCCAGGCCGGCAAGCAATGCACGCGCCTGGCCATGACCTGGAATGACCGGGTTTCCTTCGTGCTGACCGAGAACCTGGACATCAAGCGCGTCGCGCCTCTGGACGTGCTGAAGGAACACCAGGACGCCCAGGCCGCCAACGAGGCCGAGCAGTTCGAGGCCGACTTCGCCCTGATGGCGGGCGAACTGGCGCGCATGCTGGACGACCTGGTGGCGGCCCTGGGTGGAGAGCGTCGGGACGCGAAGTAATCCCGGCGAGCGCGCCGGACCGGCTTGCCGCTGTCCGATGACGCCCGGTGCCACCCGCAGGCACATCCCGGGCGGTGGCCTGGTGTCCGCCGCCCTTCCCCCGATCAGTCGATCCCGTGGAACACGCTGTCGTCCGGCCCGATGTGGGACGGCGGCGCCCAGGTGACGTCACGCAACGAATGCTGCACCAGGCCCTCCACCCCCATCAGCACGGCGAAGATCGCCATGCGCACCGGAATGCCATTGTCCGTCTGGCGGAAGATCGCCAGGCGCGGGTCATGGTTCAGGTCGGTGCCGAGGTCATTGGCGCCTTCGCGGCTGTCGCGCGGCAAGGGGTGCATGACGATGGTGTCCGGGCCGCAGCAGGCGTCCACGATGGCCTTGTTGACCTGGAAATCGGCCGTATAGCCTTCCAGACTCTCGCCGGCAAAGCGCTCTTTCTGTACCCGGGTGGCGTAGACCACGTCGGCGCCCTTCAGGCCCGCCGCCAGATCGTGGGTCTGTTCGACGACATGGCCGTTGCGGCTGGCCTGGTCCAGCAGGTATTCCGGCATCTCCAGGCCCGGTGGCGAGACCAGGGTGAATTTCATGCCGCGATACAGGGCCAGCAGCTTGATCAATGAATGCACCGTGCGGCCATATTTCAGATCGCCGGCCATGACGATGTGCGCCCCGTCCAGCAATTTTCCCAGGCGCGAGAATTCCGTGAGGATGGTATAGAGATCCAGCAGCGCCTGGCTGGGGTGTTCTCCCGCGCCGTCGCCGCCGTTGACCACGGGAATGTTGGTGGCGGCGGCGAATTCGGCCACCGAGCCCTTTTCCGGGTGCCGGATCACCATGGCATCCACGTAGCCGCTCATCACACGGCTGGTGTCGTAGATGGACTCGCCCTTGGCCATGGACGAGAAAGTGAAGCCGGTGGTGTCGCACACCGAGCCGCCCAGGCGGCAGAAGGCCGCGCCGAAGCTGACCCGCGTGCGCGTGCTGGCCTCGAAGAACAGATTGCCCAGCACCGCGCCCTCCAGGACGCGGGAGACCTTGCGCCGGCGCGCGATGGGCTGCATCAAATCGGCCACGCGGAACAGCTCCTCGACCGATTCCCGCGTGAATTGGTCCACCGACAGAAGCTGATGCTTGTTGTTGATGGCGATCCGGTCGCGCAGGGGGCCGGACTGTGCGCTTTGCGCGTATTTTTCCATCAGCGCGCTGTTCTCCACGATCTCGGTGACGAAACGGGAGACGACTTCCGGCATGGCGCGGGCTTCCTGGGAGCCTTCCGGCAGCAGCCAGGTATCCAGGGCGCGGCGCTTGACCCCGATACGGGCCGCGAACACGTCGCGGGTCAGGTTCAGGCGGCGCATCGCGTCGCGCAGGAAGACTTGCTGGGAAATCGCCATGACCGGCTCCTATATACGCAATGCGTAGATTTTCACCGATCAAACGAAATTCGGGCAAGCGGAATTTTCAGCGCCCAGCCGGGCGCGTCGAAAAAACAACGGCGGCGGCCCGCCCCGCAAGCGGGGCGTGTGATTTCCCGGCCTCAGAACGCGCCCATGGGCGCGGCGTCCACCCCGGCCACCGAGCGCGCGGCCAGCTCGGCATTGTGGGCGGAGCCCACACCGAAGGCGAGCTGTTGCTGGGTGATCGGCGCGGCATACCCCGGCGCGGCCAGCATGGTATGGCCCACGACCAGAGCCAGACGCAGGCCCGGGTTGGCCGCCGTGGCCTCGCGCAGCTTGCGCAGGCCCTCGTCACCCAGGATCAGCACCAGCACGCCATCGCCTTTCTGGTCGGTCGCCGACTGGATGCCGATCAGGTCGCTGCGATCAATGACCGCCATCGGCCGCACGTACAGCATGCCGGACGGTTTCAAGGGCACTGGCGTCCAGTCGGGCCGGGACCGGGTGTCGGCCAGAAACACCCGCAGATCAAGCGCCTGCCGGTTTTCGACGATGGCGTGCGGGGCCCCGACCGCCTGTGTCTGCGCTTGAGCCGATACGGTGGCAAGGGTGTCCGCCTTTTCCTTTCCGCCCTTAGCGCCGGGCAAGGTCTGGCAGCCGACCAGGGCCACCGCCATCGCGCCCACCACCGAGCCCATCACCCATCGTATGCACCCAGCCTGCCGATTGCGCATTCCTCGTTTCCTTTTCATTCTGTTCATCATCTCATGATGGCCTATTCAGCCGTAATCAATGGGTACCTGGCGCATCAGGATGGTTCCCGGCCGGCTTCGCGGCGCCTGTCGCGAAGCGTCCGCCCCGGACGATCACCCGGGCACGATCCAGAACCGCGCCCCGCGCGTCCCGCAGTTCGAACACGTGCGTGCCGGGCCTGGGCGTCCAGTCCGGCGCCGGGTCCTGGCCGCGAGCCTGAACATAAGGCTCGCCATCCAGGAACCAACGGGCGGCCACCGGCCGCGAACCGGCATCCGCCGCCCGCAGGCGCAGGCGTTGCCGGTCCCAGGGAATGTCGGGGTCCAGGGCCAGGATGGTGCCGTCCACCGGTTCGGCGATGCGCGGGCTTCCCTGGTCGGCTCGCGTGGCCGGCGGCGCGAACCGGGCCTGGGCCGTATCCCCCAGGAAATATTCGATGCGCGCGGGCTCCAGTCCCTGGCCGAACACCACTGCCTGGGCGGTGACTTCCGCTGGTCTGGGAGGAGGCGCAGGCACCCGGTCCCGGTAGAGCCAGTCGAACACATCATGCCAGATGGGACAGGCGCCGCTGACACCCGATACGTTGCGCATGCTGGCCCCGGCGCTGTTGCCCACCCAGACACCCACCGTGTAGTCCACCGACCAGCCCGCGCACCAGTTGTCACGCATGTCGCGGCTGGTGCCGGTCTTCACCGCCGTCCAGAAGCGCGTGGTCAGCGGACTGTCCAGCCCAAAGGTCCGGGCGCGCGCCGGACGGTCGGCCAGCATGTCGCCGACGATCCAGGCGGCCTCGGGCGAATACAGCCGGGTCCCCGCCTGGGGACTGGCGCCGGGTCGCGCCGCCAGGTTCACCGGCGCGTAGTCGCCCCCGCGCGCCAGCGCCCGGTAGGCGTTGGTCAGGGACAGCAGCGTCACGTCCGCCGAGCCCAGCGCCAGGCTATAGCCATAATAATCTCCGCCCCGGGTCAAAGGCAGGCCCAGGGCGACCAGGCGGCCGGCCAGCGCATCGGGACCGACCAGCATCAGCGTGCGCACAGCCGGCACGTTCAGTGAGGACGCCAGCGCCGTGCGCGCGCTGACCCAGCCGCCGAACCGGTGATCGTAATTGTCCGGCACGTAGAGCCCGCCGCCTCCGTCCAGCCCCACCGGGCTGTCGTCCAGCAATGAGGCGGCCGTCAGGCGCCGCTGATCCAGCGCCATACCGTACAGAAAGGGTTTCAGGGTCGAACCCGCCTGGCGAATGGCACGCGCATGATCCACATCGGCGGCCTCGGACAGCGCACCGGACGAGCCCACATAGGCCAGCACGGCGCCGCTGCGGTTGTCCAGCACCACCACGGCGGCGTCGGTCACTCCCGTGCCGCGCAATTCCTCCAGATGCCGGCGCACGGCGCGCACCGCCGTCTCCTGCAGCATGGAATCCAGGGTGGAGCGGATCTCGCCCCGCGCATCGGCCTGACCGGCGTCCCATAACAGCCGGGCCCAATGCGGCGCCAGCGCCGGCGCGTCGAAACGCGCCTGATGGACACGCGACAAGGCCGCCTGCGTGAAATCCCGCAGGCCCCGGCATTCGCCGGGTCGGCCCAGTTCGCGCAGCAGGGCGCAGCCGCGCTGAACCAGCGTCGGGAGCGTCGCGTTCGGACCGCGCAGCAGCACGGCGGCCAGGGCGGCTTCGCGCAGCGTCAGACCGGAGGCGTGTTTCTGAAACATCACACGCGACAGGGCATCGACCCCGACCAGTTCGCCGCGCCAGGCCGCAAGGTTCAGATAAGCCTCCAGGATCTCGGCCTTCGACCAACGGGATTCCAGCGCCCGGGCCGCCCGCATCTGGTCGATCTTCTGCAGGACATCCCTCCCGCCCGGCCCGCGCCGCAGCCCGGGGTCCAGCAAGGCCGCCAGTTGCATGCTCAAGGTCGAGGCGCCCCGCCGGACGCCATCGCCCCAGGCGGACGACCAGGCCGCCGAAGCGCTCGCCAGCCAGTCCACCCCGCCATGTTCATAGAAACGCCGGTCCTCGGACAGGACCACGGCCCGCTGCAAGGCGACCGAGACCTCGGCCAGAGGCAGCCAGTCGCCGCGCCGGCTGGAAAAATCCATACGCAGGCGCTGCAGTTCCCGTCCGTCCGAGGCCAGCAGCCGCGCGTCGGACGGACGCCAGTCCGCCCGGACGGCCGCGTAGTCCGGCGGGAACGGAACCGGAACCTGCGCCTGGGCCAGGGGCGCCGCCAGCGCCAGGATCAGGGCCAGGCCCGGCAAGGACGCGGCGGCACGCCGAACCCGGCGGCGCATCCGGTCCCACGGTTCCATCCGGCCCATCAGGGCTGAGGCTCCACACGCAGGGAGACGTTGGGCGCCTCGCCGAAGACATCCGGCTGGTACAGGGCCTCGGCGCGCGTCGGCGGCAACTGGTAATCCCCCGGCACGTTCAGCCGTACCGTGTATTCCAGTGTGCGCTCGCCGGGTTCCATCACTTCGTAGTAGGCCCGGAACACGCCGGCGTCGCGTTCGACGAAGCTGGGCCGGTTCCACCAGTCTTCCTGGTTTTCACCCGCCGTCGTCAGGCTGGAATCACGCCCCAGGCCACCGCCCAGGATGGACGCCCCCGCCGGCACCGGGTCGCTGACCACGGACCACACCAGGGCTTCGCGGGCCCGGACGCGCAATCGAACGCGGTAGACATCACCCACCGACCAGCGATCCGGCCGCGCCTGAAACACCGGTGTCACCGTGCGCTCGACCTGCAGGCCGGCGTCCCTGGCCTGCGTCAAGGGCACGGCGGCGCGCGCCAGGACCGTGGCCCACCCGCCCCCCTGTCCCTGCTGGCTGATTTCCAGCGTGCCCTCGCGGCCACGCGGCCAAGGCAGGTCCAGCGACTGCCGACGGATGCCATCCGCCAGAGGCATGTCGGCCCAGGACAGCACGGCCGGCTCGCCCGGGGGCAAGGCCACCCGCACCGCGCCCTCGCCCGCATGGGTTTCCATCCTGCGGGTGAACTGATCCACCGCCAGCGTGCCCAGGACATTGGCCGTGGTCGTGGACCAGGCGCCCCCGCGCTGCATGGACAGCAGGCCGGTCAACAGGCGCGGCAGATCCTCGCGCCAGCCGGGCCGGTCCAGCACCGTCATCAGCAAGCGGGCCTGGGCCGTGGCGGGATTGCTCATCAGCCACCAGCCCGAGTCCACCGTGTCGTCGGCCAGGACCAGCGTCGTCCCATGCCTCGACAAGCGCGCGCGCAACACGGTTTCGGCCTGGGTCGAAAGTGCTTCACGGTCGGCCAGATCCGGTACGTGCCGCAGGATCGAGAGCCAGGTGACCACGGCAGCCGTCGGCCAGTCGCTGACTTCCAGCGCGAAGCTGTCCAGCATGCCGGGCTGCCAGGCGCCGGCCAACGCCAGCGCGTCGACGGCGATCAGCCTGCGCCAGAACTCGTCGCGCACGGGCGCCCAGCCGTCCTCCGTCAGGCGGCCGGACACATAGTCCTGCAACGCGGCCAGCATGCCCTCGCGCGTCCCGGCGGGCAACCGGTAGGCGTCGTCCGCGGCCCGCGCAGAGAGCTCCAGCAGATGCGCCGTCAGGACCACACTGCCCCGGCCACCCGGGAAATACGACAGCAGGCCGGATTCTGTCTGGTAGTCGGGCAGGCGCCGCATCAACGCCCGCCACGCATCCGGATCCCGCCGTCCCAGCGCCTTGGCGCTGAGCTGCTCGACGCAGGCATAGGGATAGGCGTCCAGCCAGGCGCGCACGCCGGGCAGGGATCCCGCCAGACTGGATTGCAGGCTGACCCGGACGCCGCCGCGCGCCACGCCGGCGGCATCGGTCAGCGCCCGCGCCGGGGCGCCCACCGGCACCCGCTGCGGCACGCCGCCCACGATCCGCAGCAGCGCGGCCTGGCGCACCATCACCGGCACCGCGGGCAGCAGCGTCTGCGCGACCGATATCCGGTCGGATGCCGCCTCACCCTCTGTGGTGCGCGCCTCGAAAAGCCAGTTCAGCGTTCCGGTTTCCGACTGGCCCGACAGCGGCGGCGCCGTCACCGGCCAGGCCACGGTCTTCGCCGCGCCCGCTTCGAGCCGCAGCGTCTGCCCAGGCAAGGCCTGTCCGGCCCCGTCCGCCGGCGTCACGCTCGCCGACAGCGACAGCGCCATCGGCCGGTCCGTGCGATTGCGCACCGTCGCCCGCGCCTCGTAATGGTCGCCTTCGCGCGCCACCAGAGGCAGTCCCGACACCACTTGCAGATCCTGGGTGCTGACGATGTCCGTGAACCCGGTGCCGAACAGGTCCGGCCCCTGATCGACCACGGCCACCAGCCTGAAACGCGTCAGGGAATCGTTCAGCGGCACCTCCAGCGTGGCCTGGCCCTGCGCATCCAGCGTCAGGTCGCCGCGCCACAGCAGACGCGTGTCGAACAGTTCCCGCGTGGCGTTGAAGCCGCCGCCCCCGCCCGCCGCCACCGCCTTGCGGCCGTAATGGCGGCGGCCGACGACCTCGCCCTGTCCGGTGGCGGTCTCCACACCGTAGTCGCGCTCCACGCGCATGGCGCGCAGCAGGTCCCAGCTGGCATTGGCACGCAATTCCAGCAGGGCCTCGTCCACGGCGACGAAGGCCACACCGGCCCCGGCGGCCGGCTTGCCATCGGGCCGGGTCGCCTGGATGCGGACCTGGGCGCGCTGGCGCACCTGATAAGTGTCGCGGTCGGCCTCGACCTTGACCTGCAGGCGGTCGGCTTCGCTCTGGACCCGGATGCCCGCCAGGCCGAAGCGGAACGCCGGCTTGGCCAGATCGACCAGGCCGGTGGGTTCCGGCGCGTCGTCGGAGCGGGCGGAGCGCGCCTCCATCCAGTCCAGAGGATGACGCCAGCCCCAATCGAAAAACGACGCCCAGGGCACCTGGCGGATCCGGCCGCGTACGGCCAGCACAGAGACGTAGACATTCGGCCCCCAGCCCGCCCGCACGGGCAGGCGCACGACGGGCGCGTCGCCGTCGAGCTCGACCACATGCGTCTCCAGCACACCCTCGCGCTCCACCGCCACCAGCGCGCGCGCCTGGCGGAACGGCATGCGCACGGTGAACTCGGCGGTCTCGCCGGGCTTGTAGTCGGCCTTGGCGGGGATCACGTCGATCCGGTCGTCATTGCCCTCGCCGAACCAGGCCTCGTCCCCCCACACCCAGATCGAAGTCGAGGCGCGCGACACGCGCGACTGCGCATCCCGGGCCTGGGCGAACAATTCGATCCGGCCGTCCCGGTCGAGGCTGACCGGGCATTCCAGCTGCCCCTTGGCGTCGGTCTTCCCCTGGCACAGGGTGCCCAGGGAGGCGACCTGTTCATGGGAATCGTAGGCGTAGAAGCCGCCCACCAGCCGCTTGCGGGTGCTGTAGGTCGTGCGCACACGGCCATCCAGCTGGACCGGCACGCCGGCCTGCGGTCGTCCGGCCGGATCCAGCGCCAGCAGCGTGACGTGGGATTTTTCCCCGCGCGACAGCCAGCGCCCCGTCCGCAAGCCGACCACCGTCGCCGAAGGCCAGACCTGCGCCGTCTGGGCCAGCGTCTGGATCTCGCCGGCGGGGTCCTGGAAGGAAGCCTCGAACAGCCAGGACTGGGGCTCGGCCGGTCGAGGCAGATCCGTCAGGTCCACCCGCGCCCCGCCCTGCGCATCCAGGCGCAACGGGCGGCGGTCGAGGATCAGCCGCCGCAGGCCGGAGGCCGCGGCATCCTCGCCGGCGACGCCTTCCACCCCGAAGCTGAAATCGTCGTACCCGGCGAAACTCGGCGTCAGGGGCCGCGCCACCGCCGACAGCGTAGCGGGCAGGTCGCGGGCCGGCCCTCCCGAAACCCAGGCCAGTTGCAGATCGGCACGCACCGATTGCGGCGCCACCAGCGGCCCTGCGGCCCGCGCATCGTCCCCCGCGATCTTCAGCGAGCCGGTCAGCAGCGGCAGCTTGAAGGACTCGACCCGGAAATCGCCGGCATGCAGCCAGGGAGTCCAGTCGTCGGCCGACCCGCGCGCCGCTGGCTGCAGCTCGATCGAATAGGTGCCCAGGCGGGCCTTGCGCGGGATCGTGTAGTCCAGCAGGGCGTATTGCCCCCCGCCGGGGCTGGTCTTCCAGTCCAGCGCCAGCGTTTCGGCATCGCCCGAACCTTCGTGCGTCAGCCGCACCTGCGCGGGCAGGCGGCCGGCCGGCAGGTTTTCCACCCCGTCGCGGCCCAAGCGGCGCAGGAAGAGCTTCATGGACACCGTTTCCCCCACCCGCAGCAACGTGCGATCCAGCACCGCGTGGGCCACCAGATCGGGATCCGGGGAGCGGTTGACCGGCACGTTGAAGCGCCAGGGCTCGATGCCCCTGCTCCAGCCGGACCAGGCAAAGGAAAAATCCGCCCGGCCACGGGCCTGGGGATGATCGGCGGCGATGCGCGCCGTGACGAACACCCCCGATTGGCCCGTGCCTTCGCAGTACTTGTCCGTCGGCACGGGTGCGTCCGCATGCCAGAGCCCCCGCGCGTCGGTCTCCCCGTCCAGCAGACGCCGCCCGTCGCAATCGAGCACCGCCACCCGGGCGCCCCCGACCGGACGGCCCTGGTCGAGCGACGTCACCCAGACCAGGGTGTCGTCGCGCCCCGCTTTCAGGTGGACCGCCAGGTTCGTCACCAGCACCGCCGAACGCACATGCATGACCTGATCGTCCGAGGACGCGCCTTCGCGCTTAAGCAGCGCGGCGCCCAGGCGGGGCGAGGCGACCTCCAGCACGTGCAACCCCGGATCGGCCAGAGGAATGCCGACCATTTCGATGTCCTTGCCCTGCGCATCCTGGACGCCGGGCAGCGTCAACGTCCGGACCGCGTCCTTGGGTCCGAACACGGAACGCGAGCGCACGTCGACGAGGGGCTCGCCTTCCCGGGCCGCGCGCGGCGGGCGCAGCGCCAGCCGGTCTTCGAACTGGCCGGCCGTCATCCGGCCGTCCTGGAGATTCGTGACCCGTGCATACCATTGCAGGGCCCGGACATCGTCCGTGATCACCTGGTCGCTCACCTGACCGGCGGACAGGACCAGATCCCGGGTCCGCAGCTGGGGCTCGACCCGGCGCAGGGCCAGGGGCGCCAGCGCGGGCCGCTCCTGGCCCGGCGCCCCCTCGGCGAAACGTTCGACGATGCCGAAATCGCCGGAGGCGAACTTCGCCAGCGGGGGCATGGCGTCCATCCCGATCGTCAGGGGAAAGCGGTCCGCGTTGGCCAGCGGCAATCCCATATCGTCGCGCAGCGTATCGGGCAGCGTCAGCGTCAAGGTCGACCGCTCCTCGAAAGGAGGATCGAATTGCAGGGTCTCGACCGTGTCGCCCGACGGATCCTCGCCATCGGGGCCGAACTGTCGCGCCACGCGCGGCCCCTGCGGGGTGTCCAGTGCGACGCGTGCCGCCAGGTCCCGGGGCACGGGCCTGGAGAAGGCCACGAGAATGGGAAACAGCGGCGAACACGGCGCCTGCGCGTTCGTCCGCGTGCAGCTCATGACCGCGTTGAACGCGGCGCGGACCTGGAAGTCCTCCGCGAAACCGGTCGTGGAAGGCACGCCCGGCCGTCCACCCCGCCCCTCGGAACGTACGCCGGCCTCCACCACCAGCCGCACCTGCGCCTTGGGCGGCAGCAGACGTTTGCACTGCAGCAAGCGGGCGTCATCCCAGGCATCCGCCTCGTCGACGCCGGCCACCGCTTTCAGGATCCGCGCGCGGTCCACGCCGGTCACCAGGCGCGTCGGCACGGCCTCGCCCAGGCCCTCGACCTCGCAATAGGCATGGTCCAGCAAGGACCGCGTGTCCGGCGCGGCGTTGAACCGCAGCACGAAGACCTGATCCTCCGAGATCGTGCGGTCCCAGGGCCTCACCAGGCGGGCACGCGGCCCGCCGGTGGCGAAACGGCGCGCGTCGCCTGCCAGCGGCTGGCCCTGGAGATCGCGGAAATCCGGATTGGGCCTGGCCTGGCACGACACCGCGCCCGCCAGCGGCTTGTCGAAGACATAGACCCAATGCCGCGGATCGGCCCAACGGCCCGATCCCGTGACCGCGTCGTCGTCGCAGGCGATCAGGAACGGATCGGCCGCCGCCGCATCGCCCAGCGCCACGGCCGGCGCATCGAAATCCGCCTGAACCCGGGCAATCCGGGCCATCATGCCCTCCGGGGAAAACCGTGTCACAGACAGGGCGTGAGCCGAGGCGGAGCCGCAGAGAATCAGCGCCGCCAGGGCGATGCGTGGGAAAGGATGCCGCATGAATAGCCCTCCCGGGCTTGCTGTTTTTATGTCCGGCGACCAGATTACCATTGGCGCGGGGACTTGTTCAGCCGAACCCTATGCGATAATGCCGGACTTCCGGCCCCGGGCGCACCCTGCGCCGGGCGGGATCGGGCCTCTAGCTCATGCCTGGTTAGAGCAGCGGACTCATAATCCGTTGGTGCCGAGTTCGACTCTCGGGGGGCCCACCAGAATTGAAAAGCCAACCTTTCGGGGTTGGCTTTTTCGTTTGTGTCGCCGTGTCGCCACTGTCGCCACGAATGTCCGTGAAAGCCGGTACCAAGGCGTGGCCCTGCCGGGCATGTCGCCCTGAACCCGCTCAACTCCCCTCCATTAACTTCACCCCCGATACCGTAGCCATCGAATGGGCTTGCCCCGCACGAAAGAGCGTCCCCTATCCTACAACGGCGTTTTATCAGCACTACGCCGCATTGGTTGCAGCGACAAGAAGATGCCGGACCACGGCGTCGAGCGATGACGCGCACTGTATTGGCAGAACGACTGAAGCTCGACGAACGATGCGCTTTCCCTGCATGGCGACTGTGCGTAGTTGCTGTGACTGTCAAGAATCCTCATAAACTGCAAGCCACGATATTGTCGCAACGCCTGGATCAAGAACGCTTCACATCCGTGGCATGGTGATTTTCTATATTCGAATATTTATTGGAGTTGACGTGGTTAAAAAGAGATGGGCAGCAAGTATTGCCGGGGCGGCGCTGACTTTTTCGCTGGTTTTTTGCAACACGACGACACTGGCCAAGCCGGCCGATTCTGACCATACGGCCAACCGAACACCAATAGTCACAACCGACACGGGCAAGGTGCAGGGCGCCATGCGTAACGATGTGCTGGAATTTCGCGGCATTCCGTATGGCACCTCGCCAGCGGGTGAGCAACGCTGGAGGTTGGCGCAGCCGGCGCAGCCGTGGAGCGGTGTGCTGCAAGCGGTCGACTTTAAGCCAGCCTGCGCGCAGGCTGCTCGCTATAACCTGACAGAATCCAGCGACAACGAAGATTGCCTGCACCTTAACGTCTCCCTGCCTTACAAGAGCGGCCAACTGATCGACCATAAGCGCCCGGTGATCGTGTGGATCCACGGCGGCGCTTTCGTCGGTGGTTCCAGTTCGCTGTACCGTCTGGACCGTTTGGCCAGCATGGCTGACGCGGTCGTGGTGTCGATCAATTACCGCCTAGGCGTGTTCGGCTTCATGCCACACCCGGGTTTCGACGCTAACAATAATGGCGGCTACGCGCTGGAAGACCAGCGGCTGGCCATGCGCTGGGTGAAGAACAACATCGCGGCCTTCGGCGGCGACCCGGAAAACATCACGCTGGCCGGCGAGTCGGCCGGCGGCGCATCAGCCTGCATGCATCTGCTGACGCCGGAACAGAGCGAAGGCCTGTTCCACAAGGCAATCATCCAGAGCGCCGCCTGTTCCTTCCAATTGCGCAGCGCGAAGGACTGGAACGAATTCGGCAGCAAGGTCGCCAAAGAAGTCGGTTGCACCGACCCCTCCCATGCGGTTGCCTGCATGCGCGGCAAGGGCGTTCAGGAGTTGATCGCGGCAGGTGACAGAGCAGCGGGCGGCGACCTGATGGCGTTCGCTCCGGTCTACGGTACCAAGACCCTGCCACGCCAGGGGCTGGATTCGCTCAAAGAGGGCAAGTTCGTGAAGGTGCCTGTGATGTACGGCGGCACACGCGACGAACTGCGACTGTACGTCGGCTATGACGTACAGGCAGGCAAGAGCATCACCGCCGACAATTACAGCAAATATATCAGCGCGATTTACGGCGAAAACGCCAAGGCCGTGCAGCAGCGCTACCCGCTCTCCGCCGACTCGTCCGCACCGGCCGCACTCGGGTCATTGATGTCCGACTTCCGCCCAGATATCGGCATCAATCATTGCCTGTATGTTGACACCGCCAGGCTGTTGTCGCGCCATGTGCCGGTCTACCAGCTAGATTTCGCCGACCGCGATGCGCCGGCGCTCGGCGTGTCGATTCCGGCCAAACCCGATCCGGGATTCAAGCTCGGCGCAGTGCATTCGTCGGAACTGAATTCCTTCTTCCCGAATTTTTCCAACACCTCGAAAATGAACGCACCCGACCTAGGGGCTGCATCACAGGCGCTGGCCGACCAGATGGTACAAACCTGGGCCAGCTTCATCCGCACCGGCGTGCCGACGGCGAACGGCTTGCCCGCCTGGGAAAATTTCAAGACACGCGGCGCGACGATGCGCTTTGAACCGGGCAAGAGCGCGCTGTTCGATGCCGCGAAAGAATATCAATGCAGCTTCTGGCAGGAGCTATATGCGGAGAAATTCGGCACCAACTGATAACGGCGCTGGAAATGGATGCGGTCCCGCTCGATAGGCGTCACTTTGCCTTGCTCACACAGGTCCATCGGGCGTCGGGCTGGAAAACCGTCCACGATGCCGTCGAGGATCTGCTGGTCCGTTGCACAGTCTAGGAAATCCCAGGAAGCGCATGCAAGCACGCGCAGTAGGCCGAGCAACCTTCCTTTCGCAGTGATTCAGCAAACATGGAGAACCTCCTGTGCGGGCAATCCGACGCTTACTTTGTTATGCCTGGCAAATACCGGATAGCACGCTGGGCACACTATGAGCTGGGAAATCGATCTGGCAAGAGACTACGCACGCAAAGGGCACAGCCTTTCATTCACGGCTCAGTTTATCGGCGTAGGACCTGAGCGCTTGCGCCGCATGCTGGCCGAGGCAGGCGCTGATATCCAGTTTCTGAAGGGGCGGCAGAGTCTGGCGTTTCGGGAAGGACAGCAAAGAGCTGCCGAAAACCGTCGAGGCCGGCCAGTACGCCATCCCGCGATCCTAGCGGCACTCGCCCGGGGCAGACAGAAGATGCGGGAAAAGTGGTTGCGTTGGGCGTTCGGCGTCGCGGGAACACTCGCCGAACTGCGCCAGCTTCGCAAATGCCCGCTTGCGCTGAGCACGCTGCGATGGAGGATACGACACGGAATGAGCACTGAGGATGCTTTGCAAATTCCCTCCAGGAACCCGCCGCCCAAGGGCGTCATGCCGCCGCAGTTCATCGAACACGTAAAAAAACGGCGGCGGCATATCGCGCTACGCATGAATGATCAGGTCGAGCGCCTGATGACGCCAACCATGCTGCAATACCGATCGCCAAGACACACCATCGTGGTGACGGCGCGGCAAGGCGCTTGCATCTCGGTTGATGTCCGCGACCAGACCCACACAGTCCTGCATCAACTGCATTTCATCCAATCCTTCGAAAGCGGCGTACTGTTTGTATTTGACCCGGAGGTATGGGGGTCCATGCAACGCATCGCCTTCGAACCGGACAGCCCGGCCCTCGCCAGGAACAGATAGTCAGACTGCCGACCAGGCCGCCTATTGTCCCATTGATGCGCATGGGCCTGACACCGACGCAAAGCCGCAGTCAGCCCTCTTGTCGCCCCCGCGCGGCGCGTTCCTTTTCCACCCGCTCCGTCACATCGCGCGCCATGGCGACCGAGCCGATCGCCGCGCCGGCATCGTCCCGGACCATCGCGAAGGTCATCTCCACATAGCACTTGCCGCCGTCCTTTTTCAAGCCCCGGGTCAGGGTCGGGTGGCCCTGGAGCTTCATCCGGCCGCTGGCGAGCGCGGCATGATACCCGGCCCAGTGGGCGGCGCGCAGGTGTTCCGGGATGATCAGGTCCAGGCTGGCGCCCAGCGCCTCTTCCGGCGAAAAGCCAAACAGCCGGCTCGCCGCGGGGTTCCAGCGCACGATCCTGCCTGCGCGATCGGCATAGATCAGGGCGTCGGTCGTCTCCGCCACGATCCGTTCCGCCAGGTCCCCGGGCTCCTGCGCGGTGTCGCGGATGTCGCTCAGGATGCGGCAGAACAGGGCCGCCGGCAGCGAAGTCCGTTCCGGCTCCGGCTCTTCGCCGGTCTGGTGCAGGATGTCCATGCCCCGGGTCGATGCCAGCACACGGCGCAGGCCCTCGTTCTGGGCGAAGCGCGCGCGCAGCGCCCGCTCGACCAGCCGGTGATGCTCATCGGATCCAAATTCGATCTGTGCCCCGCCCCAATAAGCGAACCGCTTGTCCGCCCCCTGGCCGCAGGCCTTGGCTTCCCAGGCCGACGACACAAAGGCCCGCTCCCTGGCCGGGTGTCCCGGGGGAAACTTGATGCCCTGGATGAAACCCTCCACGGAGGCCAGCGACACACCATCCAGCTCGAACGGCGACAGGCTGAAATTGGACAGTGCGACGCCGCGCCATTCGTCGGACGTGAACGCGACATTGATCGTCTTGCCGGTCATGCATCATCTCCATCGGTGAAAAGCGACTGTAGCGCACGCAAGCGCATGCCATCGCATTCTCCTCACCGATCCCCGCTGCAGTCCGTCGCGCGCCGTCCCGCCGTCCACGCGCGATCCCGGCTACTCCGTCCGCTCCAGCGTGATCACCCGGGCGGGCGGCAGGTTGGCCCACACAACCGGAGCGTCCCGCACGGAAAACCCTTCCGACAGCCCGACGGCGGGCAAGCCTTTGAGGATATAGGTGAACTGCACCAACGTGCCGCCCGGCGCCAGCAGCATCCGGCATTGATCAAGCACGGCGGATACAACGGCTGGATCCAGGGAACGCAGCGGCAGGCTGGAAACAATGGCGTCGACCGGCCGTCCTTGTGCGCTTTCATCGAGCACCTCCGACAGCCGGGCCGCGTCGCCCTCCAGGATCGTCAATTCGGGAAAGCGCCGGCGCAGATGCCGCGCGAACGCCGGCGACCGTTCCACCACGCGCAAGTGATCCGCAGGGACGCCCCGCTCAAGCAGCGCCCGGGTCACCACGCCGGTGCCGGCCCCCAGCTCCACCACCAGGCCGTCGCCCCGGGGATCGACCGATGCCGCCATGCCGCGCGCGAGGCGCGCCGAGCTGGGCCAGACCGCCCCGACCACAGCGGGCGCCTCCATAAGCTCGCGCAGAAAAAGTCCCGATGGCGCCGCCCGGATTCCATCAGCCAATCGGCGTGTGTCGGCCAGATACCGCAACCCCATGGACCGCACCCCCTCGATCAGGGGCAGCAGCGCGATTCCTGCGTTCTTCAACATGGAATCCCCTTCCCGTTCCCGATGAAAAAGACTCTAATTCGCCGCCATCCGGCTGTCCAGGACCCGCCTCAAGCGCACCGCGTCGCCGAAGCGCGAGCCGCTCATGCCCTGCGAGTTGAGCAGCACCATGGCCAGATTCCGGTCGCCGAGCCGGACCATCATCACCAGGCAGTCGCCGGCCTCGCGGGTCGTGCCGGTCTTGGACGCCAGAATGTCCCAGCGGGGCCGGCCCACCAGCATGTTGGTATTGTGGAAGGTCCGCCCGTCGACGCTGTACTGGGCATCCGTGGTGAATTCACCGATCAATGGCTGTCGGGATGCCGCATGCACGAGCTTGGCCAGATCCCTGGCCGAAGACACATTGTCATTGGACAGGCCGATGGGTTCGACGAACCGGGAATCATCCATGCCCAGCGCGGCCGCCCGGGCGTTCATCGCCTCGACGAAGGCCGTCATGCCGCCCGGATAGGTCCGCCCCAAAGCATGCGCCGCGCTGTTTTCGGACGAGGCCAGCGCCAGGTGCAGCAGATCGACGCGGCTCAGGCGCGCGCCGGCCGCCAGGCGCGAGGGCAGTTCGCTGGGCACGCCGACGTCGCTGGCATCGATGGTGATCATCTCGTCCATGGGCAGGCGTGCGTCGACCACCACCAGTGCCGTCATCAGCTTGACGATGGAGGCGACCGGCCTCACGACATCCGCGTCGCGCGCGAACAGGACCTCGGACTTATCCATGTCCTCCACGAAGATCGTGGTCGATTTGAGTTTTTCGATTTCACCGGCCGGATCGCGCGTGATCAGGGGCGCCTTGACGGCGGCATCCGGGTCCAGCGCTTCGCGCGGCGCGCCCCAGCGCACTGCGGCGACGCGTCGACCATAGCCATGCTGACAGATCGGCAGGGCGGGCTGGGCATTGCAGGGGTGGAAATTGGCGGCCTGGGCCATCGCCGGAGACGGTCGGCCCATGCCTGATGCAAGGACAAGCGCCGCCGCCATGCAAGAGATCACCCGCGTCCGCCGTTCCGCCATGATCGCCTCCGATACGCCGACACGGCGCGTTTTTGCGCGGGCGGCCAAGCAGATAGATTATCTTACTATCACTGGCGCCGGTATGGCATGACGTCCATGCCTGCTCCCATGCCGAACGCTTAGACAACCCGCCAATGACAGAAGATTCCTTCTTGTCACAAAAAGCCACGCGCCCCTAAACTGCACCTGTCAGCCGCGCGTTGACAGTCTCGACTGACAGGAGAAAATCATGTTGCAGGGCGGTTGATGATGGGCGGCGTGGATTTTCTCGGACCTTCGCTGAGGTCCAGGAAGCGTGCCTGGGCATTGCCGGACTGGAAAACCGCCGGGTTCGCCGCATTCGGTGTCTGGCTTCTGGTCGTGGGTGCGCACCACGAACCGTGGTTCGATGAAAGCCAGGCCTGGCTGCTTGCGCGAGACAGCAGCCTCTATGAATTACTGGCAGAACGCGTGCGCTACGAAGGCTCGCCAGGCTTGTGGCACTTCTTGCTGTGGATAGGCGCCCATAGCGGCATTCCGTTCAGCAACCTTTACCTGATCTCTGCGGCTTGCGCCCTGTCAGGCGCGGCAATCGTGCTATGGCGCGCCCCGTTCCCCGCGCCGCTGCGCCTGCTGCTCCTGGGCTCCTATTTCTTCTCCTACCAATTCTCCGTCGTGGCCCGCAGCTATACGCTGGATCTTGCGCTCATCCCGGCCTTGGCCCTTGTTTTTCCATGCCGTACTCGCAAGCCGATCATTTATGGCCTGCTGCTAGGCCTGCTCGCCAACAGCAATGCCCACAGCTTCTTCTTTGCAAGCGTGTTGGGAGCCGAGTGGCTATGGTCACTGGCGCGCGCGCAGCGAATCAATGGCGCCGCGGCGGGACTCGCTTTGGCGTTCACCCTCGGCTTGTTCGCCTTGTTCGTTGCGTGGCAGCCTGCGGACAACGCCTTCATGAATGCCGGAATCAGGGCACGATCGGCCTCGACTGCCGGCCTGCTGTATGTCAATGAGGCCTTTGTCGACCGCTGGTCGTTCTGGTCCGCAGACACGCCCTCATTACCCGCCCGGGTTTATGGCGCGGTCGGCTCCGCATGCCTTCTTCTGCCCTCCCTGCTGCTGTTCCGTCGCGCCGGGACATTGCCCCTCTTCATTGCGCTCGTGATGGTGCTGACAGGGTTCTCGATCATGGTTTACGCCATGCCATGGCATTCCGGCATTCTCTTTCTGGCATGGATATTCTGCTTGTGGATCGCATGGCCTGTGCTGGGGGGTTTTCCGGCACTGGGCCGCGCAGTGATGGCCACACTGACCATCGTCACAGCAATACAGATGGTCGAGGGGGTCCGCTCCGGCGTGTGGGATGCCCTGCATTCCTATACCGGGTCGGCTCAGGCGGCGAAAAGGATTACGGACGTACTGACCGCACATCCTCAGGCCCGCATCGCGGCGGCGGGGTTCATGGCCACTGAAGTGCAGCCCTATTTTTCCCACAATATTTTTTCCAATTTTCACGAAGGCGCGCTTCAGCCGGCCTTTGTGGAGTGGAAACACAGTGATGCGCACATTTTTGCAACGCTGCCGGAAGCGCATGAAGCGATCACGTCCAGGCACGATTTGCTGCTCATGTCGACCGCTCATGTGGATCCCGAAGCACTGGCCGGATTCGAAAGCGCCGCCATAGGAAGAGGCTACCGTATCCTCGCGACATGCGTCGGCAACCGCACCTGGAAAGGCTATGCAGACCCGAACGGTGCCGGGTCCTTGATCATTTTCATCAGCTCGCGCCTCTTCACAGCTGCCGGTTGAGAGCCGCGCACCCATGACAATCGCTCCCCGAATGCAGCCATCACGAACACCTGGACTGATTGGCACACCCAGCCTCCATATCCTGATCGCGGCCGGCTTCTTGCTGACCATATGGATTGCGACGCATCCTTATTTCGGTGTCATTCATGACGCCAGATACTACTTGCTTCAGACTTTACACGCGCTGGATCCGGCCAGATGGAATCAGGATCTTTTCTTCAAATACGGCACACAGGACTCTTTCTCGCTGTTCTCAAACGGCTACCAATGGATCGTCGCCTCACTGGGAATCAGTCGGGCCAACCTGCTGGCCACCTTGCTCGGGGACATGCTGTGGCTGATCGGGCTAAGCGCCCTGATCCTTTCCGTGTTGAAAAAGCCTGTCGAGCGCATCATGGCGATGGCCGGCGTGATCATGCTCACCACGGACTATGGCCTATCCGGCAACCTGAGCTACGCGGAGCCTTTCGTCACACCGCGGTTATTCTCCGAAGCCGCGGTCATGGGTGGCCTGGCGCTCGCGCTAAAACGGCGACATGCCTGGGCGGCGGCCCTGTTCTGCCTTGCATTCGCCGTTCATCCGCTGATGGCGATCCCCGCAATCAGTCTTATCGCGATCCACATGCGCCCTTGGGGTCGCCGTACATGGATCTTCCTGGGGTGTGCATTGCTGGCGGGCCTCATCGGCGCCTGGCTGGGGCTGGAGCCCTTTGCACGCGCCAAGACGTTTTACGACGACGACTGGTTTCAGATCGTCTGGTCCAGAAACCGATTGGTTTGGATGAGCGCCTGGGATTTCGTCAACCATGCAAGAACGGCATCCGTCTTCGCCATCCTGGGAGCCTTTCTCATCGTGGCGCACGATAAGGAACGGAAACTTGCTGTCTCCCTTCTGGCAATGACATTCATCAGTTGCGCCGTTTCATTCCTGGGCGCAGACATCGCCCATCACGTTCTGATCACGAATCTCCAATTGTGGCGATCGCTGTGGCTTGCCACCCTGGCGTCCAATGCCGCGATCCTGCTGCTGTTGTTGCGCAGTCACGGTCCAGACAGAACCCCACTGGCTGTGGGGATCACGCTTAACGTGTGCGCGCATTTCATGTCAGCACTGCAAGTGGCGGCGCCTTTCGCCATGCTCCTCTGTGTCCTGTGGTTTTTGCACAGAAAACTGCAGAACGAGCCGGTACGGTTTCTCGCGCGCATTACGCTCCTGACGCTCATGATCGCGACGCTGACCGTCACGATGTACGCGCTTTATCTCCAGCTCTCCACCGATGCGCACCTGGGCCGGAACCTGTCCAGCCTGGCGTGGGCGGCGGTCTCGACGTTGGGGATCGCCCTATGCATGCGGCGGCGGCCACCCGTGCGCTGGCTGCTTCCAATCCTGTTCGTGACCTTCACCGCAAGCCTGATGCTGACCGATCAGAGATCCGAATGGAACCGCTACGTCTATGGCACCGGGACGGATGGTGGTCTTGAAAGGTTTCTGGCCAATACCGGGACAACGTACTGGGAAGGCAAAGGCGTGGAAGCCTTGTGGTTCAGAGCCCGGAAACCTGATTACTACAGCTGTATTCAAGGGGCGCAGATCGTCTTTTTCCGACCTCTGGCCCTGGAGTGGTCAAGAAGGCAACAAGCCCTGACCCCTCTCGGCACGGAAGACTTCAAAACCGCCACATGCGGCTCGAACACGCTCCCCGAAGCCAGAAGATCTGTATCTCGAGCAGAGGTCGCAGCCGTCTGCCAGCAGCTTCCCGAGCTCGATACGCTCATTCTCAACCACGCTGTGCCAGGGCTCGCCGTTCAATCCTGGACCGCTCCAGCCGCACAAGAGAACACCGCAACCGATCAAGAAGGTCCGGGCATAAAATTCGTGCGGGTTTCCACGTTCTACCTCTATAGCTGCGCGCCCCTGCGCGAGAAACAGGGGATTTCATCTCGCGGTCTTGTCGGCCATCGGTCTGAATAAAATCAGCTTTCTTGCCATATACCCGGCCAGGAACGACCCTGCGGCGGCGGCCAGTTTTGCCATCAGCAGCGGCGCCTGCAACCAGCTGACGCAGGCATAGATGATGGCATTGTTGACGGCCAGCCCGATCACGCCGATGGCGATGTACAGCGCACTCTCGGCGACGGCGTTATGCGCCAGCTTACGGTGCGTGAACACAAGCCTGACCGCCAGCGTGTAATGCAAAAGGGATCCGGCTATAAAACCGATCGTCGCCGCCACCATATAGTCGACATCCATCAGCCTGACCAGCGCAAGGAAAAGCGACGTGTCCACCGCCAGCGCCACTCCACTGATCGCGAAATAACGCACGAACTCACGGCGCGGCCCCCGCATTACGAGGCGCCCCGCTTTTCCTCGTGGTATTCATCATCCACGTTCACCTCCCATATGCCGCGCTTGGACACATTGCCGGCGATGATGTCATCCACCGCCAGCTTGGCCGTCAGCATGGAATGGTCCTGGTTGTTGTAGCGGTGCATGCCATTGCGGCCTACCAGGTAAAGATTAGGTACCGTGTCGGTGTAGTCCCGGATGACTGAAAAAAGGTCGTAACTGCCGAAATAGGCCGGATACGCCTTGGGGACGCGCACCAAATGGTGGTCCATCACGTCCGCCGCATCGATAAGGTCGATTTTTTCCAGTTCGGCGACTGCGAAGCGAAAGAACTCCGACTCGCTCATGGTCCACAGCTCATCGCCCTCCTGACAAAAATACTCCAGGCCCATCCAGATCGCGTCCGGCGTGGTCACGAGCGAAGGACTCCAGTTGTTGAAAATCTGCAGGCGCCCGATCTTAACGTCCGGTTCCTGAATGTAGATCCAGGTATCCGGCACCAGATTCATGGGCCCCTTCCCCTGCGGCGTGGGCTTCAGCTTTCTGACGAGCAGACCCAGCGTGATGAAATCGCGGTAGCAGAGCCCGCTGCCCACTTCCAGCACCTCGGCAGGCACAGGAGGATCGATCTTCGCCACCAGTTCACTGATCGGCATGGTGGAAATGAAATGATCCCCCTGCCAGGTCCGAACATGCCCATGGCTGTCCTTTGTAGTGACGCCCACGACGCGCAGGCCTTCCATCCGCACGGCTACCACCGTATGGCCCAGGTGGATGATGCCGCCTCGCGCACGCACCTCATCGGCCACGATATGCCACATCTGGCCCGGGCCATACTTGGGATACAGGAACCGCTCGATCAGGCTGGTGCTGGTGCCTTTCTGAGCCACATCCGCAGGGGCCCTGGAAAACAATTTCCGAGCCGCGTGCCGCAACGCGCCCAGAATCGACAAGCCCTTGATGCGCTGCGCGCCCCATTCCGGACTGATGTCCCTGCAATGCCGGCCCCACACCTTCTCGGTGTAATCGCGAAAGAATGTGGCGTACAAGGCCTTGCCGAACCGGTTGATGAAAAAATCCTCGAGATTGCGCTCGGGCTTGCGCTTGAACAGGCAGGCCCACGCATACGAAAGCCCGATGCGAACCAGCCTCGCGAAACCCAGATTACCCAGGGTCTGTGCGGACAAGGCGATCGGATAGGAAAAGAATTTACGCAGAAAATAAATGCGCGAGAGCCGGGGACGTACCAGCAAATGACGGTCCGCCTCGGGGATGACGCTCAAGCCGTCCGCGTTCTTCTCCGGTGCCACGGGCATCATGGTCCGCCACCAGTCCATCACCCAATCCGACTTGGAAAAAAACCTGTGCCCGCCGATATCCATGCGATTGCCGTGATGGTTGATGGTACGGGAAATGCCGCCCACATCATCCAGGGACTCGAATACGATCGGAATGCAGTCCGACCTGCGCAGCAATTCCAGGGCGGCGGTCAAGCCTGCCGGGCCGGCACCGGCGATCAGCACGATTCGATTCATGAGCTGAGATTTCCTGAAGGGAGGTCTGACGATAAAACCTGTTCGGCCGCCCGGCGATGAATCATCCACAGCAACGCGCCCAGCATCAGTGGAACGGTATGAGTGACGGTTTGCTGAGCAAGCAGCGCGATGAACAGCGTACCGGCCCAGAACAGGACCAACACTTCCCGCTCGAAACGTCGCCAGCCGCGCTCCATGCCATAGAGTGCGAACCAGGCCAGCGCAAAAGCCAGCCACGACATGTCATAGTCGAAAACATAAGGACTGATGAAGAAACTGCCCGTGACCAGTGCCGCGTTGCGCAAACGGGCGTCGCTGCAGTGACGCCAGACGCGCCATACGGTCCAGGCCACGACTATCGCCACGACGCCATGCACGCTATAAGCCAGGGGCGGTGGTACGTGCAGCATGCGCAGGCTGACGAAGACACTGGGCATTTTCGTCAAAGGAGACTGACCGGCCGCCAACAATTGCCCCGCCTCGCTCAGGCCGCGGAAAAAAGCACCCACCGTGTCCGCGCCCAGCACCCCCACGCTGAGCAAAGTGAACACGATCACCGTGATCGCCGCCGCGAAGAATGCCCGCCACGCGCGAATGGCGATCAGGCACACGGGAAACAACACCGCCAGATGCGGCTTGATGCACAACAGACCAATCAGCACACCGGCCAGAATGGGGCGACGTTCCAGACACAACAATGCGCCAGCGGCCAGCGACGCGGTCAGGAAACCCGTCTGCCCGCCCAGCAGGTTGAACCAGGCAGGGCCGAACGCTGCGAGGCAAAGCACCGCCCTGGGGGTCGTGACCCATGACAAGTCCGATCTTCCGTCCTGGATGACACGACAGAACGTCCACACATAAAAGGCCAGCGTGACCAGCACGAATACGGCCAAGGAAATCTGCATGGGCAATAAGGAGAACGGCAGCACCAGCAGGTAGAACGTGGGCGGATATCGCCAGGGGAGGATGCCGTCCAGGGTTGGCACGAAGCCTTTTTCCACGGCGGTCAGATGGGAAACATCGTAGGCCAGGGCGGGATGTTCATGCAGGCCTATGTGCGACACCGACCAGAACTGGACAAAATCGTATCCCAGCGGATTACCGGCCATGTTCATGCCGATTTCCGCCTGCACCAACGCATAAACGATGAAGCATACGAACATCAGCGCGACGGCGCCGGGGTACACGACGAGACGTTCCCGATTGAGCCAATGTTTTGTCTTGAATGCCATCATTACAGAATGGAGGTCATCGACTTCGTCATCCAGGTTTTCTGGAAAACAAGAAAAATAACGATCGAATCTGGCTCAGGGCAAATAATGAGTATATTTCCTTGTGTGTCCAGCCTAAGCAGAATATTTGTTTGAAAACAACAATTTTTATGGGGGAAAACCTGCCCGGACAAGAGACCGAGTCGCATCCCTATGAAAACAAATAAAAAAAATAAAAAAACATCAATCGTAGTGGCTTACCCTATTGTCGTTCCCGCCATATAGATCTTGAATCCTTTCGTAGTATTCTGCGCTCACCCACATCCAGTCGCGCCACGTCACTTTCCTCTCAGAGGCAGGCAGGGTCGGGGGCTCATCTTGATCGACTTCTCGGAGAAGCAAACATGTATAAAAAAGTGTGCATGAAACTGAAGGGAGTGCTGGGTGCCCTCAAGCGCGACGAGCGCGGTGTGTCGGCCCTGGAATACGTGATTCTGGCTGCCGTCGTGGTAGCTGCCGTGATCGCGGGCGGCACTGTGCTCAAGGATGTCATCGAAAGCGCATTCAGCCAGGTCGGCTCCGCGGTCTCCAGCCAGATCGACGGCGTCACAGGTACCTGACGAATCGCCACCCCGGAGCCGGGTCATTCCTATCCTGACAAGTCTGGTCTTGATTGCCGGAGCCGCGATGCTGCTGCGCCTGTCTTATGAAGACCTGAACCGGCGCCGTCTCCCGAACCCTCTGGTGACGGGTTACGGCTTGCTGAGTCCGCTGGCCTTGCTGGCCTCCGGCGCATCGGCGACGCAGTGGATGCAGCATGGGGTGGTGACAGCGGTGGGCTTCGTCGTACTGGTGGCACTGTTCGCCCTGCGCGCCCTTGGAGGGGGCGATGTCAAACTGGGCACAGCGGTGCTGGCGTGGACAGACGTTCAGGATCTGGCATTGGTCCTGCTGGCCGTCAGTCTGGCAGGTTTGATGTTGGCATTGCTGGGTTTGCTGATCGGTGCCCCCTGCCTGAAGCGCATGTTTACCGGGGGGTGGCGACGGCGAGTCCGTCGCGCACTGCTGGTGAGTCGTGGCGTACCTTACGGAGTGGCGCTGTCAGTGGGGGGTTTGTGCGCCATGCCGGCATACTGGGTGTTTTGATGCGCGTACCGCGCGCACGGCAAGGTCTCATCATTTCTTGCGGGGGCGTCATTCATGTCCGCAGTACTGCGATTTTCCTTGATCTTGCTGGCCGCCGGGGTACTGGCCCTTGTCGCCCGCGCCTTGTTCGTATCCAGCCAGGAGCCCGCGCCGGCACCCAGGCCCGATCAGCAGATCCGCATCGCCGCTGCGGACCTGCCCGCGGGCCTGCTGTTGCGCGAGAGCGACCTCGGCTGGAAAACCGTCCGTCCGAGTGCGGTGCCCAACGGAGCCATCGTCCAGGATTCACCTCAGGCTGGCAAGCTGGCAGGCGCCATGTTGCGCGGTGCCCTGGCCGCTGGAGCGCCGCTGCTGGCCGGCAACATCATCCAGCCTGACGCGCCCGGATTTCTGGCGGCGGCACTGGCGCCCGGCATGCGGGCGGTATCCGTGCCGATTGATGACGTATCCGGCAACGCCGGCCTGATCCAGCCGGGCGATCGCGTCGACATGATTCTCACCCAGAACGTGCAACGCGGCGGCCAACGGGCCACGGTGAGTGAAACCGTGGTTGAAAACGTCCGGATCATCGCGGTCGGATCCATGTTCACCCCACCGCGCGACGCGAAGGTCGCCGGCAACGTCAACCGGGCCCGCACCATCACCGCAGAAGTCAGTCCGCAGGTGGCCGAAGCCGTGACGGTAGCATCCCATTTGGGCACACTGTCCCTGGCCTTGCGCAGCTTTGCCACCACCGACCGCAACGAGCCCTCGACGGGTGGCGCTGTCGTGGTGGCGCGATCCGCCGGGGCAAAAGAAAACCAGCCAACCTGGGGAGGCGATGTATCCCGCGCCCTGGCCAGCGCCGGTGGCGAACCGACGCCCCCTCCCCCCTCGTCCGGCATTGCGCCCAAACGTAGCATCACCCTGCTGCGGGGCGGCGAGAAGCAGGAACTGGCTTTCTAAGCCCCACCGAACCGAAGCCAAACCGAATCACCCAAAGCCCAGGCCGTCCATGATCATGACCACTCCCCGTATGCCCCAGAAGACACCTCAAGCGGCGCCCTGTGGGGAATCGCGCCCCTGGCTACGCATGATGGCGCTGCTGGTGCTGTCTGCCGGCCTGTGGCTGCTGGCTCGTCCAGCCCATGCGCTGGACCTCGCCATCGGCGAGGGCAAGCTGCTGACCGTGAAGCAAGGCACCGTGGGAACCGTCTCGCTGGCCGACCCCACCGTGGCGGATGTGCAGGTCCCCTCGCCCTCCACCCTGCTGGTCGTCGGCAAACGCGCGGGCAGCACCACGCTTTACGCGCTGGACGAAAGCGGCAAGCCTCTGATGCAGCAGCGCATCGTCGTGACCCACGATCTGACCGGACTCCAGACCGTGCTGCGCGCGCGCTTTCCCAAGCTGAGGCTGACCATGTCGTCCGCCCCGGGTTCATTGCTGGTCGACGGCAATGCTCCCGATGCTCAGACAGCCGAGGCCGTCGCCAATACCATCCAGCCATTCCTGGGAGAAAAGGATCAACTCATCAACCGCCTGGCCATCACCTCGCCCACGCAGGTACAGCTGCGCGTGCGCATCGCGGAAGTAAAACGCGATGTCACCCAGGCACTGGGTGTGAACTGGAACGTGCTGTGGGGCAAGGGTAACGGAGGCCCTGGCAGCGGCGCCATCGGTTTCCTGAGCAACGCCACCCTGAATTCGACGCCAGCCTATTCGCTGGCCTTCAACCGCACCACCAACGTCTGGAACATCAACGGCATCATCGATGCGCTCGACCACGAGGGGCTCATCAGTGTGCTGGCCGAGCCCAATCTGTCGGCGGTGTCGGGCCAGACCGCCAGCTTCCTCGCCGGGGGCGAATTCCCAGTGCCCGTCTCGCAGGAAAAGGGTGCCATCACGGTGGAGTTCAAGCCCTTCGGTGTGGCGCTGGACTTCACTCCGACCGTCCTGTCGGACGATCGCATCAGCATGAAAGTACGCCCCGAAGTCAGCCAGGTCGACTACACCAATGCCGCCGTCCTGATGTTGGGAGACAGCACGACCCCCAGTCTGCAGATCCCCGGCCTGAGTGTTCGCCGCGTCGAGACCACAGTTGAAATGGCCAGCGGCGAAAGCTTTGTCATCGGCGGTCTGCTGCAGAACAACATCCGCGACATGGTGTCGCAGATTCCCGGGCTGGGCCGCCTGCCCATCCTGGGCAAGCTGTTCTCATCCAGCGACTACATGAACAACAAGAGCGAACTGGTGGTCATCGTGACGCCCTTCCTGGTGCGACCGGCCAGGCCGGGCTCACTGGCAACCCCGCTCGACAGCATGCGCCCGGCTACCGACATCGAATACATCCTGCACAGGAAGATCGGCCTGGATCCCATCATGAGCTCGGCACCCCGACTGACCGGGTCCGCAGGCTTCGTATACTGAACCAGGAGGACATCCACCATGAAATTCACGCCTGCCCTCCTCTGCCTGATCGGCGCCACGCTCTTGCTGAGCGGCTGCTTTCCCAAACGAGATCTCGCCGGCTTTCCCGGCGTCGACGCGATCACCGTCACGCGGGGGGCTGACGGCCGGTACGTGGCCGTCCCGCCGGACTGTGATGCGTTGATTCAGCCTTCGCGGATTTCTTCGGTGAACAATCCGCAACCCGGCATCGCCTTCGGCTGCGCCACCCTGACCAATCTGTCGGCGCAAATCGCAGATCCGCGCGACCTGGTGGCGCCCGATGTCTACGCCGGCCAGCATGCGGACACTGCCGGCAGCGCCGTCACCCGCTATCGACAGGGTAAAGTCATCGAGCTGAAAAAGACCACCTCCACAAGCAAGACCGGCGGCAATTAATCTTTCGGTATCACAGGAACATGGCATGATCGCGTCCAGCAAAAATCGAGACGACACGCGCAACCTCAGCTTCCTGGGATTCGTCGACGATACCACCAGCGAAGACGAATTGACGCGCTTTCTCAAGACCACGGTCCTGGGCGACACTCAAGTCGAACGCGGCAACATCGAAACCGCCGTCCAATGGCTGCGCAAATCCGGCGGGCATTCGCCTCAGCGCCTGTTGGTGGACATTTCAGGCATCACCAATGTGCTGGATGAACTGGACCGGCTGGCCAATGTCTGCGAACCGTCGGTACAGGTGTACGTCGTGGGCGACCGCAACGATGTGGGCTTGTATCGCAGTCTGTTGCAACGCGGTGTGCACGACTATATTGTCAAACCGATCAGTGCGGAATTGCTGCGGCGTTCTCTGGGCGACGGTTCCGGCGCGGGGGACGCCGTGCGCCAGGTCCGGAACGGGCGCATTGTCGTCATCTCCGGCACCAGGGGTGGTATCGGCGTAACCTCGGTGGCCGCCCACCTGGCACGCGAACTGGCCAGCGAGGGAGGACGCCGTCGCGTAGCCTATGTCGATCTCAACCTGTACGATGGCAACGGCGCCAGCCTGCTGGGTTTGGCCGGCGGCAATGCCCTGGTCGAGGTCATGAGCAACGTCAGCCATCTGGACCCTCAGTATCTTGAACGAACCCTGAACACCCGTGACAATCGGCTCTACACCCTGTGCGCCGAACTGGAATACAGCGAGGCCTTCGTCCCGGATGGCCACACACTGACCGACCTTCTGAACGTCCTGGGACAGCATTTCCACTACATCATTCTCGACCTGCCCGCCAACGGCGGCGTACTGGCAAACGAAGCCTTCGCCAATGCCAGTCTGGCCTGCATCGTCACGGACCAGACCGTACATTCCGCCCGGACATTGACCCGCCTGATGCGTCATGTCCAGGGCCGCGTCCGGCCACCCACCACCCACGTTGTGCTGAACCAGTCACGTTCGCCCGCCCGCGGCGCGGTGCATACCCGCGACTTCACATCCGCGCTTGAATGGCCTGTGGCCGTCAGCATTCCTTTCGATGCCCAAGCTCCGCTGATGACGGAAAACCTGGGTGATCCACTGGCCGCACGCAGCGACTTCGCCCGAGGCATCCGGTCGCTGGCCGCCATACTGACGGGTGAGAACGCCGCGCCCGCGAAGCGGGCCTCCTTGGACAAGGCTGCCTCTGGCGGCTGGTTCGCACGCCTGCGCGGAGCCCGATCATGAACTTCGGCCGCAAACCGCTCGAAGACCCTGGCCCGGCCGCTGTCGGCGCCACGACCCCGGTCGACAACCAGCCCCCGGTCCAGATCGAGCGGCGATCGAGGCCCTCCAGTGCACCGGTATCGCCGATGCTCGTCGACCGGCGCCGCGGCGTCCGCGCCGACAGCGTCATCCGAACCGACAGCTACAGCAAGATCCGCCAAGCGGTATTCGCCGTGCTGGACATGGCCAACGCCCTGAAGCGCCCGGTGGATCAGGTGCGCATCGACATCGAGGCCATCGCCGCCGAAACCATCCGCGATGACGACCTGCCGGTCACGCAGACCGAACAGCGCGTCATGGTCCAGGAAATCCTGCACGACATGTTCGGCGTGGGGCCCATCGAGCCCCTGCTGCAGGACGAGACTGTGGACGACATCATGGTCAACGGCCCTGACCAGGTTTACGTAGAACGTCACGGCAGGCTGGAACTGACGACAGTGAAATTTCGCGATAATGCCCACGTGATCAGTGTGGCGCAGCGCATCGCGGCGTCGGTGGGCCGCCGCGTCGACGAAAGCAGTCCCATGGTGGACGCGCGCCTGCAAGATGGCAGCCGTGTCAACGTCATCATTCCTCCGCTGGCGATCGACGGCGCATCAATCTCCATCCGCAAGTTTTCCCGCAAGGATCTGACCCTGCCGCGTCTGGCTTCGCGCGGCACCCTGTCGCTGGCCATGGTGCGCCTGCTGGAAATCGCCGCCGCCTGCCACCTGAACATCATCATTTCCGGAGGCACGGGTTCGGGCAAGACCACGATGCTCAATGCCCTTTCACGCTACATTGCTGAAACCGACCGCATCGTCACGATCGAGGACGCGGCGGAACTGCAGCTGCAGCAGCCCCATGTGGTGCGCCTGGAAACCCGCCCCCCCAGCATCGAAGGGACTGGCGCCATCAACCAGGGCGATCTGATGCGCAATGCGCTGCGCATGCGGCCCGATCGCATCATCCTGGGTGAAACGCGTGGCGCGGAAGCCTTTGATGTTCTGCAGGCCATGAACACGGGCCACGATGGCAGCATGACCACCTTGCACGCCAACAGCCCACGCGATGCGATCACCCGTCTGGAAAGCATGGTGATGATGGCCAACGGCAACCTGCCCCTGTACTCCATCCGCCATCAGATCGCCAGCGCGGTCAATCTTATCGTGCAGGTAGAACGACTGCGCGACGGTTCGCGCAAAATCACCCACGTCACCGAAATCGTCGGCATGGAGGGTGAAGTCATCATCACGCAGGATTTGTTCCACTTCGCCTACAACGCCACGGCCCAGCGCGACGATGTCACCGGATCGCATGAAAGCACTGGCATGCGCCCCGCTTTCGCCGAACAGGCTCGCTATTACGGCATGGAAGCCGCGCTGATCGAGGCGATGCGCCCCTGACGCCTGGCTCGGAGACCGCTCATGAGCATCGAAAACAAGGTCGCCCTGATCGCCTTTCTGGCCTTTGTGCTGGCGGGACTGTTCATCCTTACTCTGTCCCAGGTGCTGGAACAACGCCCCGGCAGCCGCCTGCGCATGCGCCTGCGCGATGCCCTGTCGGCTGGTCAGTCCGACCGTGACCGCATGCGGGCGGAACACGAGCGCGCCCAGGCCATGGCCCGCCGCCGCCTTCGCCGGCGGGCCATGGGCACCCTGGGCTATCACCTGAACCGGCTGGAAACTGTCGGTAGCGGCCACGGTCAACGGGTGCTGGTCGCCGTGGGCCTGGTCACGGCGGCGCTGATGATCGTGGCCCTGTTGGCCGGCCTGCTGCCGGACCCGCTCTGGCTGCGCCTGCCCATCATGCTGGCCGCCCCCATCCTGGGCATGACATATGCCTACCATTGGATGGTGGCCCGCTTCCAGAACAAGTTCCTGACGCAATTGCCCGAAGCCATGGACTTCATCGTCCGCGCCAGTCAGGCGGGCGTGCCGCCCAACCACGCCCTGCGCACTGTTGGGGAACAATACCCAAGACCGCTGGGGCTGGAGTTCCGTCGCATGGGCGACAGCCTGCTGCTGGGCAATGATCTGCAGGATGTGCTGGACGACTCGACTTTGCGCGTCAATCTGCCCGATTTCTCTTTCTTTGCAGTCTGTCTGCTGCTGCAGCGTGAAACCGGCGGACCGTTATCCGAGGCACTGGAAAATCTCAGCGCCATCATCCGCGCGAGGCGTGACCTGCGCGCCAAGACCCGCGCGCTCACCGCGGAAGGCCGCTTGTCCAGCCTGCTCATGAGCGTGATGCCCTTTATCCTGTTCGGTGTCACCTACGCCTTGAATCCGGAAAACATGAAGATCATGTTCGATACCGGCACTGGCAAGCTGCTGCTGTGGATCGCAGCAGGGATGCTGGCTATCGGCCTGCTGATGATACGCAGGATCGCCGATCTGAAAGCCTGAGGCACCCATGGACATTCTTTCTCTGCTGACACTTGGACAATGGCTCAACCTCCTGGGCATGGCGCTGGGCGTATCAGGCGCGCTGCTCTACCTCTACGCGCGCAGCAACCAGCGCGCGCAGATGCTTTCCCGCCTGCGCGCCGAAATCGCCCGCAAGGGCTCGCAGTTGACGGATGTGGCGAAAAAATCGCAGCCCCCGCGCGGATGGCGAGACCGGATGACCGTGATGCTGTATCACCTGGGCTCCGCCGTGCCGATTTTCAGCCCCATGCAGCAAAAGGAAGTCCGTCAGAAACTCGTGCACTCCGGCATTCGCAACGTCAAGGCGCCCCTGATCGTGTCGGCCTTCTCGGTACTGAGCGCGGTGGGCTTGATCGCCGCCGTTCTTGTTTTCGTCTGGCCCCACCTGGAAGGCCAGTCCGTGGCGTTGAAGCTGATCGTCGGCGTGGCGGCGCTGTATCTGGGTCTGCTGCTGCCACGCCTGGTGCTGGACCGGCTGGCCGCCTCGCGCCGCGAACGGATCCAGAACAGTTTGCCCGACGCGCTGGACTTGCTGGTCATTTGCACCAATGCCGGACTGAGCATGGGTATGGCCCTGCAGCGCGTGGCTTCCGAAATGGGCGACACCGCACCGGCACTGGCCGACGAACTGGCGCTGACCGCCAGCGAGATGCAAGTCAGCGGCGATGTCGAGCAAGTGCTGGAGAACCTGGCCGAACGCACTGACCTGCCCGCCATGCGCAGCATGGTCGGCACTCTGATCAACGCCTTGCAATTCGGCACCTCCATCGTCCAGGCCCTGCGTGTACTGGCCCGCTCCGAGCGCACCGCGCGCATGATGCGGCTGGAAGAACAAGCCGCCAAGCTGGCAGTCAAAATCACGCTGCCAATGATGTTGTTCATCATGCCCACAATCATCATCGTCGCCGCCGGCCCCGCAATCTTGAACCTCAGCAAACTCTTGAAGGACATGTTCTGACCCGTGTCCGAAGGATGTACCTATGAACGTCTCCGCTCTGCGCACCATCCGCCACCTGGTCGCCATCGCACTGCCCGCTTTCCTGGCGGCCGGCTGTGCCATGCATCGCCCGCCCACCGCGGAAGTCAAACCCCTGCTGAGCCAGCAAGACCAGGCTGCGATCCGGGACGGCGACCTGCGCATCGCCAACAGCGCCCTGCAAAGCGGCGATCTGGCCGTGGCCCGCAACGTCTTCACGCGAATGACTCAGGACCAGCCTGGAGCACCCGAAGGCTGGCAGGGACTGGGCAATACCCAATATCTGGCAGGCGAACTGGAGGCTTCCCGAAAGACTTTCAACCTAATGCTGGAGCGCTTCCCAAATTCGACCGAAGCGCGCATGGGACTGGCCCGCGTCGCAGTGAGACAGCGCAAGCTGGATCAAGCGGCGGCAGACTACCAGGCCGTGCTGGCCCTCAAGCCGGACGACCCATCAGCCCTGGCTGGCCTGGGCGCGACCCTCGACCTGCGAGGCCAGACTGCCGAGGCTCAAGCCGTCTACCGCCGCGGCCTGAGCCTGAATCCGGACAACGCGGCCTTGCGCTCCAATCTGGGCTTGTCTCTGGCGCTGAACGGGAACCCCCGCGAGGCCATCAATGTACTGCTCGGCAATAGCGGCCTGCCGGACAAATTGCCTCAGGAACGCGCCAATCTGGCGCTGGCCTACGGCCTGCTGGGCCGCGACGACGCCGCCGAAAACATCTTGATGACCGACCTGCCGGAAAGCGTCGCGCAGGACAACCTGGAGTTCTACCGTTATCTGCGAGAACAACTGGCGGCAAAACAGGCCTCGGCAAAGACGGCACGGCCTGGCGGGAGCGCCAAATGAAACGGCGCTGGCCTCTGCGCCTGCGGTCCGACCAGCACGGCGCGACCGCTCTGGAGTATGCCCTGCTCATGCCGCTGCTGTTCGGGGTGATCTTCGTCTCGGTCGAAATCACCTTTATCCTGTTCGCCGACGCAAGTCTGGAAGCCGCCGCCAATCACGTGACTCGCATCGGCCGGATCGGCATCAAGGATGCCTCGGGCAAGCTGTCACGCCCCACTTGCGATCAATTGAAAGATATCCTCACCGCCGATCTGCCCCGCTGGGTGCACAGCAACACACTGGATTTCAACGTGACGGTCTACCATGCCGGCGACACGCCTCCTTCCACCAAAGGGCAGTGCGGCAGTGGCGACACCGGCGAACCGGGCGACATGGCCATCTACACATTCGGCATCGAGCGCGCAGGCTTTACCGGTTTTCTTACCTGGGTGACCGGGGGCGGCCGCATGGTCCGCTCCGAGCGTTCCATCCTGGTTCAGAACGAGCGATGAACATGGCGCCCGTGCCCCCCCCAAAAGCCATCGCTCCACGGCGCCACGCCCAGCGCGGCGTCGCGGCCCTGGAGGCCGCGATCGTGCTGCCCCTGATGGTGTTCATCATCCTCGGGGGGGTCGAACTGTACCTGTATACGCGCGTCATCGCCATCATGGACCGGGTAGCCTTCACCCTGGCCAACAGCATCTCCATACAGACCCAACTGATCGACGACGGCAACTGCACGGCTCCCGACCATCTCTGCACCTACGGGACGATCATGCCCACCCTGCTGATGCCGCTGGCCTCGCCGAACGCATCGGTCATCATCAGCGTGTACGCGACCGACCGACCGTCCAGCGGCGCCCCGACAGCCTGGACCAACATTTCATCCCCGAACCACGGCTGGACCCGGACGGTCTACCAGGGCTCCGCGGCCGCTGCCCCGATCAGCAGGATTTCCACGACCAGCCTGCCCGCGGCCATCATCAGCAACAACGTGCAGACCGCCGACACGGTCATCGCCGTGGAGCTGTTCTACGACTACAAGCCATTTGCCATCAGCGGCGCATTCTTCAATCTGCTGTTCAATACGCATCAATACAGCCGTGCTCTGATCCGCCCCCGCTATGCCGATCTTTGTCGGCTGACGGACCCCATGAATCCCGCTCCCGCCAACTCAGTGTGCGGGAGCTGACACCCGGGAGCCGAGCCATGAATCCGACCAAACCAGTGTGGCACTTCACCCGACGGCTGCGGCGCGACCAGCGAGGCGCCGTGGCTCTGACCTTCCTGACGACTTCCGCCATCATGATCATGGGCACGCTCGGCGCGATCGACCTGGCACGCTACAACATCGCCGAAAGCCGTCTGCAAAACGCCGTTGACGCAACCAGCATTTCAGCTGGCCAGGCCCTGAGCGCCTGGGATCCGGCCGTATCCAGCGACAAGACCGCCTGGACGAACTACGCCGGCGCCTTCTTTGCCGCCAACATGCCCGACGGCTACCTGGACAGTGACATCACAGCAGAAACGATCAAGCAAGGCATCGAGTATTGCACCGCGGACCCGGCCGGCGCCATCACCTGTCCGTCCCAGGCCACGGCCGGCACGCCGGTATCCGCACAGTACGTCAAAATCGACGCACGCGGCAGACTGCCGCTGCTGAGCGTGGGTTTTCTCAAGGTCGCCTCGCTCCCCCTGGGCGCCAACAACCAGGCAATCCGACGGCTGAAGAACAACACCGAGATTGTCCTCGCACTGGAGGACTCCCAGTACACCGGCAGCGATAATGCGAATATCCAGGATGCGGCCAGGAAACTGGTGGCGGCCGCCTTGGGTGCCATGAATCTCGATGCCAGCGCTGAAGCGCAAGGCATTCGCGTCGGCATCGTGCCGTTCAGTGCGATGGTGCGCATGAACCCCGACGGCCCGCAGACGCCAAATGCGAAAAATTGGGTCAAGACCGTCGCGAAAGACTTGGGTGTGAATGGCTACGTACAAAGCGGCAACTGGCTGGGCTGCGTTTCAGAGCCATATCCACCGGTCCCAGGCTATTACTGGGGAAATGGCGGCAATCCGGCGCTTCCCGCCGCCAAGCGGCTTCCGCCCGATCCTGCCAATGTCGTGAACGTTCAGGTACCGATCGCATCCTACGACATCAACGACCCCACAAATCCAAGCAATGGCTTTCAGCCGGTGTTCATGCCGATTCCGGCCACATCCAAAGGAACCAAGAACAACCTCGGGACATTCGTCGACAGCAATAAAATCACGATCACGAAACTGGACAGTTCCGGCAACCGGACGACTGCGACGTTCGATGTCAACAATTCGAATCAGGCCAACATATTTCCCAGAGCGCCATCAGCGGGGATGGCACTGCCCGCAGATACGCTCAATTATCGCTTCATCGGCATGGACGCATCGTCCAATTGGGGGAATGTCGCCCCGGCAGTCTATTCCGCCTTTGAGCCAGACAGTTGCGCCTATGTCGGACGGACGCAATTCCTGAGCCAGGATGCCGCCATACTGAATACCGCGATTGACACCATGCAGGGCAACCCCAAGTCCGAATCCCTGATTCCTGGAGGCCTTTTGTGGTCATGGCGTATGCTGGCGCCCGAATGGAGCAGCGATCGTGTCGGTTCAGGTCGAGGCTGGGACGACAGCCAGCCCGACTTGCCCGCCGATCCAAGCAATACCGATCCTGAGAAAGCGATGGTGGATGGCCGGGCCATCGTGCTGGTGAGTACCGGTCTGAATTCGACCGCCGGCGACACCGGTTACCGGGCCCCTGTGATGTATAACCCGTCATCCCCCGTCCAGAAGTCAGTCTTTCAGATGGTGGTGAATTACTGCAATGACGGCAATACTCAGCCCTTCAACAGCGCGGGCGTCGCCACGGGCTGTCCATCGGGCAATCTGCAGACAGGGGTGGTCACTTCCCCCTTGAGCAGCACCATTACTGGCGACAACGCGATTGGCAACCGGGGCAGCGCAAACAACCCGAAGGACACCATCAAAGAGGTCTCGATCTGGCCCGCCACATCCTTGGTCAACCTGGACATGCGCTCTCCTGCCGCGATCGTCAATGCGTTTGCCGGCTACGGCTCGAAGCTCGTCGGTATCCATAGCCTGGAAGGCTTTGTGGACGGGACCGCCACCATCGGGTGGCCCGCCGGAACAACGACGGGATTGACGGCCAGCAACGCCAAGGCCTACATGCTGGCCGTCTGCGATGCCATCAAGAGCGACAACGCCACGCATCCCATTCATTTGTATACCGTTTTCCTGAAAGGCAGCGGCGGCGACCAGAATGCAATGGGTACTTGCGCCAGCGGTCCAGCCTACGCTTACACCAACGAGGACACCAACACGCTCAGCAGCACCTTTGCCGCCATATTAGGCTCGATGACGGAGTTACGGCTGACGGAGTGACCCGGGAAACAGTCGATCGGCCAGTTCATAGGCCTCACCTCCACCTTGCCAGGTTCGTCCTGGCTCTCCGGCAAAAACAAGGGCCTACACACCGAAGCGTGTAGGCCCTTGTTTTTACTGCTTTTTTCGTGGTCGGGACGGCGGGATTCGAACTCGCGACCCCTTGCACCCCATGCAAGTGCGCTACCAGGCTGCGCTACGCCCCGAAAGAACGTGATTCTAGCACAGATTTTCCCCGCTGCCGGCGCCCTTTGTCGCGAGTGACTGGATCGATTGAAACCCGGGCGGCAATCTAGTAACCTAAGTTAGCATAATGTCCAGACAATCCTCCTTCGACGCCTTCGAGCAGGCCATGCAGGACCTGTCGCAGCGCCTGTCTTCGCGCGGGTCGATGCGCGAAGCCGTGATCGCGCGCCTGCTGCAGCACACCGGTGCGCGCCTGAACGACTACCTCGACGCTCCGTTCAAGCCGCATGGCCTCAACGCGACGCTATGGACTTCCCTGGTGGTGATCTACGCGAGCAAGAAACGCCGGCTCAAACCTTCGGAGCTCAGCATGTTCATGAACTCATCGCGGATGAACAGCACCCGGGTGGCGCGTCAGCTCGAGCAGCGCGGTCTGACCCGGCGCGTCGCCGACCAGACGGACGGCCGCCAGCTGTTCCTCGAAATCACGCGCAAAGGCATCGCTTTCGTGGAGGAACAGCTCCCTTTGCGCCGACGGCACCTGGAACAGGCATTCGATGGCTTTGCGACGGATGAGGTGGATCAATTGCAACGCCTGCTGCGCAAGCTGTTGAACAATCTCGAATAGCACTTCACGAAACCCGCGCAGCCTCTCTTTTTTTGCAGACGTAGTAACTATAGTTACTACCCCCTCCTCTCATATGACAACGGACTCTAAGCCCTGGCGCCATGCCACCGACCGCTCTACGCGGTCCATGATCACCGCATCGATCATGCTGGCCACCATCATGCAGACGCTGGACAGCACCATCGCCAACGTCGCCCTGCCTCACATGGCCGGCGGGCTGTCGGCCTCTCAGGACCAGATCACCTGGGTGCTGACCTCTTACATCATCGCGGCGGCCATCGCCACCCCGGTCACGGGCTGGGTCTCGGGCAGATTCGGGCGCAAAACCGTATTCCTGGCGTCCATCGCCGGCTTCACGATCAGTTCGCTGCTGTGCGGCCTGGCCGGAAATCTGCCGGAAATCGTCGTGGCGCGCCTGCTGCAAGGCGTGTTCGGCGCCGCCCTGGTGCCCCTGTCGCAAGCCATCATGCTGGACATCAACCCGCCGGAACGGCATGCCCGCGCCATGGCCCTCTGGGGCATGGGCGTAATGCTGGGACCGATCCTGGGGCCGACCCTGGGGGGCTGGCTGACCGACAACGAGAGCTGGCGCTGGGTGTTCCTGATCAACCTCCCGCTGGGCGTCCTGGCGTTGATCGGCGTCTATCGTTTCGTCGGCGAGACCAGGGCCTCCACACCGTCCAGATTCGACTGGGTCGGTTTCTCCATGCTGGCCCTGGCCATCGGCATGCTGCAACTGCTGCTCGACCGCGGTGAACAGGCGGACTGGTTCGAGTCCGTCGAGATCCGCCTGGAGGCCGTCTGCGCGGTCGTCGCCTGTACTTTCTTCGTGCTGCACACAGCCACCGACGGCGAAGAATCCTTTTTCAACAAGGCACTGTTGAAAGACCGCAACTTCGTGACCGGCCTGGCCTTTTATTTTTTGCTGGGCCTGCTGCTGTATGCCACGCGCGCGCTGCTGCCATCGATGCTCGAGACACTGCTGGGATACCCCGTGACGACGACGGGGCTCGTGACGGCGCCGACGGGCATCGGCACCATGATCGCCATGCTGTTCGCCGGCCGACTGGTCGGGCGGATCGACAGCCGCCTGATCGTCGCGCTGGGATTCGGACTGACGGCGGCATCGCTGTGGAGCATGTCATGCTATACGCCGCAAATCACGACATGGGACGTGGCCTGGCCCGGATTCGTGCAGGGACTGGGTCTAGGGTTCACCTCGGTGCCGCTGATCACCATGACATTTTCCACCCTGGCTCAGCGCCTCAGGCCGGAAGGCACGGCCATTTACAGCCTGTCGCGCAACATCGGCAGCAGTATCGGCATTTCAATCATGCAGACCCTGATGGTGCGCAACACCATCATCATGCACAGCTCGCTGGCCGCTGAAATCACGCCGAAGGCGCTGCAGGCCGGCCCTGTGGCCGCGGCGCTGGCCAGCGGTCCGGATGCGATGGCGGGCCTGAACGAAATGCTGAACACCCAGGCGTCATTCATCGCCTATCTGGACGATTTCAGGCTGATGTTCTGGATGACGCTGCTCGCCATCCCCTGTCTCTGGCTCATGCGGACGCACGACCGATGAATGATCACACCGCTTGCGCCACGGGCAGAGGCTGGGGCCGCCTGCGCTCGACATACAGGCAGGGACCGGCATGTTTTTTTGCCTGGGCCTTGGCCTCGCTGGCCGCCTGGGCGATCTGGTGGCGCGACTGGTAGGCGCCGGGCTCGACCGGCACGGCGCCCAGCGACAGCGTGGGCAGTCCGTAATGGCGGCGATGGCCCAGACGATCTTCGGCCTCGTAGCCGTCGGCTACCGTCTGTCCTGTCTCTTCCAGCAGGCGCGTCATCCCCAGGGAAAAATCGTCCAGCATGGCTTCGCACCGCGCCCGCCAGTCCGGGCTGCGGAACAGCAGGATGAAGTCGTCGCCGCCGATATGGCCCAGGAAATCCCGGCCGGCGTCGGTGTGCGCCGACAGGATCCGGCCCAATAGCTGGATCACGTCATCGCCGCAGCGGTAACCGAACACGTCGTTGAAGGGCTTGAAGTGGTCCAGGTCGGCGTGGCAGACCACGAAAGGCTGGCCATCGGCCAGGAACCTCTGGATCCGCCTGTCGATGGGCACGTTGCCCGGCAATTGCGTCAAGGGGTTGGCGTGCTGCGCGGCGCGCAGTTGCAGCTGGTTGAGCGCCTGCAGGAGATCCTGGCTGGCGCCGATGCCCAGGTAACGTCCCCGCCCCGTGATGATGAAATCGCTGGCCAGTTGATGGCTCTCGGCCTCGGCCAGCCAGCGGCTGAGCGTCATCAGCGGCGTATGCATGTCCACGATCAGCGGCGAGGCGTCCATGAACAGGCGGCAGGGCTTGGGGCCATACAATTCACGCTGATACGGCAGCGAGAAACGCTCGATCAGGCTGGCCCGGGTCAGCGCGCCGACCGGCGCCTCTCCGTCCACCACGGGAATGGTGTGCAGTTCGGGATGCCGCCGGAACAGGTCGAACACCGCCTCGTTGGGCATGGTGGACGAGACGCACGGCACACGGCGCAACAGTTGCAGCGCCCTGCCCTCGGCCCCGTCGTGGGCAGGGTCGAATTCCAGGCCGCCGCGCGAATCGGCAAGCCGGCGTTCCGCCAGACTGGCGGTCAGATCGGACCAACGCGTCCGGGAAGGCTCGGCCGCGGGCCGTTCGATAAAGTAACCCTGGGCGCAGGCCACCCCCAGGTCGGCGACGCAGGCCAGCTCATCCAGCGTTTCGACGCCTTCGGCGACGACGACGGCGCCAGCCACGGTGGCGATGTCGCAGACCGAGCGCAGGACCTGCTGGCGCAGCAGATCGTCCTGGATGCCTGCCGTGAAGATCTTGTCGGTCTTGATGAATTCGGGCCGCAGGTCCAGCCAGCGCCC
This sequence comes from Castellaniella sp. UBA6218, assembly GCA_002421865.1. GTDB lineage: Bacteria > Pseudomonadota > Gammaproteobacteria > Burkholderiales > Burkholderiaceae_B > Castellaniella. The sequence goes on from DISE01000119.1 coordinate 61,633, forward strand.
CAGATTGGAAAAACCCGAGCCCAGGTCGTCGATGGCGAACTGGACGCCTCTGGCGCGCAGCCGGGTGACGGCCGGAGGCAGGTCCGCCCAGCATTCGCCCTGGTTCTGCTCGGTGATTTCGATCACCAGCCGGTCGGGATCCAGACCGGCCCCGGCCAGCAGCGCGGCCAGGTCCAGCGCCCCGTCGGCCGCGTGCAGCAAGGCCATGGGGCTGACGTTCAGGAACAACCGGCCCGGCAGGTTCAGCGCCGCGAAGCGGCGCACCACCTCGCGGCAGGCACGGTGTTCGACCTGGATGCCCAGATGGCGCGCGCGCGCCGCTTCGAACAGGCGGTCCGGCGCCCGGAGCGGGCTGCCCTGAGGGCCCCGGATGAGTCCTTCGTACCCGAGCAGCGTGCCCTCCCGCACCCACAGGATGGGCTGGAAGACGGCGCTCAGATCCCCATGAAGCAGCAGGGCGGCCACATCGTCCGCCCTCTCGGGGCGGTCATGATCGATCATCGGCGGCTCGCACAACTCGGGATCCAGGGCAAGAGACATGAAAGGCACAGCGGTACAAGTTGCAATACCGCGTACCTTAAATGAAATTCATGACAGGAGGATGACCCCGCCGGTGGCCGTGCTGCGCAAAATCAAAACCCGGACGTGCGAAAGACTACAGCAGGCCCAGCTGCAGTCGCGCGGGCTCGCTGATCATCTCGCGGCTCCAGGGGGGATCCCAGACCAGGTCGACCGCGGCCTCGTCCACGCCCTCGATGTTGAGCAGCTTGTTGCGGGCCTCGTCGGCGATCATGGTGCCCATGCCGCAGCCGGCCGCCGTCAGGGTCATCTTGATCTCGATGCGGAAACGGTCCTGGACGCTGGCGGGCAGGACTTTGCATTCATACACCAGCCCCAGATTCACGATATCCACCGGAATCTCGGGGTCGTAGCAGGTGGACAGCATGGCCCAGGCGGCTTCTTCCACGGACTCTGCCGTGGCGGGGCCCTGGTGGACGTGCTTGACCTCCTCGACCGGCTCGAAGCCCAGGGCGTCGCCGTCCTTTCCCTCGATGCGATAGAGGTTGCCCTCGACCATGACGGTGTAGGTGCCCCCCAGCTGCTGGGTGATGACGGCCTCGCAGCCAGCCTCGATGGTGACGGGCGAGCCGTAGGGGACGGTGACCGCCGGGCAGTCCCGGTTGACGATCACTTCCTGACGATTGAAGCTCATGAAGTTACCTTTGATTCATCGCGTTATTCAGTGACGGCCGTATCGTCCGCCCGGGTGATGGCGTTGTGCAGGGTATGCCAGGCCAGGGTGGCGCATTTCACCCGCGACGGGAATTCGCGCACTCCGGACAGGACTTCTAGCTTGCCAAGGTCGCAGTCCGGGTGGGCCTCGGTCAGCATGGCGTGGATGTCGCGGAACAGCGCCTCGACCCGATCGACCGGCTGGCCGCGAACGGCCTCGGTCATCAGGGAAGCGGACGCCGTGGAAATGGCGCAGCCGTGACCGATGAAGCTGACGTCCTGGACGATGCCGTCGCTGACCTTGGCGTAGACCGTCAGTTGGTCGCCGCACAGCGGATTGTGTCCATCGGCACGGTGAGACGCGTCGTCCATCGCATGAAAATTGCGCGGCTTGCGGTTGTGATCGAAGATGACTTCCTGGTACAGGTCGCGCAGGCCGTCGTCGTTATCCCTCATCGGTTCATACCCCAAACAGTTTCTGCGCCTTGCGCACGCCCGCCACCAGGGCGTCGATGTCGCGCCCATCGTTGTACAGGGCGAAGGACGCGCGCGCCGTGCCGGGAATGCCGAAATGCGACATCAGGGGCATGGCGCAATGATGGCCGGCGCGGATGGCCACGCCTTCGGTATCCAGGATCGTGCCGAGGTCGTGCGGATGGATGCCGTCCACCAGGAACGACAGGATGCCGGCCTTGTCGGCGGCGGTCCCGACCAGGCGCACGCCCGGCAATTCCAGCATGCGTCCGGTCGCCTCGGCCAGCAGCGCGGCCTCGTGAGCGGCGATGCGGTCCAGGCCGATGGACAGGACGTAATCGATGGCGGCGCCCATCACGATCGCCCCGCCGATGTTCGGCGTGCCCGCCTCGAAGCGCTGCGGGCCGGAGGCCCAGGTGCTGCCTTCGAAGCTGACCGTGCGGATCATGTCGCCGCCTCCCTGCCAGGGAGGCAGGTCGGCCAGGATCGAGCCGCGCACGTAGAGCGCGCCGATGCCAGTGGGGCCGTAGAGCTTGTGACCGGAAAAGGCGTAGAAATCGCAATCCAGGGCCTGTACATCGACCGGGGCGTGCGCCACGGCCTGGGCGCCGTCGATCAAGGCCAGGGCGCCGGCCTCGTGGGCCAGGCGCACCAGTTCGGCCACGGGATTGACCGTGCCCAGGGCATTGGACACGTGGGCGAACCCCACCAGACGCGTGCGCGGATTCAATTGGGCGCGGAAGTCGTCCAGATCCAGCTCGCCGGTGTCGGTGATGCGTGCGTGACGCAACACGGCGCCCGTGCGCTCGCACAGCAGTTGCCAGGGGACGATGTTGGAATGATGCTCCATGCCCGTGACCAGGATTTCGTCGCCGGCGCGCAGAGACTGACCCCAGGACTGGGCCACCAGATTGATGGATGCGGTGGTGCCGGCCGTCAGGACGATGTCCTGACTGTCCGGCGCATTCAGCAGGGTGCGCACCCGGTCCCGCGCCTGCTCGTACAGGTCGGTGGCATGCTGGGACAGCCAGTGCACGCCGCGGTGGATGTTGGCGTTGGACTGTGCGTAGAACGCTTCCATCGCCTGGATGACGGCGCGGGGCTTCTGGGTCGTGGCGCCGTTGTCCAGATAGGCCAGGCGCCGCTTGCGCACCGGGCGCGCCAGGATCGGGAAATCGGCCGCCCAGGGCGACGCCAGGAGGCCGTGCCCGGCGGGGTCGTCGGCCAGCCGGACGCTTTGCTGCGAGGTCAGCGGCGCATTCATGCGGCTTCCTCCAGGGCGGCGCCGCCCGGCAGCAAGGCGCGCACGGCGCGCTCCACCCGCCGGCGTAGCGGGTCGGATTCAATGCGCGCGACGCTGGCGGCAGCGAAGGCGTAGATCAGGATGTCGCGCGCGTGGGACTCGTCCAGGCCGCGCGAACGCAGGTAGAACAGGCTGTCCTCGTCGATCTGGCCGACAGTGGCGCCGTGGGCGCATTTCACGTCGTCGGCGTAGATTTCCAGCTCGGGACGCGCGTCGGACTTGGCCAGGCGCGACAGCAGCAGGCTGTCGTTGCGCTGGATGGCGTCGGTGCCGTCGGCGCCGGGCGCCACCAGGATGCGGCCGCTGAAGACGCCGTGCGAGGCGTCGGCCATGATGCCGCGATACGACTCGTGGCTGACGCAGCGCGGCTTTTCGTGACCGATCAGGGTGTGGTGGTCGACATGGCGGCGCTGGTCGACGTAGTACAGGCCGTTCAGCAGGGTCTCGCAGCGCTCGTCGGCGAAATGCGTGGTGATGTCGTGGCGCGCCAGCCGCGCACCCAGGGACACCGAGTGCGAGACGAAGGTCGAACCGCGCCCCTGGGTGGCGTCGATCTCGCCCAGGTGCCAGGCCTGTGCGGATTCCTGCTGCAGCTTCAGGTGCGTGACGCGCGCGTCGCGGTCCAGTCGCAGGCGTGTGGCCGCGTGGCGGAAATTGGCCGCCTCCGGGGCGCCCACGTAATGTTCCACCACCGTGGCCTGGGAACCGGCCTCGGCCTGGACCAGATGCCGCAGGAAGTGCGCCGCGCGCGGCGAGGCCGCTGCGCAGACCAGATGAATGGGCTGTTCGACCGCGACGCCTTGCGCCAGCCGGATCCAGGCGCCGTCGCTGGCCAGGGCCAGGTTCAGTGCGCTGGTGCTGTGGCCTTCGGCCGCGTCGCCGTAAGCGGCGCGGATGGTTTCCGCGTGATCCGACCAGGCTTGCGACAGCGGCAGAACCGTGGCGCCGGCCGGCAACGCGCCGACGTCGGACAGGGTGGCGTCGAAGGCGCCGTCGACGAACACCAGCCAATGACCCGGCGCGCCGGCTTTCAGCGCGGCGATCTGTTCGGCGACCGGTTGCGCATCGCCGTCGTCGAAGACGGCGGCAGCCAGCGGCGCCAGCGAGGTATGGCGCCAGGCCTCGATGCGGGGCGTGGGCCAGCCTTCGCTCATGAAGCGGTCCAGGGCCCGGCGACGGACGTCCGCCAGCCAGGGCACCCCGGCGCCGGGCAGGCTCCCGGCGCGCCGGCCGAACGCGTCGGCCCAGGCTTGCAGGCCGGCACCCGCCGGACTGGCCAGATGCTGTCCGCTCATGCCGCGGCCCCCCGGGCGGCGGGCTTGGCGGCGGGCGCGGCGCCCTCGATCCAGCCATAGCCCTTTTCTTCCAGTTCCAGGGCCAGCTCGCGGCCGCCCGAACGCACGATCCGGCCCTGGGCCAGCACGTGCACGTAGTCGGGCACGATGTAGTCCAGAAGGCGCTGGTAGTGCGTGATGACGATCATGGAGCGGTCGGGCGAACGCAGGCGGTTGACGCCGTCGGCCACTGTCTTCAAGGCGTCGATATCCAGGCCCGAGTCGGTCTCGTCCAGGATGGCCAGCTTGGGTTCCAGCAACGCCATCTGCAGGACTTCGTTGCGCTTTTTCTCGCCGCCGGAAAAACCCTCGTTGACCGAGCGGTAGAGGAATTCGTCGCGCATGCCCACGAGTTTCATCTCGGCCTTGGCCTTTTTCACGAAATCCATGGCGTCCAGTTCCGGCAGGCCGCGTTCACGGCGCATGGCGTTGACGGCGGCGCGCATGAAGTAGGC
>DISE01000134.1 GCA_002421865.1 Castellaniella sp. UBA6218
AGCGCCATGCAAGGCGCGAGGTGGATGAGGCGGGACATAGGACAGTCCACTGCGGACTGTCCTATGCCAGACGAATCGGAGCGGCATGCAGGCCGCGAGGTGGAGAGCTGCCCCGGCTGGAGACAGGCTGCTTACAGCAGCTTCAGCAGATCGCCGATTTCGGCGCGGGTCATGCCGCGCGCCAGCGCCAGCCGCAAGGCGATGCGCGCCTGCAGGGGATTGAGCGCATGGGCCGCCATCGGACCGCCATCGGCGTCGGTGACCAGCCCTTCCGGCACCCGGCTGGCGCGCACGCAGACCAGGCCGCGGCGGCTTGCCTGGGCGCAGCCCCGCGCGGCGGCCGGGCTCAGACTGCCATTGCCCATGGATGCCACTACAATGCCGCGCACGCCCGCCTGGATCGCGGCGGCGTAGGGGTGCGCGGGCGCGTCCTGGTAGTCCAGGACGATATCCACCGGGGGCAGGGCGCGCAGGCCGGCCAGGGAAAACGCCGCCGTCCCGGGCAGGTCGGGCCGCATGGCGTAGCGTACCCGGCCGTCGGTGACCGCGCCGAGGACGCCCGCGCCGCCCGTCCCGAAGGCGTCCACCCGGGTGGTGTGGCGCTTGGCCGCGTGCCGCGCGGCGACGATGCAGTCGTTCATCACCACCAGCACGCCCCGGTCGCGGCTGGCCGGATCGGCCGCCGCCAACAGGGCGTTGATCAGGTTCAGCGGCCCGTCGGCGCTCAGGGCCGAAGCCGGGCGCATGGCGCCGACCAGCACGATGGGTTTGGGGGAGCGCACCGTCAGGTGCAGGAGGAAGGCGGTTTCCTCCAGGCTGTCGGTCCCGTGCGTGATCACCACGCCGTCCACGTCAGGGTGGCGCAGGTGGCGATCCGCGGCGCGCGCCAGGCGCAGGACCTGGGCAGTGCTCAAATCGCGGCTGTCCACGTTGAACGGCTGCTCGCAGCGGATGTCGGCCACGTCGGCCGCCCCGGGGATCGCCGCCAGCATGGCTTCGATGCCCTGGGTGACCCGGTAGCCGGTCAGCGTGCGGGCATCGCCGGCCGTGGCGGCGATGGTGCCGCCCGTGCCGATCAGGACCAGACGCGGCCGCATCAGGGGTACAGGCCGCGCACCTGGCGGGCTTCGAGGATGCGGGTGCAGGCCACGATGAAGGACGCCGTACGCAGCGACACGCCGTGCTGGCGGGCCACTGCGGACACGGCCGCGTAGGCGGCGCGCATCATGGCTTCCAGGCGATGGTTGATTTCCTGTTCCGTCCAGAAGAAGCTGGAGAAGTCCTGCACCCATTCGAAATAGCTGACCGTGACGCCGCCCGCGTTGGCGACCACGTCGGGGACGATGATCGTGCCCTTGGCCGAGAGGATGTCGTCGGCCTCGGGGGTGGTGGGGCCGTTGGCGCCCTCGACCAGGATGCGGGTGCGGATCAGGTCGGCGTTGTCGCGGGTGATCTGGCCTTCCAGGGCGGCCGGGATCAGGATTTCGGTTTCCAGCGACCAGAATTCCTCGGGAGTGAGCGTCTGGGCATCGGGGGCGCCCGCCACGCCGCCACTTTCGCGCACATGGTCGAACAGGGCCAGGACGTTCAGGCCGTTGGCGTTGTGGACGATGCCGGTGTGGTCGTAGACCGCGATGACCTTGGCGCCCGCCTCGTGGAACAGGCGCCCGGCGGTGCCGCCCACGTTGCCGAAGCCCTGGATGGCGATACGCGCGCCTTTGATGTCGATGCCGGATTCCCGCGCGGCCTCGCAGGCCGCCACGTACACGCCGCGGCCCGTGGCCTCGACGCGGCCCAGACTGCCGCCCAGCGACACCGGCTTGCCGGTGACCACGCCGGTGGCCGTGGAGCCTTCGTTCATGGAATAGGTGTCCATCATCCAGGCCATCGTCTGGGCGTTGGTGTTCACGTCCGGCGCGGGGATGTCCTTGTTGGGGCCGATGATCACGCCGATCTCGCTTGTGTAGCGGCGCGTGATGCGTTCCAGTTCGGCCAGTGAATACTTGCGCGGATCGATGCGGATGCCACCCTTGGCGCCGCCGAAGGGCAGGTTCACCGCAGCGGATTTGACCGACATCCAGGCCGACAGCGCCATGACCTCGGACAGGGTGACGTCCTGGTGATAACGCACGCCGCCCTTGCCCGGACCGCGCGAGGTATTGTGCTGGACCCGGTAGCCTTCGAAATGGGCGATCGTGCCGTTGTCCAGTTCCACTGGCACGTCCACGATCAGGATGCGCTTGGGACGCTTCAGGGTTTCGACCCAGCGCGCCAGGGAACCCAGGTAGGGCGTGACGCGGTCGACCTGTTCCAGATAGATGCCCCAGGGACCGGGGTGTGCCGGATCCAGGTAAGAGGGCAGGGCTTGGGAAATCGGTTCGGACATGGTGTGCGGCCTTTTGTATGAGTGCAGAACAGTCAGAGACATACTACCGACCCCATTTTAGTGCGGCGGCCGCGCGCTGTGTCCCGCGAAGAATGGGCGGAAGGGGCTCCGGTTATATCGAATCAACGTTTTTTTCGTTCCGCACGGTGTGGCGGGCGGGCACACTGATCGCTTCCGCCGGCGGGAAGCCGGCTTCGCCCCTCCTGGAGACCGATTGTGACGATGATGCTGTCCCCGCCGCTGGCGGCGCGCTGGGAGGCCCTTCTGGCCGGCCTCGCGCGCATCGCGGACCTGCATCCGGATGCGCTGCTGGCCTCGTCCATGGGGATCGAGGACATGGTGCTGATCCATGCCGTGGCGCAGATGTCCCGCCCGCTGGCGGTCTTCATGCTCGACACCGGCCGCCTGCACGCCGAGACCCGGGCCATGGTGGACGTCGTGCGCGAACGCTACGGCATCGAGACGCGCGTGATGCATCCCGATCCGCAGGCCGTGCAGGTCCATGTGGCCGAGCACGGCGAATTCGCCTTCTACGAAAGCGTGGCATTGCGCAAGACCTGCTGCGGCATCCGCAAGGTCGAGCCGCTGCGCCGCGCGCTGGCGGGGCATTCGGCCTGGATCACCGGTCAGCGACGCGAACAGTCCCTGACACGGGTCGAACTGCCCGAAACGCAGTGGGACGACCTTTTCGGTCTGCGGAAATTCAATCCCCTGGCGTTCTGGACGGCCGATGAGGTCTGGGGCGTGGCGCGCGCGCTGGACGTGCCCTGCAACCCGCTGCACGAGCGCGGCTATCCCTCGATCGGTTGCGAGCCCTGTACGCGCGCCGTGCGCCCCGGCGAGGATCCGCGCTCCGGCCGCTGGTGGTGGGAACAGCGCGACAGCCGCGAATGCGGCCTGCACGCCGGCAATCTGCGGATGACAGGCACACCGGGAGTGCGCCCGCGCGAACTCCTTTCCACGGACACCACGGAAGCACCGACATCATGAGCACCGCCCTTTTCGCCCGGACCCACCTCGACTGGCTGGAGTCCGAAGCCATCCACATCTTGCGGGAGGTCGCCGCCGAATGCGCGCGGCCAGTGCTTCTGTTTTCCGGCGGCAAGGACTCCTGCGTGCTGCTGCGCCTGGCGGAGAAAGCCTTCCGTCCGGGCCGCTTTCCCTTTCCGCTGATGCACATCGATACGGGCCACAA
>DISE01000036.1 GCA_002421865.1 Castellaniella sp. UBA6218
GCGACGTCCACCCGGGTCACGCCCAGGATGTTGTCGATTGCGATGCCTGTGATCTTCATTCCAGGGCCTCGTTGGTTTCGTCGGCACCCTGGGGGTGTTCCTCGTGCCAAGCCTTCCAGCCTTTGACCCACTCGATGCACAGGGCGCCGGGCATAACCGGGCAGGCCGCTTGGTCCAGACCTTCGGCGGCCGCCTCACGGCCCTGCAAGTACGCCTCGTCCAGTTCGGCTTGCAGGGGCTGCTGTTCGATCGCCTTGAATTCGGCGTCCACGACATCGTCGTCACTCATGCCGCCGCCGTCGTTGTTGTGATATTCGTGGCCCAGGTCCATGGCACGCTGATCGTCCTCGCCCTGGACTTCTTCCATGCCGGCGGTGTGATCCTCGGCGGCGGCGATCACGATCAGGCAGGCATGCCCCACGCTGTCGAACAGATGGTGGCGCCCTTCGGAATTCGGGCTGATCTTGAATTGCGCCTTGATGCCGTCCTTGCTGGTGATGGATTCCAGGTCGCCCACTACGGTCGTGCGGTTGTCGCTGGCGATCAGATGGACTGCCATCTTGATGTTGTGCTCGACCCGGGCGCGCAGGCGATCGATCACATCGTCCTGCTTCGCCTTGGGCAGGCTGGCCCAGGGTTTGGGCAGCAGCTTGATCTCCTGCACGAGCGCCTGCAGGATGTCGCGGCCGATGGTGTCGGCGGTCATTTCGCGGATGTCGCGGGGCTGCTCGGGCTGCTGTTCGGGCTGTTGGTTTTTCTTGGCCATGATCGATTACTCCATGTCGGCCGCATCGGCGCGGCGGCTGCGGGCTTGGCGGGCGGGCTGGCGTTGCGGCGCCGGATCCTCGGGCGGAAAGGGCAGGCCGCCGTCGTTGCTCACGACGCCGTCGAGTTCGTCCAGGCGGCGCTGGTAGGCGGCTTTCAAATCGGCGGCGCGCGCCGGGTCGCAGTCCTGGATGCTGTCGGCGGCCACGGCCAGGGTGTCGTGGTCTTGGGCGCGCTGGATGCTGGCCAGGACCTTGTCGGCGTCGAGGTATTCGGGCGCGGCGCCGGCGGCCGGCGCCGGCTTGGTGGTTTCGGCCTGTGCTGAGCCGCTGTGGTCGGTCTGCTGATCAGTGGCCTGTTCGTCGCCGGCGTCGTCCTCATCATCGTCTCCGACCGGCGCGATGTAGTCGCCTTCCAGAACGTTATCCAGGGCCTGGGAGCGCCCGGCGCCGCTCAGTTCGTCCAGTGCGGCGGCCTGGGCCAGTTCGATGGAGACCGGCAGGTACTTCACCAGGCGGCGTAGCACGGTCTTGCGGCCCATCTCGGCGTAGTGCTGGCCCCAGACGGTCATCTTCTTGTCGCGGGCGAACTTGTAGTTCTGGCTGTTGTCGCGGATCTCGTTGATCTGCTCGGCGCTCATGACCTCGAAAGCGTGGCCGCTACCCTGCAGCTTGGCGACCGCATAGAAGGCGACCACAGGGCCGCGCGCGCCCATGGCGGGCTTGTGTACGAGCGTCTCGTCCAGGCCGTAGCTGTACTCGAATTCGTCGTTCGCGCAGACCTCGTGGGCGGCGATACTGACGATCTGGCCGCTGCGGCGGGCCAGGTCGATCAGGCCCTTGTAGCCCAGCACGATCTGCACCTCGGTGACGCCCTTCTTGCGGTTCTCGAACGGGATCAGATAGGCGTGACCCAGCGGCGTGTTCGGTTCCAGGCCCAACTGCGAGCAGTGCACGACGGCGCCCATCAGCGACTCGACGCTGCAGTTCATGAGCTTGGGCGTGGTGCGCAGAGCGCCCAGGGCGATCTTGAGCATGCGATCGGCACCGACGTGCTTGGGCAGCACGGCGGCCAGCGTGCCTTTCTGGCTCTCGAAGAACTTTTTCACGTTGCCGATGCCGGCCTCGCGGGCGACCATCTTCGAGGTCTGCTTCAGTTCGGCCAAAGATGTGGGGTTTGCAGCCATGGTGATGGGCTCCTATCAGTAGTTTTCGATGTCGGTCAGCGCCCAGGCGGGCAGGGATACGGGCTGGATGCCGGTGGGGTAGCCCGGCCACTCGCCGGATTTCAGGCAGGCGGCGTAGGTGTCGAGATTGCGCCGGTACTCGGCGCGACCCTGCTCGAGGGCGGCGTCATCCAGCATCACGGCGCTGGCCGCATAGGGGTACTCGGTCTCGACGGCCAGGAAAACGAAGGCCAGCACGTCCACGCCGGCGGCCAAGGCGTAGCCGTCCGTGTAGTAGGCGGCCTGAACGTGGTAGCGCATGCGCGCGATCTGGCGGGCGAACTCGGCCGGCGCGGCGTTGCTGTAGGTCTTCACGTCCACCAGGATGGCGCGCCCGGGCCCGGCGTCATGCACCCAGTCCGGCCGGCACCGGCACAGCACGCCGGTCACCGGATCGCGCCAGTACGCGGACACCTCCGGGCGGCCCTTTGCCAGCGCATCGCGCATATCGGAAATCTTGCGCACGCTCTTGGCCTGCAGCAGGGCGGTCACGCGCTGCTCCTGCGTGACGACCGTGCGGCCTTCGTTGGCCGCCAGCCATTCACGCCACCAGGCCATGGCCATCATGCTGTCGGCGCTTGGGTTCTTGGCGTTCCACTGCGCACTGGTGGGCCGGCGCGGCGCGTCCGACGGCAGCACGGCATAGCGCTTGTCGAACTCTTTCGGCTCCAGGATCGCGCAGTGCGCCAGGTGTCCGACCAGGCGTGCCGTGGTTTCGTCGTTCTCGCGCGGCGGCCGGTTCGGGTCGAGATATTCAGCGTGATAGTGCGCCGGGCTGCGCTCGATCAGGTCCAGGCCGGTCTTGCTGATCCCCGGGCCTTGGTGATAGGCGTCGATGTCCTGGTTCTCAATGATGCCGATCGGCTCGGCAACGGGTTCGGCGATGGCGTTCATCAATACCCCCTCGTGCGCAGCCACGCATCCTCGGCCCGATCGGCCGCGGCATCGTCTCGCTGCTGCTGTTCGCAGAAACGGTCTTCGGCCAGGTCTTCCAGGCGTTCGTCGTCAGCGCGGCGCGGCGCGCGCGGCCGGATCCCCGGCGCCTCCAGGTGTTGCCAGTTCATGCCGCCGCCTTTGTCGCCATGGCGGCGACCTGGTTGTCGTAGTGATCGGCAGCGGCGAGGATGGCCTGGGCGACGGCGCGCGCCACATCGAGATCAAGTCGCGCGGTCGTGACGCCCATGTACACGCTGATGACGTTCTGGTCGGAGGGTTCGGCCAGGTCGGAGCCGGACACGGAAATATGCGTGCCGGCTTTCGAGATCGTGGTGTGGCGGGATGTCATGCTGGCCGGCGTCAGCGCGGGGCCGATCCAGGTGTCGATGTGAGGCTTCATGGCCGCGCCCTCCGTCCGGTCATCGACTCGTAGATGATCCTTTCCGCCTGGGCGCATTGGTATGCGTCGAAAAATCCGAAGTGGCAAGCCTTGGTCTCGATGTCCATTCGCTCGGCCAGCCACGAGTAGGCCGCGCTGCGATCGCCGCCGAAGCGTTCCCGGCAGATCCGCATGAAACCCGGCTTGACCGATTTGCGGGCCTCTCGGGTTTCCTCGTCGGCGAGCGTGCCCAGCGGCAGGTCGGTGTCCGGGTGCAGGCCGACATAGGCGCGGCAGCCAGTGCACAGGTAGACGTATGGCCAGTCGCCGTATTCGCGACCGTTGTAGATTTCCGCATTGCTGACCAGGCCGACGCACTCGCCGCAGTGCGGGCAGGTCGTGGGCGCCTCGATGCGGTCCCTCACTCGGGCAAGCGCTCGACGAGAGACATGCGGTAGCGGGGTGGGCGGGACGAGTTTTTCTGCGCTGCTTGCGCGAGGGTCGATGCCGAAGATATCCATCTCACACCCCCGGCGTCACGTTGGCACCCACAAACCACAGGGCCATGATCACGATGCCGTAGGCGGCAGGCAGCCATTCCAGCGACGGCGCGGGATCAAGCGCCGTGGGCGCGGCCGGGACGACCAGCTTGCGGTCATCCTGCTCGGCGCCCCGACGCGCGGCGGCCGGATAGGCGTAGATTTCGGCGGGGGTCTGGATCTTGGCCGCTGTGGCCCGGACGTACCCCGGGTGTAGGGCACGTTGCGAGCGGCGGCGGGTGAGGGTCAGGCGTGGGTTCATGGCGGGCCTCACGCGAACTGAACTTCGGAGTGGGCTCGAACACCGCCGCCGATGTGATCGGTCGTGTTGGCCTCGGTGATGCGCGGCTTGGCGCCGATTCGCACAGCGGCGCGGGCGATGTCAGCGGCGGCACCACGATGATTGCGGCCGCTGACCAGCAAGAGGTTGTCGGTATTACCCCAGGCCGTGGCGCGTGCGATCAGGATGCTGATGTCGGCGCCGTGCACTTTGCGTGCTGACTGGTTGAGGGCTTGGATGTTCATGGTGGTCTCCCGTGTTGATGGGAGACATTATTAGGCATCGCCTTATGATATGTCAATAGGCGTAGCCTAATAATTTTTTGTTCGGCAGCGCCTCATGATTTCTTGCACGGTGAGGCGGTGCTCAATGGCCGCATCACGGAGACTCTCGATAAGGTCTCGCGTTTGGACTGGGCTCATGAGCCGCACAGTTTCGCTCCATGTCGCCAGCAAGTGTTCTAGGCGGCTCTCCAACAGCTCCGCCTGACGGACAGTGTTATGCGCGGCGTCACCATCTACCTCAATCCTCTTCATTCGGCCCTCCGAATCCCTGTTTGCTAGCCAATAATAAGCTGTATTTCCATACAGTAAAAAGCCTTGTCATCTGGCCGAAATCGTGGAACATCGGACTGACGCGGCTTTGCATGAGATAGGGGATTTCCCTATCCGTTGAGCAACAAGTCTACGGACCTGCGGCCGCTCATGTGCGGGTCTCAGTGCCCTCTGAGGGCAGTTTCATGCCGAGCACGCAGATTTTTTTGCAGGAGCGGGCGCCAGATAAGGACGCCGTCGCTTTAGCATGCGAAAGCGAGCCTCGCGGGCGGCTGCGATGCGCTGATTCTGTAACTACAAAAATACCTTGCTTATCGATATTTGCGTAACTACAATAACCATATGGAAATCACCTTTGACCCAGCCAAAGACAGCAGCAACCAGCGTAAGCACGGCGTCTCACTGTCACTGGCCCAGGAGATTGATTGGCCGGAGGTGATGGCCAAGCCCGACACCCGCCAGGACTATGGCGAGGTTCGGGAGATCGGCTACGCGGTCATCGACGACCGCTTGTACTGCGTGGTGTTCACGCAGCGCGCAGACAAGATGCACGTCATCAGTCTGCGCAAGGCCAATTCGCGGGAGGTACGGGACTATGTCGAGCAAACGTAAACTGATCATGCCCACGCCTGAAGAGGATGCGGCGATCAATCGTGGCATTGCGGCGGATCCGGATACCTATGAGTTGGGCGCCGAAGAGTTCAAGCAGTTGAAGCGAGTAGGGCGCCCACGCCTGGATACACCCAAGGTCGCCGTGACGATCCGCTACGACAAGGCTGTGATCGACGCCTTCAAGGCTGACGGCCCTGGCTGGCAAACCCGGATGAACGATGTCTTGAAGAAGGCTGTGGCCAGGAAGCGCGCGTAGGACTGAAACCGCCTGCAGATGGAAGGCAGAATAGGTTTCCTATAATCGGCGGCCATGGCAACAAAGAAACAGGCGGGCCGCCGTACCGCAAAGCGCAGGTCGGCCCCACGCAAGAAGCAGGCAAGTAGCGGCTTCGCAAGGCTCTTCAAGACGGCATTTCTCTCGGCGGCGGTGTCCTTCGCCGCCATGCTGTGGGCGCTGCATCCGCAGCTACTCGACCAGATCGGCGTCGACCGGATCCTGGCGTATCTGGAGCAGCCGCGGCAGGACGTCGCCGCAACTCGTCAGGCCGCGCCAGCGGCGCATGACGGGCACATCCAGACGTCTTTCGCGCAGTGCCGCGAATTTTTCCCCCATCAGACGCCGCCCGTCGTGCCGGCCCGGCCGACCCAGCGCGAGCTATGCTTCTCGTCCTTTGCCATTCTGTACAGCGGCCAGCGGAAAACCCCGGTGCTGGTTGCCGAGCGCCTGAACCGTCAGATGCTGACCGCCGCCCAGGGTATCGCGCGCACCGACAGCTTCTACGAAGAGGCGCGCCTGCCGGCGTCAGAGCGGGCAGGACTGGACGACTACAGGGGATCGGGCTTTGATCGCGGCCACATGGCGCCGGCCGGCGACATGCCAGACGACCAGGCGATGGCGCAGAGCTTCAGCCTGGCCAACATGATCCCGCAGGCCCCGCAGGCGAATCGCGGCGCCTGGAACAAGATCGAGCAGGACACCCGCAAGTATGTGATGCGCGCCAAGGGTGACGTGTATGTGGTCTCGGGCCCAGTCTATAGCGATCATCCCCAGACAATCGGGGCCGCGAGGGTTGCGGTGCCCGACTACACGTTCAAGGTCGTCTTCGACGCCACGACGGGCCGTTCCTGGGTGCACTGGCTGGCCAACAGCCCAGATGCGCGGCCCGGCGCGCCGATCAGCTACGAGGAGTTTGTGAAGCGGACGGGGCTGCAGGTGTTGGGGTAGGGGGCGTGAAAAGCCGCCCGAAGGCGGCTTGGGGTGGCTGTCTGCGGATCAGCTTTTGGGCGGCGCCACTTTCAGGATGGCAGGATCCTGTCCAGCCACCGCTGCGTCTACGGCAACATCGGACAGACGCACGATAAACGACGCACCGGCCGGTGCCACCAGGACTCGATCGGTAACCGGGTGATTATCGATATAGGCGGCGCCCACGCCGAACCGGAATTCTTCCTTGGTGTCGTTCGTGACCTTCACCAGGACCGACAGATTCATAGACCCAAACGTGTCCTTTTTCGCGCTAGCAATCTTCTTCTGCAGGGCGTCAGGGACAGCCAGGCCGAGCACTGCCGTGTCGTTCGAGATCACATTGATGGTCTGCTCGGATCCGAGCTTGCCGTCTTTGTCCAAGTCCAGGAACAGCGGCATCGAGAAGTGGGCGTAAGAGTCCATCTTCTGCCGGAAGCATTCTTTGTAGACGGCTGTCGGGAACACGCCTGGAATCTTCTGCTGCACATCCAACAGGGTTTTGGACGGCTTGCGCGAATCCTCGAAATCGTTGCAGCTGGCGACCTCGACGTACAGATCACCGGGCAATTCCTTCGACTGTCCGCCCTGCAGCTCGCTGACGGCGATCTCACTGTTGACGGTGGTCTTGCAACCGGCCAGGGCCAGCACTGCAGCGGCCAGCGCCGCGATCCTCATTCTCCTCATCGTGCCCTCCTGTTGTTCGAAACAGTTACATTCTGACCGAGAGGCGGCGGACCAGCAAGCGCGGCGTGCCGCACGGCAGCAGATGGGCACAAAAAGCCGCCTCGCGGGCGGCTGGGAGGTGGTGGTGTGGTGGCCTGTTAGGCTGTGCCGGATGGCCGAAAACCAGCACCAGTGCTGGATAGCGGGGTGGCCTGCTGCTGGCGCTGAGGCGGAGAGGGGGGGTGCCGGCCTAACCCGGCTCTGGAGCGGGTAGAGAGTCGGGTTGGGTGGGCGTCCAGGCATGAAAAAGCCCTCCAAGGAGGGCTTTGATCTTCAGTTTTGTGGGAGTCTGCGGTTGCCACTATGTCTCAAAGGAGCGCAATTCCATCGCACTCATGGTGGCATTCAATGACAGTCCAGGCACGATCCTCGTGGGAATGATAACCAGGGCCACCATTGCTGCTATACCCATATAGTTTCGCCAGCTTTGGATGCAGAAGATCTTGTGGAGATGTTCCCGCATTTGCATAAGAACATATCCGCTCAAAAAGACAAACATCAAGATTCGGGCAAACACAGACGACTTCACCATATAAATAAGCATGATTTCGGCGGATTTGCGCCTCACGTCATCACTGATTTGCTGTATTTCACTATCGTCAGAAAGAAACTCCTCTTCGTGGCGCCGCTGCTCCTGACTGAGCTCGTCCTTACAGCGATGTAAGAGAACGATCAGCGAGACATAACTGACGAAAGAGAAATTCTCCGTGTGCCTAAGATGGCCGTTGATAAGCTTTCTGAGCTTCACATAGGCCGGGTGGTGCAAGCCGTTTTCTCTGGAAAGAAAAAACTGCCTTAGTCGCTGATCTCTAAGATCAAATAACGCATCCCGCGCTTCGTCCAAGTAGGTTCGTCGCGCGCCAAGCCGCCAGATAAGAGTAAGGGCGATGATCGATATGCCGAGCAAGATGACTTCATGCATTTTCGCTCTCCATTGGGGTGTCGCCAGTGTCGGTCAAGCCCGATGACGTCCGATTCGGCTCACCCTGTTCTGCCTGATGCTGATAGGATGACTTGAGGCGTATTGCACGCTTCTTTGACCTGCGCTCTGCTACGTATAGGCCTGTAGATGTAAAGGCCCATATGTAGCCAAGGATCGTAGACAGCCCTAGTTTATCGATGAGGCCGGCAAAGGCATTGATCACCTCTGTCTTGTCAGTCAGTAGCAGGGGGCGAATTCCCCAGAAAACAAGCCAAGTGCCTATCAGAACTGTAGCGTAAAAAGCAACCCTGGACAAGAACTCCAAGATGTGCCGCAGCTTCTGTACGCTCAGCCGTTTATCTTCTATCAGGTATTCATTTTTGTTCATCGGCGTCGAATTTCAACGTATCTTTCTGCGGGCGTGTGACTTTTTGCCTTGGAAATTAAATTTATGTAACTGCGGCGCTGAATCTTACTACCGTAGTGATGGGCCTTCAATCAGAGTTTCTCGCACCCCCCCCACCAGAAGGCGGGGCCCGGCGTGGATCTGCCGGGCCGTTCTGTGCCTATCAAGTTGTATGGCAAGCCGGGCAGCAGTGAATGCATCCATTGGTGCGGGCATTGCTGTATGTGGCCTTTGCGGCGGCAACAGCCCCATGGCAACTGGTGTACTCGCCAAGATTGATCTGGTTCTGTGATTCTGGCATCCAGTTGCAGCCCGTCGTCGCGTTGTGGACTTCGTTGTCTCCGTTAGGCTGCTGGTTGCTATTGAGAATAAACCTAGCCATCTGCTCCTCCTTGTGTTGGCCCTGCGGGCCTGTTGTAGGACGGCCTTGTCGAATTCAATGACAGTGCCTGGTCCCGGTCTTGTGGTTCATGTGGCAGCCGTTCTTGTCGGTGCCGCCGCTGTGCGCCCAGACTGGTGCCGTTGCGATGACGCCGAAGACGGCCAGGACGGCGGCTGCGATGATCTTTTTCATGGTTCTCCTCACATATCCACATTAATAATAAGGTTTTGTTACCTTAAGGCCCAAAGTACCCCCCTAACCAGCACGTCATCAATCAGGGTTTCTCAGAAGCCGAAGCCGCACCAGAAGGCGCTACCTGCGAAGCGCGGGCCACTTGGAAAACGCGAACACCCAAAGCGCGATCAGGTTCACCACCGGAATGAATGCCAAGATCACCCAGGCCTTGCTGTACCCGGCCTTTCCCAAAATGACCGCTGCCGGGATCCCGATCAGTACGAGATAGCCAACAAGCGGCAATAGCATTCCTGAGCCATTCATCATTTGCGGTACCCCCTCATCAGTGTTTGCCGGGCCTACAGGCCGAAGCCGCACCAGAAGGCGCAGCCAGCTTAATCCTCACGACTGTACCAGTAGCTCTCTATGCTCTGGCACTTGCTCAGCGCCGCCCTTGCGAGCGGCATCGAACGCTCGTCGAAATTCCATGGGCCTGGAGATTCCCTTGAACGGCGCCTGAGGATTTCCGGCACCAGCTAGAACGATGGCCCCGAAGTCGCACATGCGGCCGAGCAGTCCTTGCTGGACGCGAATGCTCTCGATGCGGTTCAAGTCGATCTCCACCGTCTCTCTGCTGATGAACCCCTTCTTTGCTATCACTCGTTGGTTGGTGATAGCCATCTCGGTGGAGATGTACCGGATGTATAGACCCAGCAGGATGAGAAATCCGACGAGGAAGAAGCACAGAATCACGCCCGCGATGATCTCTGGCAGCATGCTCCAGACGCTGATCTTTGCCGAGTAGGTGACACGCTCCCCGGGCATCAAGTTGTCGTTTATGTAGCTCATCTATTCCCTCATATCTCCATACAACCATCATGGTTTGTTACCTGATGGACAAAAATAAACGCCTAACAGGCCGAAGCCGTGCCAGGATCAGCCTATTTCCCCTCGGCCTCAAACCCCCTAAGCATCACATCCAGCGCATCGTCCACCTGGCGCTGCTGCGCCGGCGTCAGCGCGCGGATGCGCTCGGGGGTGGCTTTCTTGAGGGGCCAGGGGAGGGTGGATTCAGGCACATGGCGGCTGTGACGCCCCGCGGCAGAAGAGGAAAGCCCAGAGGGCCATTCCTTGGTTGTTAGCCCCCAATGCTCCGGACCAACAACGTCGGCGAAATACGCCCACAGATCAGGCAGTCGCTCCTTGGCAATCGAGCCCTTCTTCACCCAGTCGGATAGTGAAGGCGGCTGAACTTTGAAGTGGCGCGCGATCTCAGCCTTCGAGCGAGCTCCCCCCGATTCGATCTTCAGGGTAATGGCGGCGTCGATCGCCTGACCGAATTCTTTGCCTTTAAGCATGGCCTAATAAAACACGCAAGCTATTGATTAGGCAATTCCTATCGTTTATCATTAGGCGTAGCCTTATGAAAATAGAGGAATCCATGTCGGGAATATCCGATGCATGTGGCCAGCTTGGCGGGCTTTCTGGCCTTGCTCGCGCGATCAAGGTAACGCCCCCAACCGTCCATCAATGGGTGTCTGGCCGCCGTCGGATCCCTGTACTGCGTTGCCTTGACATCGAACGCGCCACCAACGGCGCCGTCCGCTGCGAAGACCTGCGTCCGGACGTTGATTGGTCGGTGTTGCGCGGGCCTGGCCAGGCCCAGTCCGCTACCGCAGGAGCCGAGCATGCGTGAAATCCGCCTCGACTCCCTCGTCTTCCACGCCAACGCGACTGTCGCCGAGACGGGTACCGACCTGGACGAGTTCTGGATCAGCCTGGGCCCGGACGTCGGGTACGCGCAGTTCATCCGGCAGCACCCAGGCCAAGCGCGGTTCCTATTGCGGCAAGTGCGGTCGGCGCATTCTCCAGTCCCAAGTCCACTGGCTTCAGTGCGAGGTGTTTTGTGGTCTCGGCGGGCAGCGATCGAAGCTGATCGGTCCATCGCTTCTTATCGGGCTGGGGCAGGTCAGACGCCTGGATCTTCGCCGCAATCAGTGACTTCAGGGTGTCGTCATGAAGCCTGATCGTCACCACCCCCAGGATGGCCGACAGGCCGCCGTCGTCGGCCAGGAAGTCCAGGCCGCGCGCGGTGATTTCGAGCTTTCCCGCAAATGTGAATTTGCCGCTCAGCGTGCGCTTCAGGCTGGTCTCGACCAGCCCGTGCGCCTCCAGGTACAGCAGATTCCCGATGATCGTTTCCTCGTCCGCCATCTGCTGGATCTCGCGCCACGCCCCTGTCGTCAGGCCCGGGTAGGCCTCGGCCAATTTTTCCAGGATGGCGTGCTGCAGGTCTCGGTTCAGTTTCATTTCCTCGGTGCCTTGTTCAAAAACATGGGAGCTGAGCATGCGTGACCGCTTCGCATCTTGGCTAGTGGGCCTGCGCACCACGCGCTGGCTGGCCTGGAACGGCTTCATGTCCTGCCACCTGATCCCGCTGTGCATTGCGCGCTCCATCGGTGTGCCGGTGCGTTGGCACCACCTGACGGGCCGCGCAGGGATCATGGACGCCGAACCTTGCGGAAAGGCACCGGGCGAGGATCGCCGACATGACTAGCCAGCCAGTGTTCCGTGGTCGCATCCTTGGGTGCTGCCCAGTCTGGCCCAATCTCCAGAATCAGGAATCCCTTCACGTCCTGCGAGCCGATCTTCATGTCGACGCTCAGCGCCTCCTTGCGGATTTCCCACGCGACGAGTTCCGTGTTGACCAGCAGGCCGATCCCCTTGGAGTCGATCCACAGCGGGGCTGCCTTCTTGTCCACCTGGGCCTGGATGTTCTTCACGATCTGCTGCGCCAGCGCGGCATTGTCTTTCGACGCGGATATCAGGACCAGGTACGCCCTGGACTCCGGTTGCTGGCTGCTCGGGCTATCTCCGAACGGGTTTTCTACGGTCATGGCCGGTCCTTGGTCTTCATGGAGTTGAGGGGTCAGAGTCTCGATTCTACGGGCCAGGAACCGGCTACCCAACATCCCTGGCGCCCCGATCCGGCCGACACCCGCATCCCCATCGGGCCGCCGGACACCTCAGTGCATGAGCCCCTGCTGGGCCGCATCGAGCGCATCCAGGAGATCGTCGTCCGTCAGGTCGGCTTCCAGTTCCAGACGTCGAAAGACGCTGCACAGCAGGTCATCGGACACATCCTCGCGGCCCGTCACTTCCTGGCAAATCGCTTTGGCCTGCCTGAGCAGGGCTTCGGTCTTCGTAGTTTCCATTTCCATGGCTCCACTGTAGGCCGGCCGGCCGTCAATTAATACGTTCGAGGAAGACACACATGAACACAGCCGATGCGGCCTACCACGTCGCCCACGATTATCCCGGCGGATCGGAATCCCTGGGGCCTCGGGTTGACATTTCTGCGGCGGTGCTGAGGAACAAGGTCAACCGCACACCGCCGAAGGAGGGCAAGCGGCATCACCTGACGCTGGAGGAGGCCGTGCGGATCACCGATTTCACGGACGACGACAGGATCCTGCGGGCCTGGGCGCGGCAGCGCGGGCTCTTGCTGGTGAAGGCGCCGGCCGGGTCATCCGAGTGCGACATGGGCATGTTGGAGAAGGTTGCGGCCTTCATGATCGCCAGCGGCGTATTCGGCAAGGAAATCTACGACTCCCTGGCCGACGGCCGCGTGGATCAGCGTGAGGTCGGACGCGTTGAGAACGCCGGCAATCACGTCATGACTGAAGTTGCAGAGGTCGTGCAGCGGATGAAGGGCATGGTGGGGTGATGAATACCCAAATCTTCCAGCTCTCGCACGTCGTGGCCCGGCGCAATGCCGCGCAAGCTGTCATGGCTGCGCCCGAAGGCTTCATGGTGAAGATCGGCCCGCGCACACGCAGCACGGATCAGAACGCGCTCCTGCATGCGCTTTTCGGCGAGGTGGCGAAGAAAGCGACCTGGGGCGGCCGGAGGCTGGCTCTGGATCAGTGGAAGGTGCTTTTCATCAGCGGCCACGCCATTGCCACCGGCCTGGGCGCCGACATGGTGCCTGGGCTTGAAAACGAGTACGTCAACATCCGCGAGTCGTCTGCCCGCATGTCTGTGGCCCGAATGACCAGCCTCATCGAGTATGTGCTCGCCTGGTGTGCCGAAAACGGCATCGATACCCATGAGGCGCGGATCCGCTATGGGCATGAGGTGGCGGCATGATGGATATGCCTGTCCTCGACCCTTGCTGTGGCGGCCGCATGATGTGGTTCGACCGACAGGACCAGCGCGCCCTGTTCGGCGATATCCGCAGCGAAGAGCATACGCTGTGCGACGGCAGGGCCTTCAAAATCACGCCCGATCTGAACATGGACTTCCGGGACATGCCGTTCCCAGATGGGTCGTTCCGCCTGGTGGTGTTCGATCCCCCGCACCTGCGCCGCGCCGGCCAGGAGTCCTGGCTTCGAGCCAAATACGGAATCCTGAGCGACGACTGGCGCGACGACCTGAGCCAGGGCTTCGCAGAGTGCTTCCGTGTATTGAAGCCCGAGGGCGTGCTGATTTTCAAGTGGGCCGAGGTCCAAATTCCTGTGTCCCAGATCCTGGCGCTGACGCCGAACCAGCCGCTGTTCGGCCACAAGTCCGGCAAGCGCGAAAAGACGCACTGGCTGACGTTCATGAAGATCCAGCCGCCCCACGATCAAAATTTTGAACGCGTTCAAAATACTTTTCCGGCGCCGGCCGCCACCATGGACACACGCACAACAGAAGCAGGTGTCCTATGAAGGGTCGCAACCCCACCGCCGAGCAGAAACGCTTCCACGACATGCTGTGCCGGGAGATCGGCTGCATTGCATGCGCGAAAGAGGGCATGTTCACGCCCTTTGTCTCCGTGCATCACATCGACGGCCGCACGAAGCCCTGGGCGCACTGGATGGTCCTGCCGCTGTGCGGTCCACACCATCAGGATGCCGGCATTCCTGGCGTCGTCGCCGTACACCCCTGGAAGGCTCAATTTGAGGCCCGCTATGGCACTCAGCGCGATCTGCAGCGCGAGTGCGTCCAGATCCTGCTGGATCGTGGCTGCGCGGTGGCTGATGGTGCGCTGGCGGCGGCAGGCGTGGAAGTGGAGGTCGCGTAATGGACTGGTTCCGCCTCTACGGTGACATGCCCAGTGATCCAAAGATCGGCACCCTCAATGATGCCGAGTTCAGAACTTGGATCGAGCTGCTGTGCGCGGCCTCCAAATATGACCAGAGCGGCGACACTGGGCTGAATGCCGAGACGGTTGATTGGGCGTTACGTCGTGACGTCACGGTGACGTTACCGCGACTGTTGGAACGTGACCTTGTGACAGTTGGGGATAACGGAAATTACCGAATTCGCGCCTGGGAGAAGCGTCAGTATAAGAGCGACACAAGCGCTGAGCGCACCCGCAAGTATCGGGCGAAACTCAAGGCTGGCGCGGCTTCTGGACAAGACGATAAGCCTGTGACGTCACAGAAACGTCACGGTGACGCTGTAGATACAGAAGCAGATACAGATACAGAACAGATTAAAGAAGCTATCGCTTCTTCTGCGCCGAGCCGAAAAATCGCGCTCGACGCTGACGGCAATTGGACCGGGATATCGACTGCGCAGCGGTCAACCTGGGAAACAGCCTATCCAGCCCTCAGTCTGGATGCGGAGCTTGCGAAAGCTGCCGCTTGGATCCTTGCCAATCCAAAAAACAAAAAATCGAACTACGCCCGCTACCTGACGAACTGGCTTTCCAGGGCGCAGGACAGCGCCAGGCCATCTGCTGCGCCAGCACAGCGCGGGTTTGATCCGCTGGCCTACATCAATCGAAACCGCACAAAGCCGGGGGAATCCCATGTTATCGACGCGTGAAAACGTGTGGCTGGTTCCGCATGCCAAGCTCGAAGGCATCAGCCTGATGGACCACCTTTTTGGTCGCATGAACGGCATGTACCCGAACAAGTGGCGGGCGAACTTCCGCGACGAGCAGGCCATCGAGGACTGGAAAACAGCTTGGGCCGAAGCGTTCGACGAGGACGGGATCACGCCGCATGACGTCGCTGCCGGCATCAAGAACTGTCGCCGGATGTACGACTGGCCGCCATCTCTGCCGGAATTCATGAAAGCCTGCCGGCCCAGCCTGAATCCAGAGATTGCCTTCCACGAAGCCATCAAGGGTCTGACCGCGAGGCGCAAGGGCGAGATGGGCGAATGGTCGCACCCGGCGATCTTCTACGCTGCCGTCGAAGTTGGGCAGTACGACATGCTGAACAGCGCGTACAGCACCATGCGGGCGCGGTGGGAAAAGGCCCTGGACGAGCAGATGGAGAAAGGACAGTGGGATGAAATCTCGGCACCTGCTCTTGCGCTGCCGGAACCACGCAAAACCGAACTGTCTGATGTCGAGGCGGCGAAAGCCATGGAAAGCATGGGTGCCGGCGGCGTGCTCAAGGAAAAGAAGGATCACAAGGCCTGGGCCAAGAAGATCCTGGCCAACCCGAAGGCCTACGCATCCATTGCCGTCACGATGGCAAAACGTGCATTGGGCGAGGAAGTGGCCGCATGACGCCCCAGCAAATCGAACAGCGCCGCCTGGAATGCGAGGCCCGCCACATCCTTTCTTTGCCCTACGGCCAGCGCAAGCCCTGGCTGGACGCGATCGGCGAAAAACGCGGCCCGGAAGCACAGAAATACCTTGAGGCCGAAGTGAAGCGGCAATTCAGATTGAAGAAGGAAGCCCATGACTTTTCATGACCGCCCAACCTGCCTGGAAGACCTGGCGTTCCCGCGTGATCGGCAGGCGAGAAGCAATACCGGTGCGATACGCAAGATGCAGGCCCTGGGGCGCCTCAAGACCGGCAAGATGAACAAAACCGAGGCCGCCTATGCTCAGCACCTGGAGACTCGCAAGGCCGCCGGCGAGATCCTCTGGTATCGCTTCGAGGGCATGAAGCTGCGCCTGGCGGATAACACGTTCTACAGCCCCGATTTCGTGGTGATGCTGGCTGACGGCACGCTCGAGTGCCACGAAGTGAAGGGTTTCTGGCAGGACGATGCCCGCGTGAAGATCAAGGTCGCGGCCGATCAGTACCCGATGCGGTTTGTCGCCGTGAAGGTGCGCGCCAAGAAAAACGGCGGCGGCTGGGAAGTGGAGGAATTCTGATGGCCGACTATCTCCACCGAAAATCCCACGCCCACGAGCGCGCCAGGGAGGCGCTGCGCAAGGCCGGCCACAAGGGGTCGCTGCAGAAGATCGACGCCCTGGTCTACGCCATCGAGGTCGAGACCGGCCGCGCATGCGTGGGCGATCAAACCGAATTCATTCGCGCACGGCTGGATTCCCTGCCGGTGGCGGCCCGCAGAGAGCCGCCGAAATTCAGGCCGCTGACGATCAAGCCTTTGTCCATGATGCGTCACAACCTGGACCGCGCCGCGCTGGCTGAGCCCAAGACGCAGGCGACAGCGGGCAGGGCGGGGAACGGCAATGAGAATTCACCCGTATGGAGGCGGTGATGAAATCTCAAGGAATCGGATTTATGAGCATTCTGACGCTGATTTTCATCGGCCTGAAACTCGCCGAGGTAGGTGTGGTTGCGTCCTGGTCCTGGTGGTGGGTCCTGGCCCCGTTATGGGTGCCAAGTGCGGCTTTCTTCGCTCTGGCCGGAATCTTCGGACTAGCGTATATCGCCATTGTTGTGTGGGAGAAACGATGACCCTGGACGAATCTCAACAGATCGAAGACCTACTGGTGATCTGGTATCGCTACGAGCGCGCCTACATGCCGCACCTGGGCGCGCCCCGCGTATCGCCGTCCTGCCGAAGCCACGACAGCGGCGACGTGCACCAGGATGCCGAGGATCGCGACGACGATCTGGAACGCCTGAAGGCCCAGGTTATCGCCAAGTGCATCGACGAACTGCACTACATGCATCGGGCGGCGATCGGGGTTCACATGCGCAACAAGGTGGCCGGCGTCAGCGTCCACCGCAACCCGCGCATCGAGGACCAGCACACGACGTATCAGGCCGCAAAAGCGGAGTTGCTGCCGAGGCTGAAAAAATGCGAGCTGATCAAGTGCGAATATGCTTGATTTCTCTGCTGATTTTTGATGTAATGTCGGTGTCGGGGCTTCGTGCGCCCTGAAAAAACGCAAAGCCCTGCCAATCGGTGGGGCTTTTTGCATTCCACACGCATGCGATTTCACCGAGACCGCATCCGCGTGGGAGAAGCCGCAGCCATCAACCAGCAGCACCGTCCAGATATCCAAGTCGCCGCGCGATCAGGCCTGGGACGACAGCCGGAAGGTTCCGGCACATGCTGGCTCTGACCTGCGCCGCCCTTTGATCAGGCGATTCTCTGGCCGCATACCAAGGCGTGAGGTCGCTGTGGGGCCCCACAACCTGTCTCCTCCGATCCCGCTACCTGGGATCTTTCGCGCCCCGCTTGGTGAATGCTGAGTGGGGCGCTCCGTTTTGGTTGAGACTCGCCAGCAAAAATGGCATGCTGTGACCTTCTTTTGCACTTAGGAGGCTTGCGTGGCTCGATTTAATGTTGGTGATGTTGTGCTGCTGAACAGCGGCGGGCCGGATATGACTGTGTCGTATAACGGCCCGGTAGTATTCCCGTCCGGAACGAGGGACGATTTAGTTACTTGCAAGTGGTTTGTCGGCAAAGAATTGAAGAGCGAAACCTTTGATGAGAAGTTGTTGAAACCAGCGAAGGCGAAAGACTAAGTCGCCCCAAACTCACACCGGACCGCCTCCGGGCGGGTTTTCATTTCCATCACAAAGGAGTGCGCCATAGGCGTCTCAAAGGCGCGTTATGGCCAAATCACACACAACCGAGCCCGTCGGAGGGTGTAGCCGCCCAGCGCCTCCCGATGCGCTACTGTCCAACGATCTGTTCGGCACAATCCTGGCGCCGGCCCCCGACCTGGCCGCCTGGGCCCGGGAAACCATCCTGGCCGAAGACAGCCCGCTCCACAACCCCGATCACACCCACCTGCTGGACGCCGACCTCGGCTTCCTCTGGGCGTCGTCGGCCTTCGCAAAGCGCGGCCGCACGGTGATTGGCCAGGCTGAACAGGTCATGATTCGCGCCGGCGGCTGGCAGAAGGCGAGGCAGGAACAGCAACTGCGTGAGTGGTTCGGCCATGTGCCGGACTTCCTGGTCACCCTGGCAGCCGACTACTGCGCCCAATGCAGCGACACCGAGTTCTGCGCTCTGGTCGAGCACGAGCTCTACCACATCGGCCAGGAGCAGGATGAATTCGGGGCGCCAAAGTTCACGAAAGACGGCATGCCCCGGCTGGCAATGCGCGGCCATGACGTCGAGGAGTTCGTCGGCGTGGTGCAGCGCTACGGCGCCAGCGCCCAGGTGGCGCGGATGGTCGAGGCAGCCAAGCATCCGCCGGCCGTCTCAGGCGCCAGCATCGCGCACGCATGCGGCACCTGCCTGAGGGCCGCCGCCTGACCTGAAAGGAATTTTGCATGGCAACGCTTACCGATGCGGCCAAGCGCTTCATCGTTCAAGCGCTGGCCTGCTACGACACCCCCAGCGAGGTGTCGGCGGCCCTGAAGGAAGAGATGGGTGTCGATGTGCCGCGCATGCAGGTCGCCCAGTACGACCCCACGAAGGTGGCCGGCGCCAAGCTGGCGAGAAAGTGGCGCGATCTGTTCGAGGACACGCGCAAGAAGTTTCGTGAGGCCGTGGCAGAGATCCCCATCGCGGACCAGGCCTTCCGGCTGCGCGCCCTGGGCAAGATCTACGACCGGCACATGGCGCGAGGCAACGTGGCGGCCGCAGCGGCTGTGCTCGAGCAGGCCGCCAAGGAGCAGGGCGGCATGTTCACGAACAAACGCGAGGTGAGCGGCCCCAACGGCGGTCCCATCCCGACCATGCCCACCACGATCGAACTGGTGGCCCCCAATGTCCAGCAAAGCGAGGATTGAGCTACCGCCGAAGCTGATCCCGGTTTTCAGCGGCCCGGCCCGGTATCGCGGCGCCCATGGTGGGCGCGGCAGCGGCAAGACGCGCAGTTTCGCCCTGATGACGGCTGTGCGGGCATATATGTTTGCCGAGGCTGGCGTCTCGGGCAAGATACTGTGCGGCCGCGAGTACATGAACTCGCTGGAAGACTCCTCGATGGAGGAGGTCAAGCAGGCGATCCTGTCCGTGCCCTGGCTCGACGCCTATTTCGACATCGGCGAGAAGTACATCCGCACGAAGAATCGGCGGGTGTCATACGCCTTTGCCGGTCTGCGCCACGGCCTGAACAGCATCAAGTCCAAGGCCCGCATCCTGATCGCGTGGGTCGACGAGGGCGAGGACGTCAGCGAGACGGCGTGGATCAAGCTGCGCCCGACCGTGCGCGAGGCCGGCTCCGAGATCTGGGTCACCTGGAACCCGGAAAAGGATGGCAGCCCGACCGACAAGCGGTTCCGGAAAAGCCCGCCGGCCAACAGCCGGATCGCCGAGCTGAACTACACGGACAACCCTTGGTTTCCGCCCGAGCTCGACGAGGAACGGCTCAACGACCGCAATCTGCTGGACGACCAGACCTACGCCTGGATCTGGGACGGCGCCTACCGTGAGAACAGCGATGCGCAGATTCTGTCCGGGAAGTACCGGGTGGCCGAGTTCACGCCGGCCGCCGACTGGGACGGCCCGTACTTCGGTATCGACTGGGGTTTCAGCCAGGACCCGACGGCAGGCGTCAAGTGCTGGATTCACGACCAGCGGTTGTACATCGAGCACGAGGCCGGCAAGGTCGGACTCGAGAACGACGACATCGCGGACTTCATGATTGCCCGGCTGCCGGGCATCGAGAGCCACGCGGTGCGCGCCGACTCGGCCCGGCCGGAGACCATCAGCCACGTCAAGAGCAACGGCCGTGGCACACGCAAGTGCCTGCCGCGCATTGTCGGCGTGGAGAAGTGGAAGGGCAGCGTCGAGGACGGCATCGCGCACCTGCGGTCATACCGCGAGATCGTGATTCATCCGCGCTGCACGAAGACGCTTCACGAGGCGAGGACGTACAGCTACAAGGTCGACCGCCTGACCGGCGATGTGCTGACGGACATCGTGGACAAGAACAACCACTACATCGACGCGAGCCGCTATGCGCTGGCGCCGCTAATCAAGCGGCGCACCCCAGCGGGCCTCATGATCCCCAAGCGCCTACTTCAAGGCAGGTAAATGCCCATTTTCAAGGTATTCGCACGAGACAACAGCGTCTCGCTGGTGATCCGTGCGCGCTGCATTTCCTGCGCGCGCCGGATGGCCGCAGAGCGCAGCCCGGCCGATGAATTCGTACTGTGGTCCGATTCGCAGCAGTCTGGCGTCGAGTGGATCAGCAACCCCGAGGCCCAGGGCTATCTGACCGAGGGCCGCGCCGGCATCATCAAACGGATTTCAGCATGACCGACAAAATGACCCTGGCCGTGAACCATGCGCTCAACGACATGCGCATGGCCCGCGCCCGCATGGAGTTGCTGAATTCAGGCATGGGGCTGGATGCCAAACGCAACGCGGCGTGGTGCGAGTATGGCTTCAAGGAAGACCTGGACTTTCAAGACTTCTACAAGCTATACCGACGCGGCGGCGTGGCCTATGGTGCCGTCGAAAAGATCATTGGCGCCTGCTGGAAGACCAACCCCTGGGTAATCGAGGGCGACGACCAGGACGAATCCCGGCCAGAGACGGCCTGGGAGCGCAAGCTCAAGACCCTGGCGTCCGTCGCGTTCTGGCGCAGGATCGCCGAGGCCGACCGCCGCCGGCTGGTGGGGCGATTCTCAGGCCTGATCCTGCGTATTCGAGACAGCCAGGCCTGGGATCAGCCAGTGCGTGGAAGCAGCCCGGCGCTGGTGGATGTGATTCCTGCTTGGGCTGGCGCCCTGCAGCCCGTCGAGTTCGACGCCGAGCCGAACTCCGACCGCTACGGCCTGCCGAAATACTGGCAGTACACCCAGACCACGGCGAACGGCAGCCGCAGCCAGGTCAAAATCCACTACGACCGCATCCACATCCTGGGTGACTGGACGGCGGATGCCATCGGGTTCCTGGAGCCCGCCTACAACGCCTTCGTGAGCTTGGAAAAGGTCGAGGGTGGTAGCGGCGAGTCGTTTCTGAAGAACGCCGCGCGCCAGATGGCCGTGAACTTCGACAAGGAAACGAATCTTCGCGACCTGGCCGACATGTACGGCGTGAAGCTGGAAGACCTGCAAGAGCAATTCAACGCCGCCGCCCGCGAGGTCAACAGTGCCAATGATCTGCTGATGATCCTGCAGGGCGCGAACGTTACGCCGCTGGTAACCAATGTCCCGGACCCGAAGCCGACCTACGACGTGAACTTGCAGACGGCGGCCGCCGCTCTGGACATCCCCACAAAGATATTGGTGGGCATGCAAACCGGCGAGCGCGCCAGCAGCGAGGATCAGAAGTACTTCAATGCCCGGTGCCAGTCGCGCCGCGGCGATCTGGGTTTCGAGATCCATGAGCTGTTCGAGCACCTGATGCGAATTCGTGCGGTCGATCGCATCGCCGACTACACGGTCATGTGGGACGACCTGACCGATGCGACCCAGGCCGACAAGCTGGCCAGCGCGAAGCTGATGAGTGAGATCAACGCTCAGGCCATCGCCACCGGCGAGACGGTGTTTACTGGCGGAGAAATCCGCACGGCGGCCGGATACGACCCCGAGGATGCTCCTGATCCGCTGGGCGAAGACGACGAGGATGAGGATGGCGACGAAGCCAAAACCGCCGATCCTGCCCGCGAATAAGGAGGATCCCACCGGCGTCGATCGCTTGGAACGCGGGGCTATGCGTGAGTTCGGGCGGCGCATCCGCAAGATCGCCCGGGGCTACGTCAAGTTGCTGGATCGCATCCCGGCCGAGCCGGTCGTGAACAAAACCGCAACGGACACCAAGGCCCGCCGGTACTCGTTTCGACTCGACCAGTACCTGCTGTCCTCGATCCTGGAAGAGGGCGCCAGCCTGGTCGATTCGCTGCTTGCCGATCCGCGTGACCCGTGGTTTTTCGAGGCGTACGTAGTCGTGTCCTATCGGCGCGGCACCGCCCAGGCCTTCGCCAACCTCGCACAACAGTCACCCGCGTACCTGGCTGGACAGATGAGCGTGGCCGACATCATGAGGAGCGACCCGTACCGTCGGCGCATGGCGCTGGTCCAGGCGCGCGAATTTGAGGAAATGAAGGGTTTGGCCGGAACGGTGAAATCCAACATGGCGCGGGCCCTGACCGACGGCATCGGTCGGGGCCTGAACCCACGCAGCATCGCCCGCAATCTGACCGACCAGGCCGGCATCGAGGCACGACGCGCGAACCGGATCGCTAGATCCGAGGTGCCGATGGCGCTGCGCCGGGCCCGCTGGGATGAATCCGACGAGGGTGCTGACCGCTATGGCCTGCGTGGCAAGCAGATGCACCTGTCGGCCTTGTCGCCGACGACTCGGGCCACGCACGCGGCACGCCACGGAAATCTGTACACGACCGACCAGGTGCGGGACTGGTACAGCAGGGACGGCAACTCGATCAACTGCAAGTGCAGCCAGACCTTCGTGCTGGTGGACGAGAACGGCAAGCCGCTCGTGCCAGCCATCCAGCAGCGCGCCTTGGACACCAAGCGCGTCATGCGCGAGAAGCACAACGGCCCGTGGGCCGACGAGGAAGAATGATGAAGAAGCGAGACATCGTGCTGCAGGTCAATGATGGCCTGGATCCGACGCTGGCCGGACGCCGGCCGCCGGTGGATCAGGCCGGGCGCACCCAGGTCAACATCACGACCCAGGTCAACGCCGCCCAGATCCGCCGCGAGACCTACAACGGTCGCGCGCATTGGGTGGTGCCGTCCTACACGCTGCCCGCCAATGTCGTCATGAACGGCGGCCTGTACCCGGCAGCCGAGATCGACGCCCACTACCAGCAGCTCGAGGACACGCTGGCCCCGCTGGGTCATCCGACGGTGGACGGCCAGTTTGTGTCCGCGTTCTCGCCGGAAGGCATCAACGTCGGGCACGTGGGCGCCTGGAACCGCAACGTCAAGAAATCCGGCAATCGGGTCTACATCGAGAAGTGGATCGACACGGAAGTCGCCCAGATGTCCGAGGGCGGCCGCCGGTTGCTGGAACGTTTGGAAGCGCTGGAAAAGGGCGAGGACGTGCCGCCGATCCATACCAGCGTGGCGGTGTTCCTGGAGCGCCTGGACGCCAGCGAAGAACAGCAGACCCAGGGCGCCGAGTGGGTTGCCAGGATCCACGGTATGGATCACGACGCAATCCTGCTCGACCAGGTCGGCGCCGCGACCCCGGAGCAAGGCGTCGGCATGATGGTCAATGCCGACCAGGCACAGCCGTTAGCCGCCAACGCCGGCGCGCTGGTGGGCGAATCCTACCGGCAGCGTGAGGAACGTCTGAGCCAAGCCGCCCGCAAGCGCTGGGCGACTGGCACCGATGAATACGTCTGGGTCGCGGATTTCACCGACAGCCAGGCTGTGATCGTGCGCAACGGCGGCGTCTCCGAGGTCTACGCCTACGAGGACAAGGGTGGCGCGATCGCGTTTGCCGACGCGGGTAGTCCTGTTGTGCGACAGGAATCGTGGGTCACCACAGTCACCAATTCACTCAAACGACTTTTCAACCAGCAGGCCCGGCCTGCAGTCAACAAGGAGGGCGATATGCCTCTGACCCCTGAAGAACGGGCCGCATTGGTCAAGGAAACCAGCGACACCGTGGCCGCGAATGTGGCCGAACAACTCAAGCCCCTGACGGATGCCGTGACGGCGCTGCAGGCCAACCAGACCGCGCTGTCCGAGCAACTGACTGCCAACGCCCGTGCCGAAGAAGCCGAGAAGCGCAAGGCGGTCGCCGCGGTGCACGGCGATGTCGTCGCCAATGCGCTGTCCGGAGAGGCCCTGGACACCATGTTCAAGAGCCTGGGCACCGCCGCCACCATCGGCGCGAACGCCGCCAATCAACCGCAGGATGAGGGCGCCCCGGATCCTGCTGCCTACTTCGGAGGTGCGAAATGAGCCGCTATCGTCGCGTCAACATTGACGGTCAGTCCCTGTACAAGACCGAAACCCGCCTCACGGCGGCCAACCTCAAGCCCGGCACCTTCGCCACCATCAACGGCTCCGATAAGTTCGCTCAGGCAACCGCCGTCGCGGGTCGGATGTATGTGATCGATGTCGCTTATCACGAGGGGCTGACCATCACTGACTCGGTTCCGGCCGGCCATTCGGCCATCGGCAACTACGTCGAGGAGGGCCGCGAACTCGCCATCCTGTGCGCCGCCGGGACCTATGAGAAGGACACGCCGATCAAGGTCAATTCGTCCGGCCAGGGCGCGGTCGGCGTGGATGGCACCGACGCCATCGTGGGCTTCTCGCAAGACGAGTTCACGGTGGGTGCTGGCCAGACCGAATTCATCCGCGTGCGGATGCGCGCAACCCAGAAACCCGGCGCTGCCGTCTAAGGAGATCACACATGTTTTTCACTCCCCAAACCCTGGCGGCCAATAGCCGCCTGCGCGGCCACTGGGCGGACCTGTGGGCCAACCGCAATATCTACAACCGCCAGCACCGGACGATGGTCGAGGCCAATCGCGCCCAGATGACGTCCGATATGCTGGCCTGCAACGCTGTGGGCGGTTTCGCGCGCGACTTCTGGGCCGAGATCGACAACCAGGTCATCCAGATGCGCGACACCGAAACGGGCATGGAGATCCTGACCGATTTGTTGGCTGTGCAGACGGTGCTGCCGGTGGGCAAGACCGCCAAGCTGTACAACATGGTGGGCGACATCGCCGACGATGTCTCGGTGAGCTTGGACGGTCAGGCGCCGTTCTCGTTCGATCACACCGAGTACAACACCGGCGGCGACCCGATCCCGGTCTTCACGGCCGGGTATGGCGTGAACTGGCGCCACGCGGCCGGACTGGGCACCGTGGGGTTGGACCTGGTGCTTGACTCCCAGGAAGCGAAGCTGCGCAAGTACAACAAGCGCCTGGTTTCGTACCTGCTCGATGGCAACGACAAAATCAAGGTCGAAAGCTACGAGGCCAAGGGCCTGCGCAATCACGCCAACACCAAGAAGATCGACCTGAAGACGGCCGGCGCATCGGGTGCCGCGATCAACTTGGCCACGGCCAACCAGACCGACCTGAACAAGTTTTTCACCAGTGGCGCCTTCGGCCAGACGGCCAGGGTCAACCGGGTCGACGCTTATGACGTGGTGTGGGTCTCTCCTGAGATCTTCGGCAACCTGAACGCGCCGTACCTTGACAGCAACGGCATTGCGACCGATCGCACGATCCTGCAGGTCTTCGGGCCGCGTTGGAACGTGCGTGAGTTCCGCATGACCTATGCGCTGTCCGGCAACGAGCTGTTGGGCTACCAGCGCCGCCGCGACGTGGTGACGCCCCTGGTGGGAATGACCACGGGCGTCGTGCCGCTGCCGCGTCCGCTGCCCAACGTCAACTACAACTTCCAGATTATGGGCGCCATGGGCATCCAGGTGAAAGCTGACGATGCCGGCCTGTCCGGCGTTGTGTACGCGGCTGATCTGACCTAACAGGGGCACGACATGAAATACATCGTCATTCGCCCCTGGCATGGGGTCGAGAAGGGCGCTGTGGTGGACTTGAAGCATCTCCACCCGGCACTCAAGACCAACGTGCGCCTCATCGGTGGCGAAGTCGCCGAACTGGTGCCTGCCACGTTCGACCCTGCCGGCAACAAGCCCCCGACCAAGGGGGCTATTGCCAAGCGGCTGAAAGAGCTCCAAATCGAGTTCGACGGACGCAAGAGTGCCGAAGAGCTGGCGGCCCTGCTGCCCGACAGCGACCCGCTGAAACCCACCACCGAATAACCGCCCGCGAGGCGGTTTCTTTTTGCCCCGCTTCGGCGGGGCCCCAATTCTTGGAATCGAGCCATGGTGACCATCGATCAGGCTACGCAGTATCTGGAAGGCCAGGGCATCACGCTGCCCGATTTCGTCGTGACCGCGCTGGTCGAGCAGGCCAACACGATCGAGGATTGCCTGAGCGCCCATTACACGCCTGCCACGGCCCTGTTGATCCAGCTCTACTTACTGGGCCTCATGGGCCTAGGGCAGGGCGACAAGTACATCAGCAGCCAGTCGGCCGCCAGCGGCGCGTCCCGATCGTTCCGGTACCAGTCCTTCGCCGACCGCTGGCGCGGCGCTATGTCGCTGCTGCGCGGCCTGGACAAGAACGGGTGCGCCACTGGCTTGATCCCGCCCGACCCGACCAGGGCATCTGCTGGCTTCTGGGTGGCCACGGGTGGCTGCATGCAGGGCGGCGGAAATGTCTGAGGTTGCGCGCTGGAGCTACCAGAACACCGCCACCGTGCGTCCGTTCACCGGCCGCAATGACTGGGACGGCGGCAACACCTATGGCGCGCCGTTTGAGATCGCCTGCACGTGGACGGCAGCCGCTGAAATGGTGCGAGAAACCGGCGGGCAGAGCGGCGCCAGGGGCGCTGAGTTCGTTGCCAAGCACCTGATCTTCACTGAAGACAAGCGCCCCAAATATCTGGACCTGATTCAACTAAACGGTCACTCCGACTGGGAAGAGATCAGGGCCGTCACGGAGTGGGATATGTCGAGCCTGGACGAGCCTGACAGTCCTGATTTTCGTCTCGCAACCGCATAGGAGCATCACCATGGATTACCTGATCGGAACCGGCCTTGTGGCCTTCGTCTTCGGCGTGGCCGCCACCCTCATCGTGCTGAAAATGCGCGATCGGATGTAGTCATGCCAGTGCGTGGCATCGAACGGGTGCGCGCGAATTATCGGCGCACGGTCCAGAAAATCGCGCGGCCGGTATCCGAGGGGGCGGTGTATGCCGTGCTGTCTCAGGGACGCGCGATGGCCGACACGATGACCCCGATCGACACCAGCAACCTGATCAACAGTGGCTACGCGCCGCAGATCACGGTGGCGCGCGGGAAGGTGACGGGGACCGTAGGCTATACGGCGTCGTATGCCTTCGCCGTGCATGAGGCGTCGGGCACACTTAAGGGCCAGTCCCGGCTCAGCGGGCGGGGCGACTATTGGGATCCGAACGCACAGCCACGCTTCCTGGTCGAGGGCTTCGATCAGTTGAAATCGTCCGTCCCTGCAATCCTCAAGGCCTACTACCGTGCTGGATGAACTGAAAGACTGGATCGAAGCGATTCTCGGGCCTTCCTGGGTCTACAGCACGGGTATGTGGACAGATCGCCCAGACATTGCTGCAAGCCCTATCTGCTCGATACAGAACGATGGCGGCCCGCAGCCTGACGTGGACGATCGCCGCCCGCGGTTCCGTGTGATCTTGCTGGGGCCTATTCAGGGGGCGGTAGGGATGACGAAGGATGCCGCCGATGCGCTGACGGCAGCCGCACTGAGCGCCGCAACCCCGTGCGGGGCCGCGCACATTCGAATCGCCGAGCCCACCGGGCCAGGCACAACGACCGAGGGCCGGCGCTGGTACGCGTTGGACATCGAAATCCTTTTTTGACCGCCTCCGGGCGATTTTTATTGCCGCCCTCCTGGCGGCTTTTCTTTTTTGGAGGCCGTCAATGGCTAACTGCAAATCCCAGAAATATGTGGGCCGCGACGTGGTCCTGGAATACGCCATCGGTTGCGCCGATACCCTGCCGACCGAGGCCGACTGGAAGCGCTTTGGCTCAATGCGCACCAAGGAATTCAATCTGGAGTGGGAGACCACCGACGCGACGGCTGACGACTCGATCGGCGCGCTGCGCGAGAACTTGGCCACGTTCCAGTCGTTGACGATTTCGGGCGATGGCACCTGCAAGGCCAGCGGCGCCGGCTCGGCCAATCTGATCGAACTGACCAAGCACGTCGCTAATCCGACGGCCACGGCAGGCCAACCGTTCGCCTGGATGCGTATGACGTTCCCCGACCTGACCTTCACGGCCTTCATGATCATCACGACCATGAGCCGGTCGGCGCCGTTTGACGATGTGACGACCTACAGCATGGAAGCCAGCGCCACAACCAGCGATTACGGCCTGATCGTCGAGGACACGCCGGATCCGGACGCGCCGGCCGTGACGTCTGTCGAAGTCGTGCCGGCCACGCTGTCCATGATCGTGGGCGAGACCTACGACGTGGAGGCTGTCGTGCTGCCCACCAGCGCGTCGCAAGGCGTGACCTGGAGTACCAGCGATACGCTTATTGCGACCGTCAACGCCCTGACCGGCGTCGTGACGGCTGTGGGCGATGGTACGGCGACGATCACCGCGACCAGTTCGAGCGATCCGGCGAAATCGGATACCTGCGCGGTGACGGTGACTGCGGCGTAACGTGGGTTCGGCCGGGCAGCCGCCCGGCCAACCGGCAAGGGTAAGATTGCCTGAAACAACGACGAGGAGCCATCATGAACGAGTTGCTCGATTGGGCGGAGAAGGCGGGGGTCGAGAACATGCGGCAGCAGCGTACCGCTGCGGATTTCATGCGCAAGGAAGGGGTGACCACGCTCACCATCCTGTTGGCCGGTGCAACGGGCGCTCTGGCCTATGTGGTGAAAGGGCTGGACCAGCACACGGTATGGCTTGCCGCTGGAGCGCTGACCATGTCGCTGTACCTGTATGCGCTGTCAGCGGCGACCGTGTTCCTGGTGATGTACATCCAGGGATTCCCTGCGCTGTACAACGAGCCGGTCAACCTCTATCAGAAGCAGTATTCCCTGGAGGCGCTGCGGGAGGTCGAACTGCAGAACCTGCAGGGACGCATCGATATCGCCGTGAAGCGCAATCTCTGTCTGCAGAACCGGCTGAACCGGATTCGGGTATTTGCCGTATGCAGCCCGATCACCTTCGGTGCGGGCGCGTGGGCAGCCCTTTACTTGGGTGGGGGTACGGTTCTCTGATCGCGATTTGGGATAGGGCGCGGCTGGGGAATCTCGGGCGTCGGCTGTTCTTTTTTCTGATCGCTCATGCTATTTCCTTGGCTGATCGGTAACGGGGCCACCGCCATCGACAGCAATGCCGGTGGCGGTCCCGTACTGACTGGACGAGCTGGACGTGCTTTGCAGGACGCCTCGCTGATCGAAAGTTAGCACCACGTTGCTCGACCGAGTATCCACCCCTCCGGCGAATGCGCCAACGATAGGGATGAATGTGCTGCCGCGGGTTCTGGCTTCCGAGTAGGTGTACATGACCATTGTTGTGCCGTCGGAGTTGCGCATGGTCGTCGTAGGCTGTCCCAAGGCAGCGATCACCTCCTGCTTTGTCGTCTGGCCTTCCTTGAACTGGGACATCTGGTCATCAGTGACGCGCACGCCAGACGATGCGCAGGCGGACAGTAGCAGCGCGACAAGGACGGCGGAGAGTTTCTTCATGCCATGACTCCGGTAGCTTCGAGATTATGCAAATTCTGACCGAAATCGGCGAGGTGTGCATCCACGCCGGCCGTGATGTGCTGCTGCGTCCGTCCCTGGCAGCCATTGCCAGCCTGGGCGATCCGCGCGAAATCGTGGAGGTCTTCGCTCGCGTGATGGCTGGCGACCACATGGACAGCCTGGGAGTGGTGTTCGCTTGTGCCGAAGAGGATGTGTCTGACCTGTTCGGCTGCTACGAGTTTCGCGGCGATGCGATCCGCTACACCTCCGGCACCGCGCCAGCCGCCCACGTCGTGCCGCTGGCCCAGTGCCTGATGCGCCACGGCGTTGTCGGGGTCGCCAAGCCTCTGCCGCGCCGCGCCGACGCCGAGGATCAGTACCTGACCGAGTTCGACGCGAAAGAGCATGCCGCCCTGGCTATGGCTCACCTGGGCCTGACCGAGCGCGAGGCCTGGAACATGACGATGACGGGCCTGGTCGCGGCGTTGCGGGCGAAGTTCCCGCCATCGACCAAGGACTCACCAGGCGCGCGTGCGCCGACGAGGGAGGAGCACGAGGCTACAGAGGCTTGGTACGAAAGAGTGCTAGAAGCCAGGGCATCTCGAAAAAACAAGACGATTCATTGAGTTGAACGGCTCGCTTCGGCGGGCCTTTTTCATTCTCGGGCTCTGCTTAGGCAGGGCCTTTTTCATGAGCGCAAGAAATGGCTGAAGGTACTTCGGTAGGGGCGATCTACTACACCGTTTCGGCGGATGTCGAGCCCCTTGTCAATAGCACGGCCGCGGCCGATTCGTCTTTGGACGGTTTGAACAAAACGCTCAGCAAGACAGATAAAGCCGCCAACGACACGCGCTTTCAGATGACGAAGACGGCCGCCGCCGTCAAGGCCTTGGGCGCTGAGTCTACGGCCGCGCGCGCGAACGTGTCGAGCCTCTACGGCGCCCTGGCCGGCCTGGTGTCCCTGCGCGCAGCCCAAGGTCTGATCGAGATGGCTGACGCCTACAACGAAATGGCCGAGCGCATCTCCATGGCCACGTCCAGCGCGGGCGAATACGAGCATGTCCAGCAGCGATTGCTGGCGACGGCGAACGGCACATACCGGAGCCTTGCCGAGGCCCAGGAACTGTATGTTCTGACGGCGAGCACCCTGAAGAGCCTGGGCTACGACACCGACCAGTCCATGGACATCGTGGATAGCCTGTCCTATACCTTCGTGAAGAACGCGACGGCGGCGGATCGGGCGAAGACCACTATCGACGCTGTTACTAAGGCGCTGAACAAGGGCAAGGTCGAGGCCGACGGTTGGCAATCGATCCTGGCGGCCGTGCCGACCATCGTCGACGATTTGGCGGCGTCTACCGGCCGCAGCGCGGCCGAGATCCTGGCGCTGGGCGCCCAGGGCAAGATCACCGGCCGTGAACTGTCGGAGTCTTTGCGCCAGTCGCTGGACGAAAATAAAAAGGCCGCCGACGGCATGGCGACGACCGTCCGCGACGCCTTCAACAACCTGAAGAACAACCTGTCGGTCTTCGTGGGCGAGGCGAACCGTTCCAGCGGGGCCACGCAGTTGCTGTCCGGAGCGCTGGTCGGCCTGGGCAACAACATCGACACGGTCGTGAAGCTACTGATGGTAGCTGGTGCTGGCGCGCTGGCCCGCTACATCGCACAGCTCGGGGCGTCGGCCATCGCCAGCGGTCGAGCCATGCTGGCGGCTCGTGCGCAGGCCGCCGAGGAGTTGCGTTTGGCACAAGCCCATATGGCGGCTACACAGGCGGCATTGGCAGAGGCCACGGCCACCAGTGGTCTGTCTGCTGCACACGGCCGGGCCGCTGCTGCCGCAACTGCACACGCCGCCGCCGTCGCTCGGATGCAGGCTGCTCAGGCCGCCGTGGTGACTGTGGGCTCTCGCCTGCTGGGGTTGCTGGGTGGCCCTGTCGGCATCATCGCACTTCTGGCGTCCGCTGCAGCGTCGGTTGTCACGTTCGGCAGTGACTCGAAATTCGCGTCTGGGAAGGTGGATGGCCTGGCGGGGGCCGTGGATGCCCTGACTGCGTCGCTCAAGGATCTGAGCAATGCCGGGCTTTCGTCTGCCGCGTCTGGCGTCCAGAACCGCATCGAAGAGGCCGCCCGCTTGGCCGTCGAGGCCCAGGACAAACTGGCCGATCTACAGCAGCAGCTCTCCAAGGCGCCACCTGGGTCTGATGCTGCCCGCCAGATCACCCAGCAGATGGCAAACTGGGGCGCGGTGTACGGAGAGGCACAGAAGGGCCTGGATAAGCTCCGCGACCGCGCGCGCGAGATCCAAGACATGCAGGGCCGGCGGGCCGAGGCAGCCAAGGGACCGGCAACTACGCAAGCAGATCCAGAGGTAGAGAAGAACCTGAAGTCCATGCGCGAGCAGCTTGAGTTGTCCAAGCTGACGGGCGCCGCCCGCGCGCGCCTGCAGGCCATCCAGAAATTGGGCACGAACGCCACAGCAGAAGAGCGCGCCGAGGCTGAGCGCCTGGCAACCCAGATATACGAACTGGAGAGCGCGCGCAAGGGAGCTTCGGCAGCTACCAAAGAATCCGCGAAAGCTAGCCTGGAGGACGCCAAGATCGTCAGTGAACTGGCAACCGAACTGCTTGGGGCCAGTGAGGCATCCCGCGAAATGGCTCAGGCCAAGGCGGCCGCCCAGCTATCGAAATTCGCAACACCTGAAGAAGTCGCTCAGGTGAAGGAACTGGCAGGCGCGCTATTCGATTTGAAGCAACAGCAAGCCGACCAGAAGCTGATCAATGAGGCCGATCCCATTCAGGCCGAGATTGATGGGTATGAGACCAAGCTGGCCGCATATCAGGACATGTTGTCTCGCAAGGCGATAAGCGACGAACAGTACTACCAGTACGCCGGCGATCTGGCAAAACAGCATGAAGAGACGATGCTCGCGCTGCAGGAAGAACGGTTCCGCAATGAATCAGTGTGGAACGAGATGTTGATGGATGGCATCGATAGCCTGGGCCAGTCTGCGGCAGCGGCGCTGGAAAGCATCGTGTTGGGAACCGGCAATGCTGCGGATGCTGCTAAGGCGTTTGCGGGCACGATCCTAAAAGAGGTCGTCGGATCGTTTATGCAGATGGGCATCGAGCACGTTAAGGCCATCATCCTAGGGCGAGCCGCAGAAACGGCGGCAGGCGCGGCATATGCAGCCGCCACGGCCGCCCAAGTGCAGGCTACAACCGCGTTGGCCGCGCAGAATGCCTTCATGGCGACGGCAGCAATTCCAATCGTCGGCCCGGCTTTGGCCCCGGCTGCGGCTGCTGCGGCCGGGGCTGCTGCGGCAGCCCTTGGCGCACCGGCGATTGCTGCGTCAGTTGTTGCTGGAAAACGCCAATACGGCGGCCCGGTCGCCTCCAGCGGCATGTACCGCATCAACGAAACTGGCCGGCCCGAGATCCTGAACATGGCCAACGGCCAGCAGTTCCTGCTGCCCAACAGCCGCGGCGAGGTCGTGAGCAACCGGGACGCGACGGCGCAGGCGGGCAGCACGAGCAGCGATGCAGGGGGCGTCACGATCAACCTGGGTGGCATCCACATCAGTTCCACGTGGCCGCTCCCCGACAGCAAAGTCCGCGATCTTGTGGGCCGCATCAACGACGCCCTGAAGGACGGCATGGTGCTGAGGACGAAATGAGCAACATCACGGTCTTTTCTCCGAACCTGGTCGGCGCCGGCGGCTGCGACGGCCCCCGGGGATCGTATGCCCGCATCGGCTGGGACACGATCACCCGGACCGCCGCACTGACGGTCAGCAGCGAACGCACGGGGTTCCCGGGCGAGTCCCTGCGCAACGCCACGACCTACGATCGATGGGGCCCCGTGTCTACGCCGGCATGGGCGCAGTTCGACGCCGGCCGCGCCGTGGATATCGACTACGTGGGAATCGCCAGTCACAACCTGCGCTCGATGGGTGCCGAGATCTCCATCCAGTACAGCCAGGACGCCATAACGTGGGCCGATGCCATCGTGCTGACGCCCTCGCGCGACGATGCGCTGCTGGCCTGGTTCGAGCCGGTGACGGCCCGCTACTGGCGCGTGCACATCGCCAACGGCGCCACACCCTACATTGGCGTCGTCTACTTGGGCCAGATCCTGGTGATGCCGCGCGCGGTAACCGGCGGCCACACGCCCGGGACGCTGTCCCGCGCCACGGACATCATGCCCAGCAAGTCTGACAGCGGCCAGTTCCTGGGGCGATCCGTCATCCGCCAGGGCTTTGCTACGACCTACCACTGGGAGAACCTGCCGGCGCAGTGGTATCGGGACGAGTTCGACCGATTCGTCGCGGCCGCCGTGAAATACCCGTTTTTCCTGGCCGGAAACCCACAGCGCTGGCCTGACGAGGTGCTGTACGCCTGGACCACGAAGGATATGAAGCCCAGGTACATCCGCGCGCGCGACTGGATGGAAGTCGACTTGCCTATGGAGGCCCTGGCATGACGCCCGAAAAGCAGATGGGCCGCGAGCTGCGCACCATAGTCGAGATCGAGCAGGATTTCTGCCAGCTCGCCTACGGCGTCGCGCCGTGCGCGGCCGCCCTGGGCGTGACCGGCGATCGCAAGTGCTTCAACACCCTGGCTACATGCCAAGATCCGGAGCATTACACGCCGGGCAAGCTGACCGTGCGGTTCTGCAAGCCGACTCAAACGCTGCCCGCCGTGCCGGCGATCCCGATGGTCGTGGATGTCTCCACGGCTCCCACGGAGATCAACCCGGGCGGTGGCGGCCGTGATTCCGGGGCCCTGGGCAAGCGCGCGCGGGTGACCGTGACGTTCCAAGATGCGCCGCACTCGGATATCGGCGTGGATCCCTACGTCGCCGGTCGTGGATACCGGCCGATGGAGCGCGGGACGTTCTGGTCAAAGTGGCTGGCGCGCAATCCGTATTACAACGGCCGCGTGATGCGCATCCGCGAGGGCTATGTCGGCCAGGGCCTGGAGGACATGACGACCCGGACCTATCTGATCGACAAGATTGATGGGCCCGACACCAAGGGCCGCGTGAAAGTCACAGCGCTCGACATTCTGGCGCTGGCCGACAACGACAAAGCCCAGGCGCCAGCGGCGTCCACGGGCGAACTGATCACGGATATCAATTCGTCCAGCACGGCCGCGATCCGCATCACTGGGGCAGTGGCCGCGGATTACCCAGCGCCTGGCACTGTCCGGATCAACGACGAGCTGATCACGTACACGGCCACGACAACGATCAGCGAGACCGAGATCCAGTTGTCCGGGATCACGCGGGGCACCGACGGGTCTGAAGCTCAGTCGCAAAGCGAGGGCGACCGCGTCCAGCGCTGTCTGCGCTACGAGAACGTCCGCGTGGATGCGCTGGCGCGCGAGTGGCTGGTGGAATACGGCGGCGTGCCAGAGGGCTTCATTCCGTGGGCCGATTGGCAGGCCGAGGCCGACACATGGCTCGCGCAGTTCGATTTGACGGGCCTCATCACCGAACCGACCGGCGTGCAAGATCTGCTGGCCGAGATCACCGAGCAGTGCCTGTTCTACGTCTGGTGGGACGAGCGCGCGCAGTTGATCAGGTTGGCCGCGATCCGGCCGCCGGATTCCGATGTGCCGCTGTTGACGGGGGATGCCAACATCCTGGCCGACAGCGCGGAGCTGTCCCAAGATCCGGGCGGCCGCTGGTCGCAGGTCTGGGTCTATTGGGGTCAGCGTGACCCCACCGAGAAGCTAGACAGGGACTCCAACTACCGGCATCTGCGGGTGCGCGCCGACACGGAGGCCGAGGCTGCGGATCAGTACGGCGAGCAGCGCATCAAGAAGATCTTTTCGCGCTGGCTGCACAGCGAGGCACAGGCGATCAACGTCACCACGCGCCTGCTGAACCGCTACCGCGACAACCCCCAGTACATGACGCTGGATCTTGATGCGAAGGACCGCGAGCACTGGACCGGAGATGTTGTGGATGTCGAACACCGGACGGTCGTGGACGATACCGGCCTGCCCGTGCGTGTGCGCTGGCAGATTGTCTCGGCCGAGGAGAAGGAGCCCGGGCACTCGATCACCTACAAGCTTTTTGCCTACGAGTTCAAGATCTCGGGCCGACCGGGGTACTGGATGCCGATCGATGCCCCTGACTATGCCAGTGCGACTGACGAGGAAA
This sequence comes from Castellaniella sp. UBA6218, assembly GCA_002421865.1. Lineage (GTDB taxonomy): Bacteria > Pseudomonadota > Gammaproteobacteria > Burkholderiales > Burkholderiaceae_B > Castellaniella. Next base: position 35,645 of record DISE01000036.1, read on the forward strand.
AGGCAGCTGGCGCCTGGTGGTCCGACGAGAACGGGTTCATCGGCGAGGACAAGGGATTTTCGTGGATCTGATGGGGATTTGAATGGCAACGTGGACTGATATTGATGACACCAGGCTCGAGCCCGGGAAACCGATCCGGTCGGTGGATGGACTGGCCCTGCGGGACAACCCGATTGCGATCACGGAGGGCGCGGCGGGCGCACCGCGAATCCAGGAAGCGGCCTTGGCCAATGGGGTGGCATCCAATCGAGTGCTGGCAAACGGCGCGGTGACTGCGCAGAAGTTGGCTGCTGGCGTCAATGAAACAACCTGGGTTCTGGGCCGGAATGCCGGCGCCAGCGTTGGGGCAGTTGGAACCTATGCGCTTTTGTTCAAAACGTCGTCTTCTGCCGCGAACCCTGGCAGTGTTTTCGGCGGGTCTGAGCTGCGCTATTCGTCTGCGGCCGCCGACTCTGGCGGCATCCCGTCTGGATCTTGGCGATGCATGGGATATGTCCCGAACAACTCCGGCGCCTCTGGCGTCACTCTGTGGCTGAGGGTCGCATGAAATACAAGAGCGCAACGAATTTACGCTGGTCCAGCCCGGAGTCTATCGACATGATTGTCGATTTTGAGGACATCGGACCCGTGCCTTTTACCGCACTGCCGGACGACTGTGAGGAACACGGCCGGGAGCTGTATGCGCGCGCCGTGGCCGGGGAATTCGGCCCGATCACCGACGCTGAGGAGCAAAGCTGATGCTGAACCGCTGGCAGAAAACTGTTGTCGACCGACAGGGCAATGTCATGCCGTGGGCTGCGCTCATGATCCGCAAAGAGGCTGATCAGATGCCGGCCACGGTCTACAGCGACCGGGAGGGCACGGATCCGTATCCGGCTGGGCAGGTCACGGCCGACGGCAACGGCTTCGCCTTCTTTTATGCGCAGGCCGGGGTGTATCGGATCACCGCACAGAGCCCGGCCATCGACTGGCGGGACGTGGGGATCGGTGCGCCGTTCGACCCTGACGCCCTGGGCACCGCCGCGGCGAGAGATGTCACCACATCCAGCACCGACTCCACGGCCGGGCGAGTGCTGAGGGTAGGGGATTTTGGGGTGGGCGGAAACGCGCCGCTTCTGACCGTCGGCACGGACCTGGATACGTTGGTCATCCCGGGATCGTACACGCTTGCAGGCACATACCCCAACAGTCCGCTTGGAGCGGCTACCACAACGACCGGGGTCATCGAAGTAATCCACCGGCTTTACCCTGGTGCAGGGTGCGTCCAAATCGCGTACCTCGGGAGCCTCGGTTTCTGGATGCGCCAGTTTTCTGACGGGGTGGTCGGCACTGCCTGGGTCGAGCTGTACCACAGCGGGAACAGCGGGAACCTGAGCAGCGATCTTCAATGGCTCGGCACCCCGGTGGGCGGGTACATCACGCCGCTGACGCCACCGCCCAAAGATGACCCGCGCTTTCGCTACGTGCTTTGCACTGCCGGTGAAACTGGCTCCGGCAAATACAACAATGGCATCCTGACCGGCGAAACCGTTACCGGCACCGCGCCGCTGGTCAATGCGGTTGCGACCGTGAGCCTTGCCGGAAGTCCTTTCAATGGGATGTCGATCCACCTGATCAATACCGAGGGGCGGTTTGTTGGAGCTGGGGCCTCCGAAGCGTTCGAGGATGACGCGCTCCAGAACATCCCCGGGGCCCTTACCGGCGTCAGCGCAACGGGCGCGTCGGGGGCATTCACCGCATTGGGCGCAGGTGCAGCGTCGATCGTCAACGAAGCAAATAGCCGCATGAACATCACGTTTGACCCATCCCGCGTCGCCCGCACATCCGACCACACACAACCCCGCACCCACCGTCTGCCACACTACCGGAGGATCCTCTAATGGCCTACGCAACCGCGGGCGGGGTATCCCGCGCTGATATGTCTGACGATCCCGCGTGGATCGAGATCGACGAAGACCAGTACGCCCAGGCGCTGGCCGGGATGGCTGCCGGGAAACAGGTCAGCATCGACGGCGGCTTTGCTGTGGTCGATCAGCCGGCGCCGGAAGAGCCTCCTGCGCCCGAGCCGGATCCGCCCGGGCCGCCGACAGTCGTTACCCGCGCTCAGGGGAAGGCTGCACTGATCCAAGCCGGCTTGTGGGATGACGTTCTGGCCTACGTCGATGCGATCACGGATCCGACCCAGCAGGCCCTGGCGCGCGTGGCGCTAGACGACACAACCGAGTGGCGGCGTGACAGCCCGTTTCTTGCGACCGCTGCGGCTGCACTGGGACTGACGGACCAGCAACTGGACGATCTGTTCGTCGCGGCTGCCGCCATCGTTCTGTAGCCCCCTCAAACACTCAGATCAACCGCCCGCCCTGCGCGGGTATTTTTTTGGAAACGCAGGATGCAGATACCAGAAGAGGGCCTGTGGCCACTGATCGCGGGGGCCGCCGGGGCGGCGCTGTCGCTGCAATTTATCGAAGGCATGACGTGGAAGCAGAAAGGCGTCATGACGATCACGGGCACGCTCTCGGCGGCCCTGCTGACAACCCCGCTCATGGAGTGGGTTGGTATGCCGGCGTCCTGGTCCAACGGCATGAGCTTTCTGGTCGGCCTGTTCTCTTGGGCGGCTGTCGGCGGCGTGATGCACACCCTGCAGAAGGCCGACTGGTGGGGCCTGATCCAGGACGTCGTGCGCCGCATTTTCAATCGGGGGGCGTGATGGTTATCACATTCATATCCGCACATCTGCTGATCGCCCTGGCGTGCTGCTGGGCGGTCGTGCGTCCGCACGTGGGCGAGGGCGTGCTGGGGAAATTCAGCTTGATTGTCCTGTGCTTCGCGTCGATCGCCTGCGCGGCCTGGGGCTGGATCCTGCCAGAGACCGTGGACCGGTCTGAGACTGTGTTCGCGGTGGCCGCCGCTGGGCTGGCCGGGCGCTGCTACTGGATCAAGGCGTGTTTGCCGGTGCGCCGGCACATCAAACGGAGGATCCGTAAATGCAATTGACCCAACATTTCTCCCTGGCCGAATTCACGCGCTCCGATACCGCGCGGATGCTGGGGATCGACAACACGCCGACCCGGCACCACCTTGCCAACCTCCATGTCCTGGCGGCCAAGTTGGAGGAGGTGAGGGCGCTGTTCGGCTGCCCGATCATCATCACGTCCGGATATCGGTCGCCGGCGCTCAATGCCGCGGTGGATGGGTCGGCCACGTCGTCGCACTGTGAGGGCCTGGCCGCTGATTTCCACATCCCCGCGTTCGGCCCGGATCAGGCCGTAGCCCAGGCCATCGCGGATTCCGCGCTGGAGTTCGACCAACTCATCTTCGAGCAGGCCCGTACGCACTGGGTACACCTGGGCGTCGGCGACCGCATGCGCCGCGAGGTGCTGTCCTGGCGATCCGGCCGCGGGTATCAGCGCGGCATTGTGAGGATCGCATGATCACCGCCGCACTCAAGGCCCTGGCCGGCTGGAAAGGCTACGCGGCGGCCGCGCTGGCCGGCATCCTGATCGCTGGGCCGGCTGTGTGGACGGTACAGGACTGGCGCTACGACGCCAAGATCGCCGGCATGGAGCGCGACCAGGCCGTGGCCGACGCTCAGGTATCCCGCCAGGCCCTGAGCCAGCTGCAGGCCGACATCGATGCCGTGGCCGCTGCTGGCCGCCGAGCTGCTGCGGTGGGTCCGTCGCTCACGGCTCAGATCAACAAAATCACCGGAGCTCTGAAAGATGCGCCTCCTTTGCCTGATAACTGCCGCCCTGATCCTGTCCGGATGCGCAGCCTCACCGATTCGGTTCGTGCCGCGAACCGTGCCGCCGCTGGACAGTGAGCTGGCGCAGCCGTGCCCGCAGATCCCTGATCCGCCCGCCGGCGACTACGATGCCTGGCAGGCCTGGGTGCAGGATCGGGTGCTGGTGGCGTATGGGGTATGTGCGGCCAGGCACCGGGAGACGGTGGGGGCCTATGATTCGTTGCGCAAATGAAACCGAAACTTACGGGCCATGGGAGTCCATGGCCCGTAAGTGCTAGGTTGCAACACTATGCCCCGATCTCATTTGCGCGTATTGTTGCGCAGCACGATTCGGAACGGCTTGCCGTTAGGGCGACGGATTACCCGGCCTTTCACGGTGATGGTCATCCTGTAGATGACTCTTTCAACATCGCTCTCAAACATGGTTATGTCCTAAGAGGCGATTCCAGCATCTAACTTGATTGACAATCAGGAAGGTTCCTGATTAGACTACTCGGCCAAGCTTCAGTAGTAATCAAGACACATTGCTCATGGAATCTTTGAGCTTTGTGTTTTCCGAGGGTTTCAGGCGTTGGCGCGCTTGAAACCCTTTTTTCTTATAGAACACCTTGTTTTTTCAGCTGCCTGAGCCGTCTATTTGCCGCTGTTTCGGAGACTTGGTATTCCATTACAAGGTGCGTTGGCGCGCTCAGCCTCTTGCGTCGAATGTCTTCCATTGGCATCAGGAATTCAGCGGCGAACTGGTTTGCTTGCCACTCACTGTCCTCGTAAGGCTTGATGGCGGCAAAGCCAGCGGTTTCGCGATGAAAGGCCCTGGCGTGGCTTAGGGCTAGGTGTCCGAGTTCATGAATTACCGTGAAACGTGCTCTCGGGGAGTCTTTGCAGGCACCATCGTAGGTTCCTTCGCTCAAGAAAATGACCCCTCCCTCCGGCATGCAGCATGCCTCCACGCCATCGGGCAACATGCTTGCTGGAACCACATCGTAAGTAATGCCCCAGTCGGTCATGTTTTCTATGAACTCCCCCAGACTGAAAAATCCTTGATCTGAGGGGAGGTCGAACAACTCGCGGACATGCATTGCGTGTTCACGGATGTCCTGAATGCTTCTTGGCGGAACTCGAAAGCCGCGACTAACTGATGGCCCGAACATGGCGCTACTCCTCCTTCTTATTCAGAAGTTGCATAAATTTCTTAATCTGCTCGTCCGTCAATCTTGCGCGGGCGAAGCCGGAGACCATCATCATTTGTTGGGGGTTCATCCCTTTTAGGGGGACAGATTCGTTCGATACATCCGCCAGCTGCTGTAGGTTGTCCACCGCTACCCCCCGCTCACGGAAAAAATCATGAATTTTCCGAACCCATTCGTCCGGTACCTTTTTGCGGCCTACTTCCATTCCGCTCAAATATGCTGCTGTGACCCCAAGGGTTTTTGCCATCGCTTGCAATGTAACCTTGGCATCGATTCTGGCCTTGCGGACAGCGCTCCCGAATGCGGTAAGGTTCATGCCAATCTCCTGTATGTGGTTGATCCCATACCAACCAACGCGTTTATATTACCGATCAGGTAAATAAAAATCAATAGATAGTTCTCAAAGCTGGGCTAGGGTTAGTAGGTATTTACCCCATACCCTCACAGCACCAGGGCAGGGCGCCGGGCGCAAAAAAGCCCGCGCTGGGGCGGGCAGAAAACTACTGAATATGTGATGGCCTCACATATCGGCTCACATACAGGCAAAACAAAAGGACCTAGGCTTGCGCCTAAGTCCTTGAATTTCTTGGCTCCCCGACCAGGGCTCGAACCTGGGACCTGCGGATTAACAGTCCGTCGCTCTACCGACTGAGCTATCGGGGAACTGCGAAGAAGCGAAACTATAGCATAAATTTTGATGCGTGCACAAAGTTCAATGTGCGCCGGCTGCCGCACCCGATCCGCCGTGGGCCGCCGACTTCGGTCGGGCCAGCCAGATGAGGCCGATCAGGACCAGGAAGATCAGCGCCGAAGCGTAGAAGATGTCGGTGGCCGACATCGTATAGGCCTGCTGATTGATCACCCGGTCCAGCATGCCGGCGCCTTGCTGCGGATCCACGCCCAGGCCCTGCAGACCGCCCATGATGTGGTCGAAAGCCGGTTCGCCGGGGCGGGCGACTTCCGTCAGGCGGCTGTGATGCAGCGTGGCGCGATTGTCCCAGATCGTTGTGGTGATCGAAGTCCCGAAGGCCCCGCACACGAGGCGGAAGAAGTTCGACAGGCCGGCGGCCGCGGGGATCCGGTCGGGGCTCAGCCCCGACAAGGAGATCGTCGTCAGCGGGATGAAGAACGTCGCCATGGCCGCTCCCTGGATGAAGGTGGGCAGCATCACGGCATACAGATCCACGCTGGTGTTGAACTGGGCGCGCATATAGCTGATCAGGGCGAAGATCAGGAAAGCGATGGTGGCGATCGGACGCGGGTCGTGACGGGCCAGCAGTTTGCCCACCACCGGAGACAGGATGATGGCCAGGATGCCCACCGGCGCCGAGGCTATGCCCGCCCAGGTGGCCGTATAGCCCATGGTGTTCTGCAGCCACAGGGGCAGCAGCACGACGGTGCCGAAGAACACGCCGTAGGCGACCGACAGCGCGATGGTGCCGGAGGTGAAGTTGCGCTGTGCGAACAGGGTCAGGTCCACCACCGGGTGCGCGGCGGTCAGTTCCCAGATCACGAAGTAGACGAAGGCGACGACCGTAACCACGGCCAGCACACAGATCAGCGGGCTGGCGAACCATTCGAGTTCTTTGCCCTTGTCCAGAATCAGCTGCAGGGCCCCCACCCAGACGACCAGCAGGAACAGGCCCATGCGGTCGATGGGCCGGTTGACACGGCGCGAGTCGCGCGTCTTGTAGACCTGCCACGAAGCCCATCCGGCAAGCAGGCCGATCGGCACGTTGATGTAGAAGATCCAGGACCAGGCATAGTTGTCCGAGATCCAGCCGCCCAGCAGCGGCCCGGCGATGGGACCGACCAGGATCGTCATGGACCAGAGCGCCAGGGCCATGCCCGCCTTGGCCCTCGGGTAGCTGGCCAGCATCAGGGACTGTGACAGGGGGATCATCGGCCCGGCCACGGCGCCTTGCAGCACGCGGAAGAACACCAGGGATTCCAGCGACCAGGCGAAGCCGCACAACCAGGAACTGAGAACGAACAGCAGCACCGACAACACGAACAGGCGCACCTGTCCGAAGCGCTGCGTCAGCCAGCCCGTCAACGGCACGGTGATGGCGTTGGCCACGGCGAACGAGGTGATCACCCAGGTGCCCTGGGTGGCGCTGACCCCCAGATCACCAGCGATGGTGGGGATGGAGACGTTGGCGATCGATGAGTCCAGCACGTTCATGAAAACGGCTGCCGACAGGGCGATGGTGCCAAAGGCGCGGGTGCTGCCTTCCAGGGGCGGGTAGCCCCCGGCGGGCGGCTGGGCCGGGGCGGTGGACGCGGATTCCGGCTCCTTGCCGGTTGCGTCTTCCAGGGAAGCGGGCGTGGTGCTCATGAACCGATGTTGTCCTGGATGATCTGGTGGATGCGGGCGTCGATTTCGGCCGGATCATGGTCGTAGACCGGGGTGCTCAGGGCGGGTTCGCCCGTCCGCGCTTTTTCGTCCGCCTGCTTCTGGTCCGTCTCGGGCGAGGAGGACAGGTCGACTTCTACCGTCATGGACAGGCCCACGCGCAGAGGGTGTTCCTGGAGTTCTTTCGGGTCCAGGCGGATGCGCACGGGCACTCGCTGAATGACCTTGATCCAATTGCCGCTGGCGTTTTGCGCCGGCAGCAGGGCGAAGGCGCTGCCGCTGCCGGCGGCGATGCCGACGACCGTCCCGTGATAGGTGATTTTGCCGCCGTACAGGTCGGAAGTCAGCGTGGCCTTCTGGCCGGGCCGCATGGTGTTGAGCTGGTTTTCCTTGAAGTTGGCCTCCACCCACAGGCTGTCCAGCGGCACGATGGTCATCAACGGCGAGCCCGGCTGAATCCGCTGTCCCAGTTGGACGGACCGCTGGGCGACCATGCCCCCCACCGGGGCCAGTACGCGGGTGCGCACGCCGGCCAGCCAGGCCTGGCGAACCTGATCGGCGGCCTGCAGGACGTCGGGATGCGTGGCGACGGTGCTCCCACGGGTCAGGGACTGGTTGGTGGCCAGCTTTGCGCGCGCGGCGGCCAGGCCGGCGCGAGCCTGGGCCAGGCCGGCTTCGGCGGATTTCACGGCGACCTGGGCGTGCAGCAGTTCTTCGCCGCTGACGCCGCCGGTGCCGCGCAATGCATTGCGCCGCTGCAGGTCGTTGCGCGCCTTGCTGAGCAGGGTTTCCGCCTGAGCGACGTTGGCCTCGCCCACAGCGACGTCGGCCGCCAGGGCGTCGTTCTGCACGAACAGGGTCTGGGTGTGGCGCACGGTCTGGGCCAGGGCGGCTTCGGCCTGGGCCAGGGCAATGTCCGTGTCGCTGCCGTCCAGGCTGACCAGGCGGGCGCCCTGGGCGATGGTCTGGGTTTCCTCTGCGCCGATGGCGACCACGGTGCCGGGAATCTGGGCGCTGATCTGCACCAGATTGCCGTGGACGTAGGCGTCGTCCGTGGATTCGTAATGGGCGGCGAAGAGCAGCCACCATACGCCATAGAACAGGCCGGCCAGGATGAAGATGCCGGTGGCCCAGAGCATCAGGCGGGTGCGGGCGGGGGAGGTGCTGGGGCTGGATGCGGTCATGATGCGGTCGAAGGAAGGTTTACAGTTGGTTCGGATGCGCGGCGGCGCTCGGCGCGTCGTCGCCCTGGACATAGCCGCCTCCCAGGGCGGTCGCCAGTTGCACGTCCAGGATGTAGGCGCGGGCATGCAGGTCGGTGGTCTGCACGGTCTGCTTCAGGGCTTCGCTCTGCGCCAGCAGCACCTGGACGAAATCGCCCAGGCCTGCCTTGTAACGGCTCAGGGCCACGTCGTAGGCTGAAGCGATGGCCTTCATGCTGGCCTCCTGATGCCGGATCTGTTCGTGCAGCGACCGGATGGAATCCCGGGCATCGGCCACTTCGCGCAGGGCGCCCAGAACAGTTTCGTTGTAGCGGGCGATGGCCTCGTCGCGCTCGGCGCGGCGTCCTTCCAGCCGGGCGTTCAGGCCGCCGGCATTGAAGATCGGCAGAGTGATCACCGGGCCGGCGCTGTAATTCTCGCTGCTGCCGCGGACCAGTTTGTCCAGGCCCAGCGACAGATAGCCGAAGGTGGCCGACAGGTCGATGTTGGGCAGGAAGTCGGCCTTGGCGGCGGAGACTTCGGCGCCGGCCGCTTCGGCCTGCAGGCGGGCGACCGTGATGTCGGCGCGCCGGCCCAGCAGGGCCATCGGCAGGTGCCCCGGGACGTCCGGTGGCAGCGCGGCGCCCGGGCGCGCCGTCAGGGGAGGCAACTGTTCGGGCGATTGCCCCAGCAGGGCGGCGAGCTGGTGATGCAGCAACTGGGCGTTGTTGCGCGCCTGGCTGAGTTGCACACGGGCGGATGAGACCGCCGAGTCGGCCTGATCCACATCCACCTGGGTGCCCAGGCCGTTCTTGTAGCGGTCGCGGGTGATGTCCAGGGCTTCTTGCAGCTTGCTGGCGATGTGGCCGATGGCCTCGGCCTGGGCCTGTGCGTTCTGCAGTTGGAAGTAGGCCTGGGAAACCGCCGAGACCAGCAGGACGCGGGCCTGCTGGCGACTGGCTTCGGCGGCGGCCGCGCGTCGGCTGGCGGCGCCGGCCAGTGCGCGCCGGCGGCCCCACAGGTCCAGATTGAAGTCCAGTTGCAGCCCCAGGCCGGTGTCGGTCTGGTAGGAGCCGCCCAGAGGGGGCGGGTAGATGTAGTTTTCGCTGTAGCGCTGCCGGGTCAGGTGATAGCTGGCGTTGACCTGAGGCCATTGCACGGCGCGCGCACCGCGCGCGGCGGCCTGGGCCGTGCGCACGCGGGCGGCGGCGGCTTCCAGGGACGGGTTGGCGCGCAGCGCCTGGTCGATCAGGCCGTTCAGTTGGTCGTCCTGATAGCGTGACCACCAATGGTCGCCTGGCCAGGCGAGGGTCGTATCTGACAGCCCCAGGGTCTTGCCGTCGAGCGCCTGGGTGGCGGGTACGCCCGGATCCATGGGGGCGCAGGCGGAAAGTGAAAGGGCGAGCAGCAGGGGGATAAGAGGTTTCATGCTGACAGGAAACTGAATATCATTGATAGGGTCTGTATCTGACTAGGCAAATATATGATTGAAAACAAGAGGGTGGGGCGTGGAATCAGGGTTCCGGAGCGTGTTCGGCGGCTTGTTGCAGGAGGTGCTGTTCGCCGTTGAAGATCATGCGTTTGAGCAGGGCGAGCAGCATGGCGATCTCGGCTTCGGAGAAACCCTGCAGATGGATGTTCAGTGTTTCCGCGATCGCGGGCAGGATGCGCGCGGCGACTTCACGGCCGCTATCCGTGAGTACGATCTTCACGACGCGCCGGTCCTCGGGCACGCGTTCGCGCCTCAGGAACCCTTTGGATTCCAGCCGGTCCAGGGTGCGTGTGACGGCGCCGGTGTCCACACCCATCGCCCGCGCCATCTCGGCCGGTGTATCGACGCCCTTGTGTTCGATGAGCAGCAGGGGGCGCCATTGGTTGGCGGTCAGGCCCAGCGGGATGGCCTTGAGGTCGATGACACGGTGCAGCAGGATGTGGACGTGCTTGATCAGCAGGCCGATATTGCGGTCCGCGCCCAATTCCGTCGGGCTGCCGCCATAGTGGACGCAGGGCTGGCCGATCGATGGAGTGTCTGGGATGTCGGGGGATTGCATGATGTTAAAATACTATCACATCAATATCTGACTAGGCAAATAAAAATGGCGATGCCTTCCCGCGGCATGTTCTGGACTGGTTTCGTGCTTGCGGGTCTCGGGGCCGTGCTGTTTTCGGCCAAGGCGATCGTCGCCAAACTGCTGTACCTGCACGGGGTGGACGCGCTGGATGTGATCGGATTTCGCATGCTGCTGGCGTTGCCGTTCTTCGCCTGCATTGCGCTGGTCCAGATGTCCCGCGTGCGCAGGGGGCTGCTGGCGCGGCTGGACCGGCGCGACAGCCTTCGGATCGCGGTGCTGGGCTTCATCGGCTATTACCTGTCCAGTTTTCTGGATTTCATGGGGCTGCAGTACATTTCCGCCGGATTGGAACGTCTGATCCTGTTCCTGTCGCCGACTTTCGTGTTGCTGTTCTCGGCCTGGTTCCTGCGCAAGCCGATCGCCGCGCGCCAGTGGCTGGCCATGGCTCTGGCCTATGGCGGGGTGGCGCTGGTGTTCTGGGCCGACCTGTCGATGACGGGCGAGGACGTCGTCCTGGGCTCAGTCTGTGTGCTGGGCGCGGCGTTTTCCTATTCCATGTACCTGATCGGTTCGGGCGAACTGGTCGAGCGGGTCACGGCCACCCGGCTGACGGCCTATGCGATGACGGTGTCGGCCGGAGTGACGATGGTGCACTTTTTCGCAGTCAAGGGACTGGCCGGGCTGGACCGGAGCCTGCCGGTCTACGGCCTGTCGCTGATTCACGCCACGGCGAACACGGTGCTGCCGACGTTCATGATCATGTGGTCGGTGGCGCGCATCGGCGCGCCGCTGACGGCCCAGCTGGGCCTGCTGGGACCGGTGTCGATCCTGTTTCTGGCCTGGCTGTTCCTGGGTGAACCGATCACGGGATTTCAGGTGGCGGGTACGGTTCTGGTGGCGATTTCCGCCATCGTGCTTGGGCGCCGGCCGAAAGCGCCGTCAAGGTCTGCCTCGGCCCCGCAGGACTTCACGGCAGCTTTTCCGCCCAGACCGCCTCATTGAAGCCCACGGTCACGCTGCCGTCGGGCCATTCGACCACCGGCCGCTTGATGATGCTGGCCTGATCCAGCATCAGCCGGGTGGCGCTGGGTGCGTCCTGGATCCGCGCCTGCGACTCGGGGGGCAGTTTGCGCCAGGTCGCGCCCTGGCGGTTGACGAGCTTTTCCCAACCCGTTTGAGCGATCCATTGCGCCAGCCGCGCCTCGGGTACACCGGCTTTCTTGAAGTCGTGGAACAGGTAAGGGTGCTGCCGCGCATCCAGCCAGGCGCGGGCTTTCCTGACGGTGTCGCAGTTGGGGATGCCGTAGATGCGCAGAGTGTTCATTTCATGCTCTCTTCGATTTCATCGCGATGCACGTCATGGGTGACGAAGCCGGCCGCGTTGTCGGGCATGGCCAGGTACCTGGGGTGGTTCAGTGTGCCGCGGATGTCGTGCAGGCCCATGGCCCAGTGTTCCCGCATCGTCGTCAGGCCAAACTGGTAGTCGCGGAAGTGCTGTTCGTAGGGTTTGTCACGGTAGATCAGATGGATGATGTTGCTGCGTTTGTCGCTGGCCAGCGCCGCAGCCTGTCTGCAGGCCGGGTCGCCGTCGCGCAGCTTGGCGGGCACTTTGTCCAGAACCTCTCGCAGCAGGCGTTGCATCTTGCGGTAGGCCTGCATCTGATCGGTCACCAACCGGGTGCGACTGGAGTAGCGGATGTCCTGGACCCGGTCGCCGACCTCGCTCAGACTGCGGGGTACCGGACCGCGCGCCGACCACAGGTCCACCTGGAACACCAGCGTGTCCCGGGCCAGATTCTGTTCCAGGATCTGCGTCAGGGGCGTGTTGGACACCAGACCGCCGTCCCAGTAGTACTCGCCCTCGATCTCGATGGCGGGGAAGGCCGGAGGCAGGGCGCCCGAGGCCATGAAATGCTCCGGTCTCAAACGGATGTGGCGGTTGTCGAAATAGGCGAAATTGCCGGTGCGCACGTTGACGGCCCCGACCGACACGTGCAGTCCGCCGTCGTTGATGCGGTCGAAATCGCACAGGGATTCCAGCGTGTCTTTCAGCGGGCGCGTGTCGTAGTGGCCGACACAGGCGGGGTCCAGGGCGGCGGACAGGGCCGCGGGCGGGAAGCGCGGATGAAAGAAGCCTTTCTGGCCCACCATCAGGGCGCTGCCGGCGTGCACGGCACCCAGGAATTGGCGCGCCAGATCGTTGATCTGGAACAGACTGTGCTCGAACAGGGGGTTGGCCACAGGACCGACGTAGGGCTGACAGATGGTGTTCCAGAACGCGTGAAGCCGCTCGACACGCCGTTCGGCCGGATTGCCGGCGATGATGGCGGCGTTCAGCGCGCCGATGGAGATGCCGGCCAGGTCGGTCAGCTCGATGCCCGCCTCGTGCAGGCCCTCGTAGACGCCGGCCTGGTAGGCGCCCAGCGCGCCGCCGCCCTGAAGCACCAGGGCCCGGGCTTCGTAGGCGCCTGCGGCGCTGGATGAGCGGGATTCAGTCTTGGTCATGGGGTCGCGAATCCTTGATGAGTGTTGAGGGGCCCTAGCGATTGCAGAAAAGCCTCGATCAGGGCGCCGCGGTAGCGGCTGCGGTGCAGTACGACGGACAGGCGTCGGTCCAGTTGCAGGAAGGGGGTGCGCAGCACGCGCAGCCGGCCTGTCGCCACGGCGTCCAGGGTGGCGGCGTAAGGCAGGCAGGCGATGCCCAGGCCGGCGATCACGGCTTGCTTGATGGCCTCGATCTGACCCAGTTCCAGCAGGATGCGCCCCGGGGGCAGCGCGCTCATCGCCTGTTCGGTCAGGCTGCGGGTGGCCGAACCGCGTTCGCGCAGGATCCAGCGGGCATCCGCGAAATCCCTGGGCTGCAGCCGCGCGCGTTGAGCCAGGGGGTGCGCCGGCGCCGCGCAGACAACCAGCGCGTCGTTGCGCCAGGGCCGGGTTTCCAGCTGCGCATGGTGCACGGGGCCTTCGACGCAGGCGATGTCGATGGCATGGTCGAGCAGCATGCGTGTGATGTCCCGGGTATTGTCCACGGTCAGATGCAAAGCCACCATGGGATGTTGGGCAACGATCGGGCCCAGGAGTTCCCCCACCAGATAATTGCCAACTGTGTTGCTGGCGCCGATGCGCAGTTCACCTTCCAGCGCACCCTGGTCGTCGTGGTGGCGACGCTGCATGTCGCCCAGGCGTTCCAGGATCTCGCGGGCCAGGGGCAGCTGTTCCGCCCCCTGGGCGTTCAGCCGGAGGCGGCCCCGTTCGCGGTCGAACAGGGTGGCGCCCAGCTGGCGTTCCAATTCGCCCAGGGCCATGCTGACGGCGGGCTGGGTCAGATGAAGCTGATCGGCCGCCTGGCGTACGCTCCCGTGCGTGGCGACCGCGACGAAGACTTCGATCTGTCGGATGCTGAGACCGAGCATGGCGGCCGGCCTCCCGGATGGATATAAATTTTATTTATATCATGGCGAGTCAGGCGAACCAGGATGCCGGACTCTTGCTCAGCGCCACGCCGACGATGTAGGCGAAGATCGCCACGGCGCACAGGGCGGCGATCAGCCGCGTCCGGGGCGTGCGGCCACGCTTGATGGCGTACGTGCCCACGCCGATGTAGGCGATCAGCAGCACGATCTTGGTCAGGATCCAGGGCTGTTCGGGGCCGATCATGGCCGCCAGGATCACCCCGCAGGTCAGCAGTACGGTGTCGACCACGTGCGGCAGAATGCGGACCAGGCGATGTTGCAGCAGGGCCGAACCGGTCACGGACCAGTACGCCCGGATGACGAACAGGATGATGCTCAGGGTGACTGCCGTGACGTGCAGGTGCTTGATGGGGAAGTAGTAATTCATGATGTCTGATGGAATCTGTGAGCCGGTGCGGTCTGGGCGAGTGTACTGTACCCGGATGCCGGCGGAGCCGGCCGCCGGGGCTTGAGGGCGTGTTCGGCGGTTCCCTGAGGATCACTCGATCGGGTTCAGGGTCCAGCCGCCGCTTTCCCCCTGCAGCGACAGTTCGAAACCATGATGCCGGCGCAGGGTGCCGCGGTGGCCCACGCTGATGATCCGGGCGTCGGGAAGCTGCTCGCGCAGCAGGCGGTACATGGCGTCTTCCAGGCCTTCGTCCATGGCGGACGTGGCCTCGTCCAGGAACGCGGCCTGCGGCCGGGCGATCAGCAGGCGGCCGAAGGCCAGACGCTGTTGCTCTCCCAGGGACAGGATGCGGCTCCAGTCATCCTCGACGTCGAGCCTGTCGCGCAGGTGGCCCAGCTGCACACGGTCAAGGATGGCCTCGTCCTGACCGGCGGGGACCGCGTCGGCGGGTTGCGGATAATGCAGGGCCTGACGCAGGGTGCCCAGGGGCAGGTAGGGTTTCTGGGCCAGGAACAAGGCGGATGTGTCGGGGCGGATGATCTCGCCCGATCCGTGGGGCCAGATGCCCGCGATCATGCGCAGCAGCGTGGTCTTGCCCGATCCTGATGGGCCGCGCACCAGCAGGGGCTGCCCGGGCGCGACCTCCAGGTTCAGGTCCTTGATCAGCGCATGGCCGTCGGGGCGGTTCACGGTCACGCCCAGCAGCGCAAGGCGGCCGCCATCCTGATGGGTATGCGGCAGCTCCATGGCCCGGGCTTCGTCGATGGCGTCGTCGAATCCGGACAGACGCTCCAGCGTGGCGCGGTAAGTGGCAAAGCTGTCATAGATGTTGCGGAAGAAGGACAGATTGTCCTGCAGTCGGCCGAAAGCCTGGGCCGTCTGGATCAGGTCACCCAGGCTGATCTGCTTGGAGAAGAACCGCGCCGCCTGCAGAATGAAGGGAAAGACCACGGCGGTCTGGGTCACGACGAAGTTGAAACCCAGGAATTTCAGGGACCGATGAATGATGTCCCAGGCATTGCCGATCACCCGGGCGAAACCGTGGCGCAGCGTCCGGCCCTCGACCCGTTCGCCCCGGTAGAAGGCGATGCTTTCAGCATATTCACGCACGCGGACCAGGGCGTAGCGGTAGTCGGCGTTCAGTTTCTCGTTCAGGAAATTCAGCCGGATGAGCGGTTTGCCGATCCAGATTGCCAGCAGCGTGGCCAGGAATACGTAGATGAAGACCAGAAACACCATGGCCCTGGGGATCTCATGGCCCAGCACGGTCATGGGGCCCGACAGGTTCCACAGGATCACGGTGAAGGCGATGGTCGATACGAGCGCGTTGATCAGCCCCACGGCCAGCGTCATGGAACTCTGGGCGAAGTTGGTGATGTCCTGCTGGATCCGCTGGTCCGGGTTGTCGGCCAGGTGGCTGAGTGATTGCGAACGATAGTAGGCCTGCCTTTGCATCCAGCGGCCCAGCAACTGTTCATTGAGCCATTCACGCCAATGCACGACAAAGGCTTGCTGGACGTAGAAGTCGAACAGGGAGCGGATGACGTGCACGGCCGCCAGCAGCGAGAAAAGCAGCATGGCCGCCCAGAAGCCCGGCTCGTCCAGCGCCTGAAGCGCGCTGTACATGGTGTTGTACCAATTGGAAAACAGCACGTCCAGGCGCACTGCCGCGAGTGTCAGCAGCAGGATCAGGGCGACACCGGCCAGTGGTTTCCAGCTGCGGCGCAGGGAGAAATAGCCGGCGCTCAGACGCCGGAACTGCCGCCCCCAGCGCGTGAAGCGGGTCAGGCCCCATGCGACGGCGGCGCCGATCAGCAGGGTCAGAGCGTAAGCCTTGGCGAGCCACAGGCCGCTTTCGATCAGGACGTCTTGCCATTGCATGGGAGTGCGGTTCCTTGATGTTCGATCGGTGGCGCCCGCCGAAACGGCTGGGCGAAGGGATTGTAGTTGGAGGAGCCGGGATGCGGAATAGTTCCGGCCCGGCGGCGATGCTCCTAGGCTGGCGCGGGCTCAGGGCAGGGAACCGGGCTCGTGCTTCATGCCGAGGCGTCGGGCGAGTTTGTGCAGATTGCTGGGGTCGAGCCCCAGCGCGCGCGCGGCCTGGGCCCAATTGCCGCCAGTGGCGGCCAGAGCCTCGCCGATGGCGCGACGCTGGCAGATCTCGACACTGTCGCGCAGCGCCGGAATGGTTTCGATGGGCGGGGGGGGCGGCGGTGGGACAGGATCGATGGCGGAGACCCGCGAACGTTCGTCAGCCGAAGGTTCGGGCGGAGCGATGTCCAGGTCCAGCAGTTCCGGGCCGATGGTCAGCACCTGGTCGCGCGAGGCGCCGCGGCTGAGCATCTTCAGCGCGGCGCGGCTGATGACGTGCTCCAGTTCGCGGACGTTGCCGGGCCAGGGGTAGCGGCGCAGGGCGCGCTCGGCCTCGTAGGAGAGGCGCACGCCGCGCAGTCCCAGACGGGCGCGGCTGAATTCCAGGAAATGACCGGCCAGGATCAGGACATCCCGGTCGCGCTCGCGCAGCGGGGGGATCGGAATGGGATAGACCGAGAGGCGATGGTACAGGTCGGTGCGGAACAGCCCCGCCTGGGTATTCGCCTTCAGATCGCGGTTGGTGGCGGCGATGATACGCACATCCGTCTTGATGACCTGGTCCGTGCCGAGCCGCTGGATTTCGCCATTCTGCAGCACGCGCAGCAGTTTGGCCTGCAGGCTGAGTGGCAGCTCGCCCACCTCGTCAAGGAACAGGGTGCCGCCCTGGGCGGCCTCGAAGCGTCCGGGACGGTCGGACGTCGCTCCCGAAAAGGCGCCTTTCACGTGGCCGAACAGTTCGCTCTCGGCCAGGGATTCGGGCAGCGCCGCGCAGTTCACCTGGATCATGGGTTGCTCGCTGCGGCGCGAGTGCCGGTGCAGGCGGCGCGCGAACAGATCCTTGCCCACGCCGGTTTCGCCCAGCAGCAGGATGGGCAGGTCCGAGTCGGCCACCAGATCCAGCTCGTGGAGCAGCGACTGAATGGCCTCGCTGTGCCCCAGGATCTCGGTGGCCTCGCCGATGCGTTCCAACCCTTGCTGGGAGCTGCCCAGTTGGCGTAGCTGACGATTCTCGCGCTCCAGTTCGGTGACACGCACGGCGGCCTGCAGAATCAGGCCAAGCTGCATCAGCCGCGCGCGCGCGGCTTCGTCGAAGGCGCCGGTGGTGAGCGCATCCAGGGTCATGATGCCCCAGGGGCGGTCCTGGCGGTAGAGCGTCATGCCCATGCAGTCGTGCACCGGCAGAGGCGAGCCCTTGCGGTCGTCCAGCAAGCCATCGTAAGGGTCCGGCAGGACGCTTTCCGGGTCGAACCAGGTGGGTTCGCGGCGCGACAGGATTGTGGCGAAGCGTGGATGCTGGGCAACGACGAAGCGCCGCCCCAGGGCCTCGTGAGCCAGCCCGGCCGCAGCGACCAGGTGCAGGGTGTCGGCGGCATCCAGCATCAGCAGGCCGACAGCGTCGCAGGCGAAGGCCTCGCGGATGGCCGTGGCGGCGCGCTGCAGACGCACGCCGTCGGGCAGATCGGCGGTCAGGTCGTTGAGAAGCGTCTTTTCCATAGGGTGTTTTATACCATCAAACGGTATTTTTTACCTTTCCAGAAAGGGTAAAAAATACCGTTTTTGATCTATATCAGTAGTTTCCCTAGGTGATGGAGTTGGCACGCTTATTGCTTGGTAGTGGGTGAAGCAAAACAAGTGGCGCCATCCAGGCGTCGTAACCGGAACCTCTCGTGGCTGCAGAAGGAGCGCAGAATGGGTGAGTACAAGAAGTTATGGTGGACGCTGATCGGCGTCCTTGTGGTGGCATTCGGCATCCTGGGATGGATGGGCAAGGAGGTCTACAACCAGGCGCCCCCCATCCCGGCCCAGGTTGTCACGGCTGACGGCAAGGTTCTGATGACCGAAACCCAGATCCTGGACGGTCAGAGCGCCTGGCAGTCGGCGGGCGGGATGACGGTCGGCTCCATCTGGGGCCACGGCGCTTATCAGGCGCCGGACTGGACCGCCGACTGGCTGCACCGCGAACTGTCCGCCTGGCTGGACTTGGCCGCCGAGCAGCAGTACGGGATGAAGTTCTCCCAACTGGACGGGGACGCCCAGGCCGTGCTGCAGCGCCGCTTGAAGGAAGAATACCGCAAGAACACTTATGACGCCGCCACGGGCGCCGTCACGGTGTCCGACCGGCGCGCGCAGGCCATTGCCCAGACGGGCATCTACTACGACAAGCTGTTCGGTGATGACGCCTCCCTGCACGAGTCGCGCAAGCACTTCGCCATGAAGGAAGGCACGCTGCCTTCGCCGGAAGCGCGCGCCCGCCTGGCGAACTTCTTCTTCTGGACCGCCTGGGCCGCTTCGACCGACCGGCCGGGCACCGTCGCCAGCTACACCAACAACTGGCCGCACGAGCCCTTGATCGACAACGTGCCGACAGCGGAAAACATCATCTGGTCCGTGATGAGCGTGATCATCCTGATCGCGGGCGTGGGCCTGCTGGTCTGGGCCTGGGCGTTCACGCACAAGGAGCACGACGACGCGGGTCCCGTGCCGGCCCGCGACCCGGTGCTGCAGATTCCGCTGACCGCTTCGCAGCGCGCCCTGGGCAAGTACCTGTTCCTGGTCGTGGCGCTGTTCGTGTCGCAGATCTTCATCGGCGGCTTCACCGCGCACTATACGGTCGAAGGCCAGACCTTCTACGGCATCAACGCGTCCGAATGGCTGCCGTATTCCCTGGTGCGCACCTGGCACATCCAGGCCGCACTGTTCTGGATCGCCACCGGCTTCCTGGCCATCGGCCTGTTCGTGGCACCGATCCTCAATGGCGGCAAGGACCCCAAGCACCAGAAACTCGGCGTGGACGTCCTGTTCTGGGCGCTGATCCTGGTGGTCGTGGGTTCGTTCACCGGCAATTTCGCCGCCATCGCCCACTTGCTGCCGCCCGAATGGAATTTCTGGCTCGGACATCAGGGCTATGAATACGTCGAGCTCGGACGCCTTTGGCAGATCGGCAAGTTCCTGGGCATCGTGTTCTGGCTGTTCCTGATGCTCCGCGGCATCGTGCCCGCGCTGCGGCAGAAAGGCGACAAAAACCTGCTGGCCCTGTTCAGCGCTTCCGTGGTCTGCATCGGCCTGTTCTACGGCGCCGGCCTGGCCTACGGCGAGAAGACCCACCTCTCCGTCATGGAGTACTGGCGCTGGTGGGTGGTCCACCTGTGGGTCGAGGGCTTCTTCGAAGTGTTCGCCACCACGGCGCTGGCCTTCATCTTCTCGACCATGGGCCTGGTGTCCAAGCGCGGCGCCACGATCGCCAGCCTGAGCTCGGCCGTGCTGTTCATGCTGGGCGGCACCCCGGGCACACTGCACCACCTGTACTTCTCGGGCACCACCACCCCGATCATGGCCATCGCCGCCTCGTTCAGCGCCCTGGAAGTCGTGCCGCTGGTCGTGCTGGGCTACGAAGCCTGGGAAAACTGGCGTCTGAAGGAACGTGCGCCGTGGATGGAAAATCTGCGCTGGCCGCTGAAGTTCTTCGTCGCCGTGGCCTTCTGGAACATGTTCGGCGCCGGGGTGTTCGGCTTCATGGTCAACCCGCCGATCGCCCTCTACTACATCCAGGGCCTGAACACCACGGCGGTGCATGCGCACGCGGCCCTGTTCGGTGTGTACGGTTTCCTGGCCCTGGGCTTCACCCTGTTCGTGCTGCGCTACCTGCGCCCCGGCATGCAATTCAATGAAAGCCTCATGAAGACGGCGTTCTGGTGCATGAACATCGGCCTGGTGATGATGATCTCCTTGAGTCTGCTGCCGATCGGCCTGATGCAGTTTCACGCCAGCTACAGCGTGGGCACCTGGTGGGCGCGCGGCGAGACTTTCATGCAGCAGGACATCCTGCAGACGCTGCGCTGGACCCGCACGTTCGGCGACGTGGTCTTCATCGTCGGCGGCCTGGGCGTCATGTGGCAGGTCGTCACCGCCCTGCTCGACGGCAAGGCGGCCGTGCCCGCCTCCGATGCCGGCCTGGCCGCGCAGCGGACGTAAGCAGCTCCATCTTCTTGCAAAGGGGCGCCCGAAACGGGCCCCCGACCCGGCCCGCCTCGGAAGAGGCGGGCTTTTTCATGAACCCTGTCTTGTTTCCGTGCCGCTCAGACTCCGATGTCCTCGTTCCAGAGGCGCGGGTTCGCGTCGATGAAACGGCGCATCAGCGCCAGGCATTCCGGATCCTGAAGGACTTCGATCTCGACGCCGCGCGCGCGCAGCAGCGCCTCTTCGCCCATGAACGTCCGGTTTTCGCCGATGACTACCCGCGGGATGCCATACAGCAGGATCGTGCCGCTGCACATCGGGCACGGCGACAGCGTGGTGTAGAGCGTGGATTCGCGGTAGACGTCGGCCGTTCGCCGGCCTGCGTTTTCGAGGGCGTCCATCTCGCCATGGAGGATGGCGCTGCCTTTCTGTACCCGCTGGTTGTGACCCCGCCCGATGATTTCACCGCGATACGCGATCACCGAGCCGATGGGGATACCGCCCTCGGCCAGTCCCTGGCGCGCTTCCTCGATGGCCGCCCGCATGAAGGGGTCGCTCATGGTTCCGTCTCCCGGAAAGTTCCCGATGCCTGCCATGATAAAGGCGCGGCGCGTCCCGGGGAACCCGGGGGGAGGGGCGGCCTGAAGCAGCCGGCTTCCGGCCGTTCCCGGGGTTCAGACGGCCTGAGCGGCCCTCGCGCCGGCGCGCGCGCTGAGCGCCCCAAGCGCGAAGGTCAGCAGCAGCGTCGGCAGGGCGCTGCCGTATTGCGGCGCCCATTGGGCCAGGGCGTGATAGACCGCGATCCCCAGCACCCAGATCAGCGCCGGGGCGGTGTGCAGGGCGCCTGGTGCCTCGGTCAGGCGGGCGGGTTGCGTCCCGAGGCGTCCCAGGATGGTCCCGAACAGCGGTACGAAGACCGAACTGAGCGTCAGCAGGAAGGGTTCCAGCGTGTGCATGGGCAGCACCATCGCCAGCCCGATGGAGACTGCGGCCAGCAGCGTGCCCCAGGTCTTCAGGCTCACGTCGCCGCGCAGGCTCTGGGCGGATACCGAGCCCGAATACAGGTCGCCGTAGGTATTGTCCAGCTCGTCGATCAGGATCAGGCCCAGGGCCACCAGTCCACCCTGCGCCAGCAGCAGGGCGCTCACCATGTCCAGATCCGGACCGGTGACAGTGATCACCAGCACGCCCAGCGCGTAGCACCAGATGTTGGCGATCGTGTAGCCCAGCCAGGTGCCCGCCAGGGCGCCCCGGCCACTGCGGCCGTGCCGGGCGTAGTCCGCGACCAGCGGCAACCAGGACACCGGCATCGCGATCACCAGATCCAGCGCCTGGAAAGCGTTCATGCTGCCGTCGCCAGCGCGCAGCCACAGGGCGCGAAGCCCTTCATTGTCCAGCTTGAGGGCGAACTGGGCGGTCAGCCAGATCAGCGACAGGACCACCAGGGGCAGGCCGATGCGGCTGACGATGCGCCGCACCAGGGTGATCATGGAGCCGCGCAGCAGCGCCAGGACGATCAGCCCCCAGAAGATCGTGGGCAGCGCCAGCCCGGTGTCCAGACCCAGCGCCTGGTGGATGATGGCGGCGGTGCCGTCGCGCATCACGACCAGCTCGAAGGTCGCCCAGCCGAGCAGTTGCGCGATGTTCAGCAGCACGGGCAGGCGGGCGAATCGCCGGCCGTAGACGGTGTGGATCAGGCCGGCGCTGGACAGACCGCTGTCGCAGCCCAGGCGGGCCACCCAGGCCAGCAGCCCGGCCCCGAGGATCGAGCCGGCGATCACGGCCGCCAGGGCGTCGCGTGTGCCCAGCGCCGGCACCAGATAGGCGCCGACCTGCATCACCAGCAAGCCCACGCCCAGGCTGAACCATAGGGCCGTGTGGTCGCGCCAGCCGAAGACGCGCTCGGGGGTGGGGGAGGGGTGGGAAGCGGATGTCTGCATGGCATGCCTGTCGGAAAAGGCTGGAAGCAGACGCCGGCGGCGGACGAGCAGCCGCCGGAGCGAGCTGCTTTCCTGCGCGAGGATGATCTCAATCAGGTTCGAAGGGACTGTCTCAGCCGCCGTGACGGCACCCCTAGCGAGGCTCGATAAAAGGCGTATCGGGTTCGATTGTAGGATCGGCCCGATCTGGGGGCAAGCTGGTCTACACTTGATCGAAATGCACGATCTCGAAGCTGAGCCGGCCCTGCTCGTCGCGGCCGACGGAATAACCCAGGTGTTCGCGCACGCTGTTGTCGGGATTGAACGTCAGCACTACCGGTTTGATGTGTTCCAGTTCGGATTCCTGGATGTATTCCGAGTTGGCGATGATGACCTCGTCGCCGCGCTGGCAGGTGCGCGCGGCGGCGCCGTTCAGGATGCAGCAGCGCGATCCGCGCTCGCCGTAGATCACATAGGTGCTGATGCGGGCGCCGGAATTCTTGTTCCAGATGTCCACGAATTCCATGGGGAGGATGCCTGCGGCCTCGCAATGGTCGGGGTCCAGTGTGATGGAGCCGTGGTAGTCCAGGTCGGCCCCGGTGACGCGAATGCCATGCAATTTGGCGCGGACGATTTTTCTCACTTGAAATCCGGAGGAAGAAATTGATCAATCGGCATTTTAGCGCGTTGCATTGCAGCATCAGTCGATGTCCGGGAAGCACCTCCGGGTATGTGCATTTAATTATAATGTGATGTTCATCGAATGAAGGCGTGCCAGTCATGGGCGCCAAGTTCGGACATGCGGATCATTGGACGGAACCTTATGTTTGCTGCGCGGGAAGCCTGGAAAGCAGGGCTGTGGTCACCCAGGCACTGGGCGGGCAATATCGTGGCGGGCGTGATTGTCGGCGTGGTGGCGCTGCCGCTCGCCATGGCCTTCGCGATCGCTTCCGGGGTCAAGCCCGAGCAAGGCCTGTACACCGCCATCGTAGCGGGCGTGGTGGTGTCCCTGTTCGGCGGCAGCCGGGTACAGATCGCCGGCCCCACGGGGGCCTTCATCGTCATCCTGTCGGGTATCGTCGCCGAACACGGGGTCGAGGGCCTGCAGATCGCCACCCTGATGGCGGGCCTGATCTTGTGCGCCTTCGGCCTGGCACGCCTGGGTGGCGTGATCCGGTTCATTCCCCTGCCGGTGATTCTGGGTTTCACCGCTGGCATCGGCATCATCATCTGGGTCGGCCAGTGGCAGGCCTTTTTCGGCCTGCCGGCGGTGCCGGGTCATTTCTTCCATGAAAAACTCTGGTTTCTGGTGCGGCACCTGGCCGAGCTGGATCCGGTGACCACCGCCTTCGGTCTCGGGTCGCTGGCGCTGGTGCTGCTGCCCAGGCGGGTGCCTATGCTTCGGCGGATTCCCGGCCCCCTGCTGGCCCTGATCGTGGCGACGGTCCTGCAGGGGATTGCCCAATTCCCGCAACTGGCCACCATCGGCAGCACTTTCGGTGAATTGCCGCGCGGATTGCCAATGCCGCATTGGCCAGCGGGCGGGCTGGACCGGATCGTGCCGCTGATCGGCCCGGCGTTCACCATCGCCTTGCTGGGTGCCATCGAATCGCTGCTGTCGGCCGTCGTCGCCGACAGCATGGCCGGGACGCGGCACGATTCGAACGCCGAACTGCTCGGCCAGGGTCTTGCCAATGTGATCAGTCCCTTGTTTGGCGGGATCGCGGCCACGGGCGCCATCGCCCGGACGGCCACCAACATCCGCAGCGGCGGCATCGCGCCGCTGGCGGGTGTGGTCCATGCCCTGGTGCTGGCGCTGGTGCTGCTGGCGTTCGCGCCGCTGGCGCGCAACATTCCGCTGGCCACCCTGGCCGCGATCCTGTTCGTGGTCGCCTGGAACATGAGCGAGGCGCATCGCGTGGTGCGCCTGGTCCGACAGGCGCCCCGCGCGGACGCGATCATCATGTGCCTGACCCTGCTGCTGACGGTTTTCGCCGACCTCGTCGTGGCGGTCAACATCGGCATCGTGCTGTCCGTCCTGCACTTTCTGCGCCGCATGGCGTCCAGCGTCGATGTGGCGCCGGTGGCGGTCCCGGACGGTGCGGCCGGCGAGGATGGCCCGCGCGTCCTCGCGCTGAGGGTCCGGGGGCCTCTGTTCTTCGCCGCGGTCGAGCCCTTGCGGGCCGCATTCCGGGATGCGCGCGCCCCCGTGCTGATCCTGTGCCTGGATCAGTCGCCGTTCGCAGATGCCACGGCGCTGCAGGCGCTCGATGACGAGATAGCGGCCGCGCAGACGCGCGGCGTGCGTGTGATCCTGTGCGGCGCCGAGGCCAGGATCCGCGCCAAACTGAATCGCATGGGCACCTTGTCCAGGTTGGGCGCGCGCGATTTCCAGCCGGACCTCGCGGCGGCGCTGGCCTCGGCGGATTCGGCGCGGACCTGATCCGCCGACGCTACGGCCGGGCCCGCGGCTTGCTGGGTGTCCAGTCCACGTCGTGGCGGGCCAGGTATTCCCGGATCAGTTGCCGCACCACCTGCGAAGGCGTCAGATCCTGGCGGGCGCAGAGCTGCTCGAAGGCTTTTTTCTTGTTCGGATCGATCAGCACGGTCAGGCGTGCGGTCTTGTTTTCCAGCGGGGTCGGGCTCATGTCTCGGGTCTCGGTCGGGCCGGCGCGGTCGTCGGCAACGGCGGCCGGATCCGCAGGGTTTCTCGCAGCCGTGCCTCCAGGACCGCCGCAAAATCCGGATGCTCGTCCGGCGGCAGCAGGCGGTCCAGCGTCGTGATCCGGTCCGCATCATAGCGGCGGGCGGATCCCAGCGCGGCTTCCAGCGCGTTGGCGCGCGCCGTCAGTTCGGCGGGATCGCCCTGCGCCAGGATCAGGGCATGAACAAGCCCCACGTGGCGGTCGGGCGCGTGTCCGGGGATGCGCCGCCAGACCTGCGCAGTGCCGGCGATCTTGCGGGTGGGGGACGGCACGGCCAGATTGTACCTGCCGTCGCAGAACGAGCCTTCGACCGGCTGTGCCCGGGTCTCGATGCCGAAGGTGGCCAGCGCGTCGCTGATCAGCGCGCACAGGTGCCGGTAGAGGGCTTCGGAATGATCGAGCGGCCGGCCGGCGAATACCTGCGCCAGACTCAGGTTCAAGATGCCCGGCCCCTGGGGCACCACGCCGCCCCCCGATTGCCGTACGTGGACGGGGCATCCCCGGGCGGTGAAGTCGGCCTGGACCGCCGCGAATGCCGGACGGGCCGCGTAGGTGCGAGGCACCACCAGCCCAGGGGCCGTTCGCCAGAGGCAGGCGACCGGCTCCTGGATGGCTGCGGCCAGCAGGACTTCGTCGGCCAGCGGGCCGGCGCCGAAAGGGATGTCCAGCAGGCGGTAGTCGGAATGCGGGTCCGGCATGGGTGTGAGGCTTACCGGGACAGTTGGGTTGCCGCGAAGGTGTCGTCGTCCATGAAGAGATAGCGGATCGCGTCGATCAGCCCCACCACGACGGCCAGGGGCAAGAAGATCCAGCAGAGGATCAGCAGTCCCAGACCCCAGCCGATCTGGCCCAGGTAAAAGCGGTGCGCGCCGAGCCAGCCCAGGAAAACCGCCAGCACGATGGCGATCTTGCGCTGGCCGGCCGGTTGGCCCAGTGCATCGCCGCGCGAGCGCAGGATCCACAGGCTGGCGGGGACGGTCAGGGCCAGCGCCAGCAGGACCTTGCCGGTGTGGGCGCGCAGATAGTCCGCCGCGGCGTAATACAGGTCGCCGAAGTTGCGGATCAGCACGCCTGTCAGGGACGAGATCCAGGCGAACACTTCGCGGAAGACGCTTTCCCCGAAGCTCAGGGCGAGCAGGATGACGAGGAAGATCGCCACGACCAGGATCAGTTTCTTCAGCATGGGGGTCCTGTGCTTGTGAGGCCCGGCCATACGCCGGTCACGCGCCCGGCCGGGCGCGTGCAAGGCCTCATTTTATCGGGATTGCGGGCGGTCCGGTTCAGCGCGCGCAGGCCTGGCGGATCGCGTGGTCCCATTCCGCCAGCCGCCTGGCCGCCTCGTCGCGCGGCATGAGCGGCTCGAAACGGCGTTCGACCCTCCAGAGCGATTCCAGCTCCCGCAGGTCGGCGTAGACCCCGGCCTGCAGGCCGGCCAGAAAGGCCGCTCCAAGGGCCGTGGTTTCCACCATGGTGGGACGCAGGACGGGAATGCCCAGGAGGTCCGCCTGGAACTGCATCAGCAGATCATTGACGCAGGCGCCGCCGTCTACGCGCAGTTCCTGCAGCGGGGCCGCGCCGGCTGCCTGGGCGTCGCGACTCATGGCCTGCAGCAGGGCGGCGCTCTGGTAGGCGATGCTTTCCAGGGCTGCCCGGGCGATATGGGCCATCGAGGTGCCGCGCGTCAGGCCGGTGATGGTGCCGCGCGCGTCGGGATCCCACCAGGGCGCTCCCAGGCCGGTGAAGGCAGGCACGAACATCACGCCGCCCGAGTCCGGCACGCTGCGGGACAGTTCTTCGATGTCGCTGCTGCGCACGAAAGCGCGCAGGCCATCACGCAGCCACTGGACCACGGCGCCACCCACGAATACGCTGCCCTCCAGCGCGTAGGCGGGGCGCGTGTCGGGCTGTGCCGCACTGGTCGTCACCAGACCGTTGCCTGATACCTGGAAGCGGTCGCCCGTGTGCATCAACATGAAGCAACCGGTGCCATAGGTGTTCTTCGCCATGCCGGGATGAAAGCACGCCTGGCCGAACAAGGCGCTCTGCTGATCGCCGGCCACGCCGCAGATCGGCACGGCAAGGCCCAGCAGTTCGGGGTCCGTGGCGCCGAAATCGGCCGATGAAGGCAGGATGCCGGGCATCATGCGTGCCGGCACGTCCAGCCAGTCGAGCAGTTCCGGATCCCAGGCGTTGGTATGCACGTCCATCAGCATGGTGCGCGCCGCATTGCTGACGTCGGTCAGGTGGTGCCGGCCGCCTGTCAGATTCCAGATCAGCCAGCTGTCCACGGTGCCGAACAACAGATCCCCGGCCTGGGCGCGGGCGCGTGCGCCAGGGACATGGTCCAGGATCCATTTCAGCTTGGTGGCGGAGAAATAGGCATCGACGCGCAGGCCGGTGCGTTTCAGGATCTCCGGTTCCAGGCCTTGCTCGCGCAGATCGGCGCAGGTCGGTTCAGCCCGGCGGTCCTGCCAGACGATCGCCCTGTGGATGGGCTCCCCCGTGCGGCGGTCCCAGACCACGGTGGTCTCGCGCTGGTTGGTGATGCCGATGGCGCGGATGTCGCGCGCGGCTACGCCGGCCCGGTGGATGGCCTCGCCGATCGTGTCGCGCTGCGTCTGCCAGATTTCCAGCGGATCATGTTCGACCCAGCCGGGCTGCGGATAATGCTGGGTGAATTCCCGCTGTGCCAGGCCCACGATGCGGCCCTGACGGTCGAAGACGATGCTGCGGGTGCTGGAAGTGCCCTGGTCCAGGGCGAGCAGGTAAGTCATGACTGGATATCCTCAGGGGGCGATGACGCAGTCCACGCCGGCGGCCTTGAGCA
Organism: Castellaniella sp. UBA6218; assembly: GCA_002421865.1. GTDB lineage: Bacteria > Pseudomonadota > Gammaproteobacteria > Burkholderiales > Burkholderiaceae_B > Castellaniella. Next base: position 63,570 of record DISE01000036.1, read on the forward strand.
GACCAGGGAAAGGTTCCGGGGGGCGTGCGTTGGTGAACAGGCGGCCGATCTGGGACAGTTCTCCCAGCCTGACCATGGCCGGACGGTGGAATTTGCTGGTATCCGCGGCCATCCAGACCTCCCGGGCCGACTGCATGATGGCCTGGGACACCTTGACCTCGCGGAAGTCGTAGTCGCGCAGCGTCCCGTCGGCCTCGATGCCGGATATGCCCATCAGCGCGATGTCGGCGCGGAACTGGCGGATGAATTCCACCGTGGCTTCACCCACGATGCCCAGGTCGCGGGCGCGTACGTTGCCTCCGGCCAGGATGACCTCGCAACCGGGCTGCCGGCCCAGGGTGTAGGCCACATTGACGTTGTTGGTGATGATCCGCAGCCCTGTATGGCCGGACAGCGCGCGCGCGATCGCTTCCGTGGTGGTGCCGATGTTGATCAGCAGCGAACAGTCGTTGGGAATCTCGCGCGCGATGGCCTGGGCGATGCGTTCCTTTTCGGCGGCGTGCAGTTGGGCGCGCTGGCGATAGGCGATGTTCTCGATGGTCGAATTGGGCAGCCGGACCCCGCCGTGGAAGCGGACCAGCAGGTTCGCTTCGGCGAGGCGCTGGACGTCGCGGCGGACCGTCTGGACCGTGACGTCCAGGTCGCCGGCCAGGGTTTCCAGGCTGCAGGAACCCGTGCCCTGCAGGCGGTTGAGCAGCTTGATCTGGCGGGGGTTGGGGTGCATGGAATCGGCCTTCGTCATGACCGGCACACTGTACAGCGAAAGGAAAGGAAAGAATCTTAGGGTTTATATGGACAGAAAAAAGAGTGAAAACGAACAATAATTCACAAAAAGGAACTTTTGGAGTAAGGGCCCATGCAACTCGAGCTGGCTCGCGTCGCCAAGAAAGTCGGCGCCGAAACCTGGCTTCACCCCCTGGACCTGACGCCGCGGGAATCCGCCGTCACGGTGCTGTTGGGCGTGACCCGCGCGGGCAAGACCAGCCTGATGCGGTTGATGGCCGGTCTGGACGTCCCCACCACCGGCCGGGTTCTGGTCGACGGCGTCGACGTCACCGGCCTTCCGGTGCGTCACCGCAACGTCGCCATGGTGTATCAGCAGTTCATCAATTACCCGTCCATGACGGTGGCCGCCAACATCGCTTCGCCGCTGCGGCTGCGCGGCGAAGCCGACTTCATGCCCCGGGTGCGCGAGATTGCCCGCTCGCTCCATATCGAAGAGTTTCTGGACCGCCTGCCGTCCGAACTGTCCGGCGGCCAGCAGCAGCGAGTCGCCCTGGCGCGCGCCCTGGCCAAGGACGCCCCCTTGATGCTGCTGGACGAACCGCTCGTCAACCTGGACTACAAGCTGCGCGAGGAATTGCGCGAAGAACTCGGCACCCTGTTCGACCAGGGCCGCTCCACTGTCGTCTACGCCACGACCGAACCTGGCGAGGCGCTGTTGCTCGGCGGGTATACGGCCGTGCTGGACCAGGGCGAACTGCTGCAGTACGGCCCGACGCTGGAAGTGTTCCGGAGGCCCGCCTCGATCCGGGTGGCGCGCGCGTTCAGCGATCCGCCCATGAACTTCCTTGAGGCCCGCGCCGGCCGCGCGGCGGTCAGCCTGCGGGCGCTGGCAGGCGTGAATCTGCCGGCTGGCCAGGACGTGCCCGATGGTGACGTGACTGTCGGCCTGCGCGCGGCCGACCTGTCGCTCACCGACATGGGTGGAGACTGCCGGATTCCCGGGCGAGTCCAGCTCGCTGAGATCTCCGGGTCCGCCACTTATGTCCATGCCGAGACCCCGGTCGGGAATCTGGTGGCCCAGATGCCGGGTGTCCGGCATCACAGCCTGGGCGATGCCGTGACCTTGCATTTTTCCAGCCGCCGGGCTTATGTGTTCGGTCCGGATGAATCCTTGCTGCGGGCGCCCCAGGCGCGGGAGGCCTGACATGGCACGGATCGAGCTTCAACTGGCCCACAGCTACGCGCACACTGTCCGTTCCGACGCCGACTATGCGCTGCTGCCGCTGGACATCACCTTCGAAGACGGCGGAGCCTATGCCTTGCTGGGGCCGTCCGGCTGTGGCAAGACCACCATGCTCAACATCATCTCGGGCCTGGTCTCGCCATCGCACGGCGCCATCCGTTTCGATGGCGTGGACCGCACACGCGCCACGCCCCAGGAACGCAACATTGCCCAGGTGTTCCAGTTTCCCGTGATCTACGACACCATGACGGTCGGGGAAAACCTGGCTTTCCCCTTGCGCAACCGCAGGGTGCCGGCTGGTCAGATCCGCGAACGCGTCGGGCGCATCGCGGAAATGCTCGATCTGTCCGGCCGGCTCGATCAGCGTGCGGCCAATCTGGCGGCCGATGCCAAGCAGAAGATCTCCCTGGGTCGGGGGCTGGTGCGCCCGGACGTTTCGGCGGTGTTGTTCGACGAGCCCCTGACGGTGATCGATCCTCACCTGAAATGGGAGCTGCGCCGCAAACTCAAGCAGATCCATCATGAACTGGGCCTGACGCTGATCTACGTCACCCACGACCAGGTCGAGGCCATGACTTTCGCCGACCAGGTGCTGGTGATGGCGCGCGGCCGGGTGGTCCAGCAGGGCACTCCGGCGGACCTCTTCGAGCGGCCGCGCCACACTTTCGTGGGGCATTTCATCGGCTCGCCCGGCATGAATCTGTTGCCGGTCGAAGTGCGCGCCGACGGAGCGCTCTGGCTGGGCGAGCGGCGCCTCGGCCAACCAGAGGCCCCGACCTTGCCGGTCGGTCCGCTGACCCTGGGCATCCGGCCCGAATACCTCGGTCTCGTGCCCGGCGATGGCGCGGGGGCCGTGCCGGCCACGGTGACCCAGGTGCGCCACGTCGGCACCAGCCAGTTGCTCGGCGTCCGGGTCGGCGATCGGGATGTGAAGATCCACCTGCCGGCCGACGCCGAGCCGCCCGTCGAAGGCGAGGTCGTGCATCTGGCGCTGCTCGGCCCCCATACCCGCTATTACCGCAACGAGGAGCTCGTGGGATGAGTGCGACCGTCAAACCCGTCAACCAGAAGGCCTGGTGGCTGATCCTGCCTGTGATTCTGTGCGTGGCGTTCTCCGCCATCATCCCGCTGATGACCGTGGTCAATTACTCGGTCCAGGATATTATTTCGCCCGACAATGCGGTCTTTGTCGGCACCGAATGGTTCACCAGCATCATGCGCGACGAGGACCTGCACGCGGCGCTGTGGCGGCAATTGCTGTTTTCCGGCTCCGTGCTGGCCATCGAGATTCCCCTCGGAGTGGCGCTGGCCCTGTCCATGCCGGCCCGCAGCTGGCGGGCCTCGGCCGTGCTGGTGATCGTATCCCTGTCGCTGCTGATCCCCTGGAACGTGGTGGGCACGATCTGGCAGATCTTCGGACGTACCGACATCGGCCTGTTTGGCTGGGTACTGGCCCGCCTGGGGCTGGACTACAGCTACGTCGGCAATCCCGTCCACGCCTGGCTGACCGTGCTGCTGATGGACGTCTGGCACTGGACGCCGCTGGTGGCGCTGCTGGCCTACGCCGGTCTGCAGTCCATTCCTGAAGCTTATTATCAGGCCGCCAGCATCGACGGCGCCAGCAAATGGGCCGTGTTCCGCTATATCCAGCTACCCAAGATGCGCGGCGTGCTGATGATTGCCGTGTTGCTGCGTTTCATGGACAGCTTCATGATCTACACCGAACCTTTCGTGCTGACGGGCGGCGGACCGGGCAATTCCACGACGTTCCTCAGCCAGTACCTGACCCAGAAGGCCATCGGCCAGTTCGACATGGGGCCGGCGGCCGCTTTTTCCCTGATCTATTTCCTCATCATCCTGATGTTCTGTTTCGTCCTGTACAACTGGATGCTGCGCGTCGGCACCCGGGATTCGGAAGCCGCCCATGACTGACCGTTCGTTCCTGCCGCGCAAGCGCACCATCTTCCTGGTTCTGTACCTGGCGTTCGCCCTGATCCCCATTTACTGGATGGTGGTCATGAGCTTCAAGACCAATCAGGGCATTCTGGCCGAGTTCTCCCTTTTTCCGCGCGAATTCACGCTGGACAACTACCGGTTGATCCTGACCGATCCGTCCTGGTACATGGGCTACGTCAACAGCCTGATCTACGTCTGCCTGAACATGATCATGGCGATCGCCGTGGCCTTGCCGGCGGCCTACGCCTTCTCGCGCTATTCGTTCCTGGGCGACAAGCACGTGTTCTTCTGGCTGCTGACCAACCGCATGACGCCGCCCGCGGTGTTCCTGCTTCCGTTCTTCCAGCTCTACTCCACCCTGGGGCTGATGGACACGCACTGGGCCGTGGCGCTGGCGCACCTGCTGTTCAACGTGCCGCTGGCGGTCTGGATCCTGGAAGGCTTCATGAGCGGCATCCCTCGTGAAATTGACGAGACCGCCTATATAGATGGCTACAGCTTTCCGCGCTTCTTCCTGACGATCTTCCTGCCGCTGATCAAGTCGGGGGTGGGGGTGGCGGCCTTCTTCTGCTTCATGTTCAGCTGGGTGGAGCTGCTGCTGGCGCGTACGCTGACCAGCGTCGACGCCAAGCCCATCGTGGCGATCATGACCCGCACGGTCTCCGCCTCGGGGATGGACTGGGCCACCCTCGCGGCGGCCGGCACGCTCACCATCGTGCCGGGCGCCATCGTCATCTGGTTCGTGCGCCACTACATCGCGAAGGGCTTCGCGATGGGGCGGGTCTGAGCCGGCCACACTCAAAGGAGTACGCCATGTTCGACTGGATGGTCTGGACCACGCCCACCGCTGTGTTCTTCATCTGCATCGCGCTGATGCTGGCTTTCATGACGGTCTGGGAAATCCGCTCGCCCACGCTGCTGCGCAAAGGCTTTCTGCCCATGGCAACCACGCGCGGCGACCGCCTGTTCATCGGCCTGCTGGTGGCCGCCTACATCAACCTGGCCTTCCTCGGCCTGGGCGAAAACTTCATGGACTGGTTCGCCCTGGACGAGGAGCCCTCCGTCTGGATCAGCTTCGCGCTGTCCATGGGCGCACTGGCACTGATCATGAGGAAGGGATGAGCCTGGACTGATGACAGTCCCCTGCGGACTGTCATCAGCCTGGCGAATCGGAGCCGCTTGCAAGCGGCGACGTGGAGAGATGTCACGGTTTGGAATTGAGCCGCTTGCAAGCGGCGACGTGGAGAGATGTCACAGTTTGGAATTGAGCCGCTTGCAAGCGGCGACGTGGATGCATTTCCGGCGCGGCCTATTTCCCCGGGCGGCGACGGTCGACAGGGCAGGGGAGCACACAGAGGAGAACATAATGAGATTCCGCCATACCGCCTTGGCGCTGGCCGTCGCTTGCGCCCTGGGAGGCCAGGCCGCCTGGGCCGGCACCGCCGAGGCCCAGAAATGGGTCGACAACGAATTCCAGCCGTCCACGCTGAGCAAGGATCAGCAGATGGCCGAAATGCAATGGTTCATCGACGCCGCCGCCAAGCTCAAGGCCAAAGGGGTCAATGAAATCAACGTGGTGTCCGAAACCATTACCACCCACGAATACGAATCCAAAGTCCTGGCCAAGGCCTTCACGGAAATCACCGGAATCAAGGTCAACCATGATCTGATCCAGGAAGGCGACGTGGTCGAGAAGCTGCAGACCTCGATGCTGTCGGGCAAATCCATCTATGACGGCTGGATCTCCGATTCCGACCTGATCGGCATGCACTATCGCTATGGCGAAGTCCTGTCGCTCACCGATTACATGAATGGCGCCGGCAAGGAATACACCAATCCGAATCTGGACCTGAAGGACTTCATCGGCACGTCCTTCACCACCGCGCCGGACGGCAAGATGTACCAGTTGCCCGACCAGCAGTTCGCAAATCTGTACTGGTTCCGCTACGACCTGTTCAACCGGCCGGACCTGAAAGAAAAATTCAAGGCCAAGTACGGCTACGAACTGGGTGTGCCGGTCACCTGGACCGCCTACGAGGACATCGCCAAGTTCTTCTCCGAGGACATCAAGACCCTGGACGGCAAGCCCATCTACGGTCACATGGACTATGGCAAGAAGGATCCGTCCCTGGGCTGGCGATTCACCGACGCCTGGCTGTCGATGGCGGGCTCGGCTGACAAGGGCACCCCCAACGGCCTGCCGGTGGACGAGTGGGGCATCCGGGTGGCCGACGACAAATGCACGCCGGTCGGCGCGTCCGTGGCGCGCGGCGGGGCGGCCAACTCGCCGGCCGCCGTCTATGCCCTGACCAAGTACATTGACTGGATGAAGCAGTACGCGCCCAAGGAAGCGCTGGGCATGACCTTCTCCGAGGCGGGCCCCGTGCCGGCCCAGGGCGAGATCGCCCAGCAGATTTTCTGGTACACCGCCTTCACGGCCGACATGACCAAGAAGGGCTTGCCGGTGGTCAACGAGGACGGCACGCCCAAGTGGCGCATGGCGCCGGCCCCGCACGGCCCTTACTGGAAGGATGGCATGCAGAACGGCTACCAGGACGTGGGTTCCTGGACCTTCTTCAAGGACCACAATCCGGACAAGGTCGCCGCCGCCTGGCTGTATGCCCAGTTCGTGACCGCCAAGACGACCTCGCTGAAAAAATCCATCGAGGGCCTGACTTTCATCCGCGACAGCGACATTCACAGCGATTACTTCACGAAGAACGCCAACAAGTACGGCGGTCTGATCGAGTTCTATCGCAGCCCGGCGCGTGTGGCCTGGACTCCGACCGGCACCAATGTGCCTGATTATCCGAAGCTCGCGCAACTGTGGTGGCGCAACGTTTCCCAGGCCATCGCCGGGGAAAAGACGCCGCAGCAGGCCATGGACAATCTGGCCAATGAAATGGACAAGGTCATGTCACGGCTGCAGCGCGCCGGCATGAAGCGCTGCGCGCCCAAGCTCAATGAAAAGAGCGATCCGGCCAAGTGGCTCAGTGATGAGCACGCCCCGTGGAAGAAGCTCGCCAATGAGAATCCGAAGCCGGAGACCGTGTCTTACGATTCCCTGTTGCAGGCCTGGAAGGAAGGCCGCGTCCGTTGATCGGAGTGTGAAAGATGTCCCAGAACGCTGTCCTGCCGCCCGTCACGACGGATCGGGATCGATTGCTGCATGATCTCGAGGCCTTGACCGAGGTCGATCTGATCGTCATTGGTGGCGGCGCCAGCGGCCTGGGCGTCGCCCTGGATGCCCGGCTGCGGGGGCTGTCGGTCCTGCTGCTGGAATCCTGCGATTTTGCCGGCGGCACCTCGTCGCGCGCGACCAAGCTCGTGCACGGAGGGGTCCGCTATCTGGCCCAAGGCAACATCGGTCTGGTGCGCGAAGCCCTGCACGAACGCAGGGCGCTGCTGAACAACGCGCCGCACCTGGCCCAGCCTTTGGCTTTTGTCATGCCCGCCTACAGACCCTGGGAAGTGCCCTTCTACGGCACCGGCCTGAAAGTCTACGATGCCCTGGCAGGCTCCGCCAGCCTGGGCCGCACGGAATGGCTGGGACGCGCCCGCACGGCGGCCCAATTGCCGGGCTTGCAGACAGCCGGCCTGTTCGGCGGCGTCAAGTATTGGGATGGACAGTTCGACGATGCTCGTCTGGCCCTGACCCTGGCCCGCACGGCGGCCGTCCAGGGGGCCCTGGTGCTGAATTACTGCCCTGTCATCGATGTGCTGCATGAAAACGGCCGCGTCGGGGGCGTGCGCTGGCGCGACGCCCTGAGTGACGGCGCACGCCGCGAGGGCACGGTCCGCGCCCGTTGCGTCATCAACGCCACCGGGGTCTGGGTCGACGATCTGCGTCGCCTCGACGACGCGGCCCGCGGACAGGACACCACGCCCATGGTGGCGCCCAGTCAGGGAGTGCACCTGGTGGTCGACCGGTCCTTCATGCCGTCGACGGAAGCCTTGCTGGTGCCGCGCACCCGGGATGGCAGGGTGCTGTTCGCCGTCCCCTGGCTGGGGCATCTGATTCTCGGGACCACCGACACGCCGCGCGATGCCGTAGCCCGCGAACCCCGGGCGCTGCCCGAGGAAGTCGCCTTCATCCTCAATGAATCCGCACACGTCCTGGCGCGTGCGCCCCGGGCCGAGGATGTGCTCAGCGTCTGGGTCGGGCTGCGCCCCCTGGTGCGGCCCGAGCATGAAGACGAGGGCGGCACCAAGGCCATCAGCCGCGAACACACCGTCCGGGTCAGCCCGTCCGGGATGGTGACCGTCACCGGAGGCAAGTGGACCACCTACCGCTCCATGGCCGAGGATGTCCTGCGCCATTGCCGGGACGCCGGGCTGGTGCCGGAACTGCCGCCTTGCCGTACGGCCCGTTTCCCGCTGCTGGGGGCGCCGCCTCCGGATGCGCCTGCTACGCGCCTGACGGATCCGCCGGGCTTGCATGTCTATGGCACCGAGGCCGCCGACGTTCAGGCGCTGCCGGGAGTCGGCAACGATCTGGGACTGGGGCTGAGCGAAGCCATGGTCCGGCACGCCGCGCGTCGCGAATATGCCCGCACCGTCGAGGATGTGCTGGCCCGGCGCCACCGGATGCTTTTTTTGCATGCGGACCGGGCGATCCAGGCCGCGCCCGCGGTCTCCCGCATTCTGGTCGAGGAAATCGGCTCGGATGGCGATCCGGAAGCCTTTCTGGCCCTGGCTGAACAGTACCGTTGCGTCCCTGTTTGATTCCTTGACGCGTGAGCGCCTCGATGCAGTCTGCCGCGGGCCGGGCCTGATGTGGTGCCGGAGCAACATCTCTTGGGGTAAGCCATGACCAACTCATGGTTATCCCTAGATTAGATTACATTCAAAAACAAAAATTTCTTTTGATAATTGTTAAGTAGCGTCAAGATTGGAGGCTGTTGAGGATATACTCCTACCGTTCATGTCAAATGTGCATGAAAATGTATTTTTAATGTCTGGATTTGATTGTTGTGACTGATAATTTGTGACAATTGATTCTGGGGACAGGCATCACCTCCGGCCTGTCTGTGATAGCTGGATTCCACCCATGGAGTTCGGTAATAGCCAAAAGGGATCCCATGTCCACTCTCGATGCCACGTTGTTGAACGACATTCGCGAGGTCAATTTGTCTTATCTGATGCTGGCCCAGCGATTGTTGCGTGAAAATCTCGCAGCTGGCATGTTTCGACTCGGTTTTGACGCCGATGTCGCGGAAATCGTCCTCAATCTGTCGCCGGCCCAGATCGTCCGGCTGGCCAGTTCCAATTCCGTACTGTGCGCCTTCCGCCTGAACGACGCCCAACTGCTCAATTCCCTGACGCACGAAGTGCTGGGCGGCGTGTTGCAGCAAGCGCATTCCACCATCCTGATGGCCCGGCAGGAAACCGTCTCTGCCTGACCCATGTCCAGCAAGAGCGTTTCCAGGGAAGCCGACGATATCCTGCTTGCCACGGACATGATCCGTCTGGGGGCCCGTCTCCAGGTGCTGCAGTCGGAGACGTCACTCAGTTATGACCGGCTGGCGCGCCTGTACCGCGAGGTCAAGGGCGCCTCGCCCCCCAAGGGCATGCTGCCGTTCTCGGTGGACTGGTTCATGACCTGGTTGCCGAACATCCATTCCAGTCTGTTCTACAACATCTACCGTTACATGGACGTCTTCACCCCGGCGAAAAAGTCGCAGGCCCTGGTGGAGGCCTATCGTCTGTATCTCGAGCAGTCCTCCGTAGGTCTGCAGCCCGGAGAAAAAACAGACGAACCCGTGCTCAGCTTCACGCGCGCCTGGATGCTGGTGCGGTTTTTTGAAAGCGGACTGGTGCAATTGTCCGGTTGCCAGCAATGCCAGGGACAGTTCGTCGCCCATGCGCACGATCCGGAGTCTGGCTTCGTCTGCGCGATCTGCAAGCCGCCGCCCCGGGCGGGCAAGACCCGCGCAAGACGGCGACCGGTCGTGCGCATGTCCGCTTAGGGCGGACAGCCCCTGGTCGAGCAGACTAGGGATTTGTGGACAAAAAGGCCTGTTTAACCGTGCTTTTGAATGCAGGAAAACAGGGGATGATCACGGTATTCTGATTCTCGAGGCGTGCGCACGTGTTTATCATCCTGGGGTACCTCATCGTAACGGCGGGGGTCTTTGTCAGTTTCGTCGCGATGGGCGGCCACATGGGCGCCCTGTACCAGCCCTTCGAATTCACCCTCATCGGCGGCGCGGCGCTGGGGGCATACATCGCTTCCAGCAACGGGGCTTCGATCAAGTTGCTCCTGGAGGCCGTGCCCAAGGCGATCAAGCGCAACCCTTACGGCAAATCGCTCTATATGGAGCTGCTGGCCCTGCTGTACGTCCTCCTGAACAAGGCCAGGCGCGACGGCCTGATGTCCATCGAATCCGATATCGAGGACCCCAAGACCAGCGCCATCTTCACCCAGTATCCTCTGGTCCAGCAGGACCCCAAGCTGATGGAGTTCCTGACTGACTATCTGCGCATCATGATCAGCGGGAACATGAATTCCTTCGAGATCGAAACGCTGATGGATCAGGAAATCGAGGCGTTGCACAATGAACACCACTCCCCGGTCAATGCCGTGCGCGCCGTGGCCGACGGGTTGCCGGCCTTCGGTATCGTGGCCGCCGTGCTGGGGGTGGTCAAGGCGCTGGCGGCCGTCGATCAACCGCCGGCCATCCTGGCCGATCTGATCTCCAAGGCGATGGTGGGCACTTTCCTGGGCATCCTGCTGTCCTATGGTTTCTGCGCGCCGTTCGCTTCGGCGGTCGAACGTCAGTCGGTGGCCTCGATCAAGGTGCTGGAATGCATCAAGGTCACCCTGCTGGCCAGCATGAACGGTTACCCGCCGCCGCTGGCCGTCGAATTCGGCCGCAAGGTTCTGTTCTCGTCCGTCCGTCCCTCGTTCTCCGAGCTCGAGGCTCATGTGCGGCAGGCCAAGAACCAGGCAACCAGCCGCTGAGGCGAGGGGACGTAAGGCATGGCCAAACACGATACCGGCCGCGTCGTCGTCCGTCGCAAGCGGGCGTATGGCGAATCCCATCACGGAGGCAGCTGGAAGATCGCCTATGCGGACTTCATGACCGCGATGATGGCGTTCTTCCTGGTGATGTGGCTGTTGCTGCTGGTGCCGAAAAAGGACCTGCAGTCCATCGCGGAGTATTTCCGCATGCCGTTGATGACCGCGATCACGGGCGGCGAAAAAATGGACAGCAGCAAGTCCCAGATCCCCGGCGGGGATCCCAGCGTGATCCCCAATCCGCATCCCTTGCCGTCGTCCACCCCCGAGGGCGACCTTGAGTCCCAGCAGGATCTGATCGATCAGGAAAACCTGGAGAACCTGAAGCAGAATCTCGAGAACCTGATCGAGAACAATCCGGTGCTGCGCCAATTCAGGCCCCAGATGCTCCTGGACATGACGCCGGACGGCTTGCGGATCCAGATTCTGGACCAGCAGAACCGGCCGATGTTCGCCACCGGCAGCGCGGTGGTGCAGACCTATATGCGCGACATCCTGCGGGAACTCGCTCCGCTGATCAGCCGACTGCCGAATTCGATCACGATTTCCGGCCATACCGACGCGACCCGCTATGCGTCCGGCGACCGGAATTACAGCAACTGGGAATTGTCGGCCGATCGGGCCAACGCGGCGCGGCGCGAGCTGGTCGCCGGCGGCCTGGTCGAGAACAAGATCAAGCGCATCCTCGGGTTGGGCGATACCGTCGATCTCGTCAAGGACGACCCCCTGGCGGCCGTCAACCGCCGGATCAGCATTCTGGTACTGAATCGTCGCGCCGAACGGCGTATCGACGAGCAGAACGCCTCCGGTCAGGAGGGTGTGAAAATCCATGAGCGGCTGGAATTGCTTAGGCAATCCCCCCCAGGTCAGGGAAATGCCGGCGCGGGGGTCGGCGCTGCGTCCCAGGCGAGTCCGCCACCGGCCCCCGGGGCCGGTCCCGCCATTGCGCCGGCCGTTCCGCCGGCGCCGGCCGTTTCCGCCCCTGCGGCGGGCGCGGCTCCAGGGCAGGGCGCGGCGACCGTATCCCCTTCAGCGGGGCAATCCAAAAGTGCGCCGGCGGTTCTCCCGGCCGGCGCGTCCGGCAATCCAGGGTGAGGATGGATCATGAGTGCAGGCGTGGACCTGAGTGAGTTTTTCGACACGTTCTTCGACGAGGCCGACGAACTGCTGACCAATATGGAGCAGCAGTTGCTGAACCTCGATCTGGAACAGCCGGATCCGGACGTGCTCAACGGCATTTTCCGTGCCGCGCATTCCATCAAGGGCGGGGCGGGCACTTTCGGCTGCTTCGAAGAGTTGGCCAAGACCACCCACTTGTTGGAAAACCTGCTGGATCTCATCCGCCATGGGGAGATGCCCCTGCGTCAGGATATGATCGACCTCTTTCTGGAGACCAAGGACGTGTTGACCGACCAAGTCGCCGCCTATCGCGGTTCGGAAAAGCCCGATCAGCAGGTTTATGAGCGGATCTGCGCCCAACTGCGTCAGCTTGCTCTGGAACAGCAGCAGGGCGGAGCCCCGGCGACTCCGGCTCCGGCGGCGGCCGTTCCGGCGTCCCAGGCCGTCGCGGCCGCGACGTCGGGTGATCTGCCGGTCCGCATCCGGATCAGCCGCATCCAGGACAAGGACGTCGAATCTCTCGTCAATGAAATGGCCCTCATGGGCGAGATCCTGCATCGCGATCAGAACGGCGGCGATCTGTCGCTATGGCTGCGCACCACCACGTCGGCCGACGATCTCGAAGCCGTCTGCTGCTTCATCGTGAATGCGGACCAGGTCTCCGTCGTCCGCGAGGCTTTGCCGGGCGCCGCGGCTGCCGCCGAAGCGCCCACGGCCGCCGTGGCACCCGTGGCGGACCACGTGCCGGCACCGTCGGTGAGCGAGATCCCCTCCGCCGCGCCCGCCCAGGAAGCGCCGGAGCCGTCCGGTTCCCGTGACGCGGCCGAATCCGCCGCCTCCTCCGGGGGGGGCGGCGGGTCCAAGGCCGCCAAACCCAAGGAAAGCGGCACCATCCGCGTAGGCGTGGAAAAGGTCGACCAGATCATCAACCTGGTGGGAGAGCTCGTCATCACCCAGGCCATGCTGCTGCAGACATCCCAGACGCTGGATCCGGTGCTGCATGATCGCCTGCTCAATGGCATCGAGCAACTGGAACGCAACGCGCGCGATCTGCAGGAAGCCGTGATGTCCATCCGCATGATGCCGATGGATTACGTCTTCAGCCGTTTTCCGCGCGTGGTGCGGGAAAACGCCACCAAGCTGGGCAAGCGCATCCGGCTGGTCACCAAGGGGCAGGCGACCGAACTCGACAAGAGCCTGATCGAACGGATCATCGATCCACTGACCCATCTGGTGCGCAACAGCCTGGACCACGGTCTGGAAACACCGGACGCCCGTATCGCCCAGGGAAAGGATCCGGAAGGCACACTGATTCTGTCGGCGCAGCACAACGGCGGCCAGATCATCATCGACGTGATCGACGACGGCGCCGGCCTGAATCGCGAGCGGATCCTGAAAAAGGCGATCGCTTCCGGTTTCCCTGTTTCCGAGGCGACCCCCGACGACGAGCTGTGGCAATTGATCTTCGCGCCGGGGTTCTCCACGGCGGAAAAAGTCACGGACATTTCCGGCCGGGGGGTCGGGATGGATGTGGTGCGGCGCAATATCCAGAGCATGGGCGGCCATGTGCAGCTTTCCTCGCGCAAGGGCGAAGGCACCACCACCCGCATCGTGCTGCCCTTGACGCTGGCCATCCTGGATGGCATGTCGGTCAAGGTCGGCGAAGAAACCTTCATCCTGCCGCTGTCCCATGTCACCGAGTCCATGCAGGCCACTGATGACCAGATCCATCGCATTTCCGAGACCGAGCAGGTATTGCATGTGCGCGGCGAGTATCTGCCCATCGTCGCGCTGCACGAGGTCTTCAACGTGGGGCAGGCGGAAACCGATCTGACACGGGCCATCGCCGTCATCCTCCAGGCGGAGGACCAGCGCTTCGCCCTGATGGTGGATCATCTCATCGGCCAGCATCAGGTCGTGGTCAAGAATCTCGAAACCAACTATCGCAAGGTGCCGGGCATCTCGGCCGCCACGATCCTGGGCGACGGCAGCGTGGCCCTGATCGTTGACGTGTTCGCCTTGCGGCGCACCACTTCGTTGCGGGCCGGCGCGGCCGCCTGACCCTCCACACCCATCCGGAGCCATCATGAATCAAGCCACCCCCACGCAGGCGCAGGGAGAAACCCAGGGCAAGGAATTCCTGATCTTCACCCTGGCCAGTCAGGAATACGGGATCGACATCCTCAAGGTGCAGGAGATCCGGGGCTACGACAGTCAGACCGTCACGCGCATCGCCAACGTGCCTTCCTTCGTCAAGGGAGTCACCAATCTGCGCGGTGTGATCGTGCCCATCGTCGATCTGCGCCTGAAGTTCAACATGGACAATGTCGAATACACTTCGCAGACCGTGGTGGTGATCCTCAATGTGCGTTCCCGCGTGGTGGGCGTGGTGGTCGACGGCGTGTCCGACGTGCTGATCCTGCAGGCGTCGCAGATCAGCGCGGCGCCGCAGTTCGGCTCGGCGTTTTCCACCGAGCATCTGACGGGCATCGGTACCGTCGGCGAGCGCATGCTCATCCTGGTGGACATCGAAAAGCTCATGACCAGCGAGGAAATGGCGTTGGTCGAGGACGCGGTCGCCTGACCGGGCGGCTCCTCTTGGCCTATCCCTCGGCGTATTCCATTCACTGGGTTCAATCTCATGCAATCAGGCGGAAAATCGCTCATCGGCGCGCTCAAAGTCCGCACCAGTCTGATTCTGGTGCTCGTTTTTTTCTTCTTCATGCTGATTTCGGGGGCACTGCTGGGCGTGCTGTCCCTGAAGATGAACAATGACGCGTTGCGGGAAATCAGCGCTGACGACGTAGCAGTCGGCCTGCTGGATGACTCCGTCGATCGCTATCGCACAATCCAGGTGCTGATGGGGCGTACCCTGGGCAGCATCGTCGTCAACAGCGATCTGGCCAACAGCGCCATCCTGTCCGAATGGGCGACGGACAGTCAGTCCGGCGGCTCCAACGGACTCAGCGACAGTTCCCGTGCCTTGATCGCACAGGTCGAGCAGCGCCTGGGACAGGCGCGCGAGGCGCTCGGCCGGTTCCGCGCGACCGCCGAGGAACACTTGACTGATGGCGAGCAGGGACCTCAGGTCGAGCAGATCATCAAGATCTACGCCCAGTTGCTCGACAAGGAGTTGCCGCCCGTGCTGGCACAGCTCAAGGCCGGCAATATCGAGCAGTACGACGCTTTGCAGTCCGGGAGCGTCGGGCCGGTGGAGCGCCAGTTCGAGCAAGCCGTCCAGGCGCTCAAACAGCACCAGCAGGAGTTGACCACCCAGGCGATGGCGGACGAAGCCGCGCACCTGCGCCTGGTGATCCTGATCGTGGGCGTGTCCATGGGGGTGGCGCTGCTGTTCGCCGTGGCCGCCTATCTGTTCCTGCAGCGTGTGGTGCTGCGGCCGCTGCGCGAAGCTGGCCGGCATTTCGACCGGATCGCGGCGGGCGACCTCACCGAGGCCATCCAGGTTCCGTCGCGCAATGAGATCGGCGTGCTCTACCTGGCGATGCAGCGCATGCAGGAAAGTCTGGTACGCATGGTGTCCACGGTGCGCAATGGCGTGGGCGAGATCCGTCTGGGCTCCCAGGAAATTTTCGCCGGCAACACGGACCTCAGCGGCCGCACCGAGCAGCAGGCGGCTTCCCTGCAACAGACCGCCGCCAGCATGGAGCAACTGGCCAGCACCGTACGCCAGAATTCCGACAACGCCGCCCAGGCGGACCAGCTCGCCAAGACGGCGGCGGATGTGGCCCAGCGTGGCGGAGCGGCTGTCACCAGCGTGGCCGAGACCATGGCCGGCATCACCCAGAGCTCGAGCAAGATCGCCGAGATCGTCAGCGTGATCGACGGCATCGCTTTCCAGACCAACATCCTGGCCTTGAACGCTGCGGTGGAAGCCGCACGCGCGGGCGAACAGGGCAAGGGTTTCGCCGTCGTGGCCGGCGAAGTCCGGTCGCTGGCCCAGCGCAGTTCACAGGCCGCCAAGGAAATCAAGGGGCTGATCGACGATTCCGCAGTGCGGGTGCGCGAAGGGTCGGAGCGCGTCCAGGACGCGGGCCGGATCATGGGCGAGATCGTCCAGTCGGTGCAGGGTGTCACGGCCATCATGAACGAAATTTCCTCGGCGTCCCGGGAGCAGGCCGACGGCATCAGCCAGATCAACTCGGCCGTCAATGACATGGATCATGTCGTGCAGCAGAACGCCGCCCTGGTCCAGGAAGCGGCCAGTGCTGCCGGCTCCCTGCAGGAACAGGCCGAGCATCTCAGTGAGGCGGTCGCCGCCTTCCGTCTTCAGGAGGGCGGGCAGGTGATCGATGTTCAGGGCGGTCAACTGGGCTATACTCCGCGCGCCGGTCAACCGGCCCTGGCGCTGGGGCAGGCCTGATTCCGGACCTCCCGTCACGACACCATCATGATTCACGATGCGCCTTCCGCTTCTTATTTCTCGCAGCCGGCCCTGCCCAAGGCAGACGCGGCCGATCTGTCGCGCGCGGTACAGGTGCTGCATCGGCGGGCAGGCATCATTCTCGGCGACCATAAAAAAGACATGGCCGCCCGCACCCTGGGCCTGCGGGCCCATCACGCCGGCTCGGCAACGGTCCGCGGCTACCTGGATTACCTGGAACAGAATCCGCAGGCTGAAGAGTGGGACCGGTTCATCAGCGCTTTCACGATCAATCACACGGCTTTTTTCCGTGAGCAACATCATTTCCGCATCCTGGCCGATTTCGTGCGCGCCCGCCGCAAGCCGATCGCTGTCTGGTGCTGCGCCTCGTCCACCGGAGAGGAGCCCTACACTCTGGCCATGACGCTGCACGATGCCTGTGGCCAGTCCGAGACGGGCATTTCCGTATTGGCCACGGACATCGACACCCAGGCCCTGGCCCAGGCCCGCAAAGGCGTCTACACGCTGGACCGCGTCAAGCCCGTGCCCCCCGAATTCCTGCGGCGCTATTTTCTGCGTGGCGCGGGGCGCCAGGCCGGCATGGCCATGGTCAAGCCCGCGATCCGCAATCTGGTGACCTTCGAAGAACTGAACCTGGTGGCACCCAGCTGGCCGATAAACCAGAAGTTCGATGCGATCTTCTGCCGCAACACCATGATTTATTTCGACAAGCCGACCCAGACCCGGATCCTGGAACGCTTCGTGCCCCTGCTCAAGCCGGGCGGCCTGATGTTCGCGGGCCACTCGGAAAACTTCACCTATCTGACCAAATCCCTGCGCCTTCAGGGGCAGACGGTTTATTCCGTCGCCTGATCCGGGGAGTTTCGCTGAAAATGGCCGTCAACAAGAAAATCCGCGTGCTGTGCGTCGATGATTCCGCCCTGGTGCGCAGTCTGATGACGGAAATCATCAACGCTCATCCCGACCTGGAGGTCGTGGCCACCGCGCCCGATCCACTCATCGCGCGCGAGCTCATCAAGCAGCACAATCCCGACGTGCTGACCCTGGATGTCGAAATGCCGCGAATGGACGGCCTGGATTTCCTCGAGCGGCTGATGCGCCTGCGCCCCATGCCGGTGGTCATGGTGTCCTCGCTGACCGAGCGCAATTCCGAGGTCACCATCCGGGCGCTGGAACTGGGCGCGGTCGATTTCGTCACCAAACCCAAGCTCGGCTTGCGCGACGGCCTGATCGACTACGGCGACATGATCGCCGACAAGATCCGCGCCGCCGCCCACGCCCGCCTGCGCCCGCGTCTGGCCCAGCCGGGCGGCGAATCCAAGCGGCCGCGGCTGTCGGGCAATTTCTCCACGACCGAGAAACTCGTCATGATCGGTTCGTCGACGGGCGGGACCGAGGCCATTCGCCACGTGCTCGAACCTTTGCCGGTCAACAGCCCGGCGATCATGATCACGCAGCATATGCCGGCCGGGTTCACCAAGTCTTTCGTGCAGCGTCTGGACGGCCTGTGCGCCGTGCAGGTCCACGAGGCCGAGGATGGGCAGCGGGTGCTGCCCGGCCACGTCTATCTGGCCCCGGGCGGCGTGGCCCACATGAAGCTCGCCCGTTCCGGCGCAAATTACGTGGTCAAGCTCGAATACAGCGATCCCGTGAACCGCCACCGTCCCTCCGTGGATGTGCTGTTCCATTCGGCCGCGCAGGTGGCCGGCAAGAACGCCATCGGCGTCATCCTGACCGGCATGGGCAAGGACGGGGCCCAGGGCTTGTTGGCGATGCGCCAGGCCGGGGCGCGCACCTTCGCCCAGGACGAGGCGAGTTGCGTCGTCTTCGGCATGCCGCGCGAGGCGCTGCTGATCGGCGCCGCCGAGGAAGCCGTTCCCCTGGATGATCTCAGCGAACGTATCCTGAAAAGCGCCGGGGCCTTCGGAAACCGGGTCTGACGAATATGAACAGTGGCATCGGGTACCCGAATACCCTGCTTTTTTTATTGATTGGAGAGTGATCCGTGGTACAGAAAACGATGAAAATCCTGGTCGTCGACGACTTTCCCACCATGCGGCGGATCGTCAAGAACCTGCTGAAGGATCTGGGGTTCGAGAACGTCGACGAGGCCGAGGACGGCGCCCAGGCGCTGGAAAAATTGCGCAATGGCGGCTTCGAGTTCGTGGTGTCGGACTGGAACATGCCCAACATGGATGGGCTGACCATGTTGCAGAACATCCGCGCCGACCCTAACCTGGCCAGCCTGCCCGTGCTGATGGTCACGGCCGAGGCCAAGAAGGAAAACATCATCGCCGC
>DISE01000108.1:0-21343 GCA_002421865.1 Castellaniella sp. UBA6218
ATTGGCTACCCCATTGATTCTGGCCGAGACGAGCGTGTTGTCATTGCCGAACCAACTACCGTAATACCCGCCTGACAACTGCAACTTCTCACCCGTGAAATTCAGAATAGCTTCAAATTGTCGTGTCGTGCTGTCGATTGGTTCAGCCAGGAAGTAAGGGTTGCTGCCCAATCCCCATTGCCTCGTTCCAGTTTTCTCCTCGTTCTTGAAGCTGACTTTCAGATCGAGCAGCCGAGAAAAGCTTTTATAGAAACCCAACTGCGTCAAGTCACGAACAGTACCTAGGCTGACTTCCCTCGCAGGAAGAGCACTGGCCCCCGCCCCGCTGACAGTCAGGCTGGTACTGCCGATACCCTGCAAGCCTGTCGTAAATGTCAGTGGATTGTCGCGGGGTGTCCGACTGTACTCGAGAGAAGCGCCGATATCCCCTTGGCGCAACCATTCCGCTTTAAGCTCCCGCGTATCCAACCCAAGATTCTTGCCATTCAGAATGAGCCAGGTACCCGTTTTGTCGTCACGCTTATTGATGTCGATATCCAGCAGCCCATAGGCCTTGTCCTCGCGCATTCCGTCGTAAATGCCCTGCTGATGACGATCTCCCGACCAGATACCGGCACCAATCGACACTGAGCTATCCGGGCTGATCAATTCCTGGGCTGCGTTGTCTTGGGCAACAGCACTTCCAAATGCAACCGCTATCGCAACCGAGAGTGCAGTGGGTTTGAATGTACGAAACAGATTCGATGTGTTTTCCATGATTTTCCCCTGCCCTTAACGACGGAACCGTCCGGCTGTTGCCGAGTTCACCGTGCTGTTCCCCCCGTGGATATTGGTATGGCAGTTGAGGCATCCTCTGCCCACCGTACCCATCAGCGAAGTACTCGTAGTCCTTGCAGTAGGCAATCCCGCTGCCTGTTGCGGATGACCACTCGAGGCATGGCATTCCTGGCACAGGAAAGGCGGCCGGGTCTTCAGCAAGTTGGGCGTTGTCGTCCCATGGGGGTTGTGGCAAATGCCACAGTCTTCGGAAACCGGCTGGTGGTTGTGCACGAAGGGGCCGCGTTTCTCCATGTGGCAGGTGTAGCACGTCTCATTCACGCTGCCGCGGACCATCTGCTTGGGATTGTCGCCATGCACGTTGTGGCAGGAGGAACAGGCCATCTTGCCCTCCGGAACCGGATGATGCGACGGCTTGTTGATCTGGGAGCGCTGCTCCTTGTGACAAGTAAAGCAGACCTCGGATTGGGTCGCCTTATCGCGGACCTTATCCTTTTTCGCATGCACGTTATGGCAGGAGTTGCAGGCAACGTCACCGCTCGCATGGGCGCTGGATTGCCAATGAATACGGTTGCCTCCCTGGTGGCAACTGATGCAGGCTTCGTTGCGAATCGAGGCCGGCGACTGACCATGCTTGGTAAACACGCGATCGGGCAGCGGCGGCTTGTCCTTGCCCTTGTGATTGAGATGCTTCTCGCTCTCGCCGTGACAGTTGACGCAAGTTGGCGTACGGCCGTCAGCTTGAGTGCCATGCTTGGTTTTGCCGATCGACAACACGCTCGGATGCAGTTCCAGCATCGAGGGAATCGGTTCATCACCCTCGTCGTGACAGCCGGTACATTTTGCGTCGCCTTTCAGAATGAGGTCCTGAGCTTTTTCATTCTTGACGAGTTCCGCCTGTGCTGGCACGGTCCATACTCCCGCGGCAATGAATGCCAGCAGGATTCCGATATACCTAGTGAACTTCATCTATTGAATCCCCCGATTCGTTAACTGCCCGACGATCCTTGCTTCTATTGCTTTAGTGGCATCGCAAGGCTACGTTGGCATCAGGGTGTTGAGAAGATTCCATTTCGGATATGATTGTTCCATTTATGGAACAATTTGAGCCTAATGATCTGCTGATCTTCGCCCAGGTCGCCGACGCAGGGAGCTTCACGCGTGCCGCCGAGCATATTGGCTTGCCCAAATCAACTGTTTCACGCCGCATTGCCTTGCTTGAGGAACGCCTCGGCGAGCGCCTCATCCAGCGCACGACGCGGCGCCTGCTGCTGACCGAGTTCGGCCACCTGCTACTTCAGCATGCGCGTAAGGTCGTCGCTGAAGTCGATGCCGTGAGCGCCTTGAGCGAATACCGGCAGATTTTTCCCAGCGGCAAGTTGCGCGTTTCCATGCCCAACGATATCGCCACACTGCTCTTGAGCGAGATGCTGGCCGCCTTCATCGCCCGCTATCCCGCCGTATCGCTTGAGCTCGACCTTTCCCCGCGGCGGGTGGACCTGCTCGGGGAAAATTTTGATCTTGCCCTGCGGATGGGCGAACTGCCGGATGATGCCTTGCTGGCTGCCCATCGCCTGACCGCACTGACCTGCGGTCTGTATGCCTCACCGGACTATCTTGCCCGGTGCGGCAACCCGACGCATCCCGACGAGCTCTTGCATCACGACACACTGCGCATCTTCGAGCGTGACCGGGAACCTACGGCATGGGTCTTGTCGCGCGACGACCAACGTTGGCACGGAACACCTCGTAAGCACTCGAGCGCCAACTCTCCGGAAATACTGGTCGTACTGGCTCGCGCCGGTGCGGGCATCGCCGCGGTCCCGGACGTTTTTGCCGCAAATCTCGGTCGCGGCAAACTGGTGCGAGTACTGCCGGAGTGGCGGGTGCCCTCGCACACCGCATGGGCGGTGTTTCCCGGCCGCCGTCTCATGCCGGCTAAGACCCGGGCATTCATCGAAATGCTGGAAATCGCTCTAGGCGGGGAGGCTTCCAGTACAGCCATACCGTCGCATCCTGCCCGCGATCATTGATCACTGCGCCGTCCCGCCAGCACTGACTTTCGCGCACGGCAAGCACGCAGTCTCCGTTTCCGCAAGGCCGGCGCCGAGAAATCGCGGGCCTTACTTCGGCGTCATCGACTCCGGCATACGTACCGCGATCACTTGCCCTTTCGCGGTGACTCGACCATTGGCCGACACGGTGATATCCACCACGACCTTCTTTTCCTTCACTTCCACTGGCTTACCACGCAACTCGAGCTCTACCCCCAGTGGGGTCGGTGCAAGATAGGACACCTGCAGCGAGCCGGTCACGAAACGCAGGGCCGGCGCGGTACCCAGCGCGCGCCCCGCGGCTCGGTAGGCAGCGGCCGACGCCGTGCCGGTGCCATGGCAATCGACCAGCGAAGCAATCAGGCCACCATAAACGAAGCCCGGTATCGCTGTGTGGTACGGCGCGGGCGTGAAATGCGCCACGGTTTCGTCGCCGTCCCAGTAGCTCTTGACTTGGTGGCCGTGCGGATTGTTCTTGCCGCAACCATAGCAATGGCTCAACTCTTCCGGGTAGAAATCCTGAAATGCCGGCGTGCTCATTGGTTTCCTCCTTGTTTGTTTTTTTACATGATACGCGCCGGTTAGAATCGGTCCGCCATGCTCTCCATTGCCACCTGGAACATCCACAAGGGCTTCTCGCAATTCAACCGCCGCATGGTGGTACATGAGTTGCGCGAGCGGTTGCGGGCGCTCGACGCCGACATCGTGTTCTTGCAAGAAGTGCAGGGACGCCACGAGCGTCACGCCGAGGCACACGCCGACTGGCCGGCGGAACCGCAGCACGAATTCCTCGCCGAGGACGTCTGGGCAAATCACGCCTACGGCCGCAACATGGTTTACGACCACGGCCATCACGGCAATGCCATCCTTGCCCGTTACCCGATCTTGTCGTCGCACAATCAGGACGTGACGCGGCTGCGCTTCGAGAAACGCGGCCTGCTGCACTGCACCGTCGGCGTGCCGGGATTGCCGTTGCCGCTGCACTGCGTCTGCGCCCACCTGTCGCTGTTTGGCCGCTCGCGCCGGCACCAGTACGCGGCGCTGGCCGAGTTCATCGAGGCCAACGTGCCCACGGCCGCACCGCTGATCATCGCCGGCGATTTCAACGACTGGCGCGGCCGCGCCTGCGACCTGCTCGCGCCGCGACTGGGATTGCAGGAAGCTTTCGCCAGCGCCGCCGCCCGTCCCTCGCGCAGTTTCCCGGCCGCGCTGCCCCTGTTCCGCCTCGACCGTATCTATGTGCGCGGCCTCTCCGTCGAGGACTGCGCCGTGCATCACGGTCCGCCGTGGTCATCCGTGTCGGACCATGCCGCGCTCTCGGCCCATCTGTCATTCGTGCCCGAGGCCGTGCGCCGCGCACCGGAAACCATCGTCGCCGTGGCATGAGCGCCGACTTTCTGTCCGGCAACCGCATCGAGTTGCTGGAAACGGGCGCGCAATACTTCCCCGCGCTGATCGCCGCCATCAACTCGGCCGACTGCGAAATCCACCTCGAAACCTACATCTTCGCCGCCGACGCCACCGGACGGGCCGTGGTCGCGGCGCTGGTCGCGGCGGCACGGCGCGGCACGAATGTCAGGGTGCTCGTCGATGGTTTCGGTGCGCGCGAGTTTTCCGCCGGACTGGGCCGCGAACTCGTCGCGGCCGGTGTCGCACTGGAGGTCTATCGGGCCGAGGCCGGACAAACGCGTCTGCGCCGCAACCGGCTGCGCCGCCTGCATCGCAAGCTCGTCGTGATCGACGGTCGTCTCGCCTTCGTCGGCGGCATCAACATCGTCGATGACGAAGACACCCCGGGCCTCGGGCCACGCTACGACTACGCGGTGCGCGTCACCGGGCCGCTGGTGGCGCGCATCCACGCGGACGCGCGCCGGCTCTGGCGGCTGGTCGGCTGGGCCCGCCTGCGGCGGCGCCCGCCGCCGGCGCCGATCACGCCCTGCGCCGAGGATCTGCCCGCCGGCCACATGGCGGCCGCCTTCCTGATCCGCGACAACCTGCGGCATCGCCGCGACATCGAAGAGGCCTATCTCGACGCCATCGCCGCGGCCAAGGACGAGGTGCTGATCGCCAGCGCCTATTTTCTGCCGGGGCGGCGCTTCCACCATGCGCTGCGCGAAGCGGCGGCGCGCGGGGTTACCGTCACGATCCTGCTGCAGGGACAGGTCGAGTATGCGCTGCTGCACTACGCGACGCAGGCGCTCTACCGGAACCTGATCGCCGACGGCATCCGCATCCATGAGTATCAGGCCGGCTTCCTGCATGCGAAGGTGGCGGCGGTCGACGGCCTGTGGGCGACGGTCGGCTCCTCGAACATCGATCCCTTCAGCCTGCTGCTCGCCCGCGAGGCGAACGTCGCGGTGCTGGATGCCGGCTTCGCCGGGGAGCTGCGCGCGAGCCTGACCGAGGCGATCGCCTCGAAGGCCCTGCTCGTCGGCGCGGCCGACCTGCAGCGCACCGGCTTGCTGGCGCGCACCCTGCGCTGGGCGGCCTACGGCCTGGTGCGGCTGATGCTCGGCCTCACCCGCTACGGCGGCAGCGACTACCGCGAGTGAACGGCGGGGAAACCGCCTAGGCCATCGCCGCAAGGGCGGCGGCGAGATCGGCGTTGTCGTTCTTCGGCGCGGGGGGACGAATGGCGGACCGCTCCCGGCCGCTATGCTTGCCCATGGCGATCTCCCGCTGCTTCTGCGCCGACCATTGGCACAAGGGCTGGGCGGCGAGAAAGGCGGTGAACTGGTCCCAGTCTTCGATCACTGCGCGGGGCATGTCCTGCTCCTCGATTCCGACAGTTGCATTCTGCTCCTGTTTCGGGCCAGCGGCACCGACTTTTGTCATCCGAACAGGCGCGCATGCTCGATTTTGGGGCAGCGGTCCATCACCACGTCGAGGCCGGCCGCCGACGCGGCTTCCGCCGCTGCCTGGTTGACCACGCCGAGCTGCAGCCACAGCGACTGCGCGCCGATGGCGATCGCGTCGGCGGCGATCGGCGGCACGTCGGCCGCATTGCGGAAGACGTCGACCATGTCCACCCTGACCGGGATGTCGCGCAGGCTCGCGTAGCAGGTCAGGCCGAGGATCTCGCGCTGGCCGGGATTGACGGGAATCACCGTGTAGCCGCGCGCCAGCAGGTAGCGCGCCACGTGATGGCTCGGGCGATCCTCCTTCGGCGACAGGCCGACCATGGCGACGACCTTGTGGTTCTCGAGAATGCGGCGGATGCCGGCGTCGTCGGTGACGATCATGCTTGCTCCTCGATGGCGATGGCGGGAACGCGCGGCACGCGGTCGAGCCGCCAGTTTTCCAGCGCCCAGATCCAGAACTCGGTTCTGGCGAGGCGGCGCAGTTCCTGCGGCGGATTCTGGCCGAGAAACGCCGCCGCCGCAACGAGCGCGGGCACGGGGTCCTGCGCATCGACCGGCGCGGCGCGCGTCTGCTTGGAGAGCTTCGCTCCCGTCGCGTCGACCGCGACCGGCAGATGCGCGTAGGCGGGCGTCGGCAAGCCGAGCAGCCGCTGCAGGAAGATCTGCCGCGCCGTCGAGTGGATCAGGTCCGCGCCGCGCACGACGTGGTCGACGCCCTGGTCGGCATCGTCGGCCACCACCGCGAGTTGGTAGGCGAACAGCCCGTCGGCACGCAGCAGCACGCAGTCGCCGACCTCGCGCGGCAGGTCCTGGCGCTGCGGGCCCTGCACGAGGTCGACGAATTCGATCGCGCCCGCCATGCGCAGCCGCCAGGCGCGTGCCGTCTTGCCGGGCGGCAGGCCGTTGCGGCAGGTGCCCGGATAGACCGGCGCGCCGTCGATTCCGGCCGGTGCGGCTTCGAGCTCGCTGCGCGTGCAGCCGCAGGGATAGACCGCCGCCATCGCCTTCAGCCGTTCGAGCGTGTCGCGATAGCGCTCGGCACGCCGGCTCTGGAAGATAACCTCGCCGTCCCATGCGAAGCCGCAGGCGTCGAGCGTGCGCAGAATGTCGTCGGCATGCGCCGGCCGGC
The DNA here is from genome assembly GCA_002421865.1 of Castellaniella sp. UBA6218. Classification (GTDB taxonomy): domain Bacteria; phylum Pseudomonadota; class Gammaproteobacteria; order Burkholderiales; family Burkholderiaceae_B; genus Castellaniella. The sequence continues at coordinate 6,822 of DISE01000108.1, forward strand.
AGCGCGGCGCATCGACGTCCTCCATGCGCACCAGCCAGCGGCCGCCGCGCGCCCTGGCTTCGAGGCAGGAGCCGAGCGCGGCGACCAGCGAGCCAAAGTGCAGCGGCCCGGTCGGCGAGGGAGCGAAGCGGCCCGTCGGCCGCCCTGCCTGGACTAGAATGCCCATTCACCCACCCTTTCGGAGCGCCGCATGGCCACCATCCAGCTGACCGCCGACAACTTCAAGGACACCGTCACCAACAACGACATCGTCATCATCGACTTCTGGGCGGAGTGGTGCGGGCCGTGCCGTTCCTTCGCGCCGACCTTCGAGGCGGCTGCCGAGAAGCATCCGGAGATCGCCTTCGCCAAGGTCAATACCGAGGAGGAGCGCGAGCTGGCGGCCGGTTTCAACATCCGCTCGATTCCGACGCTGATGGTGTTCCGCGACCAGATCATTCTCTACGCCGAGGCCGGCGCGCTGCCCGCCTCGGCGCTTGACCAGCTCATCGAGCAGGTGAAGGGTCTCGACATGGATCAGGTGCGCGCCGAGATCGCCGCCGAAGGCGAGCAGTAATCAGTCGAGGCTTTCGCCGAACGCCGCCAGGAACTGCGCGGCGATTTCGGCGCGCGACGGCTTGTGGTTCTGCCCGCCGCGATGGGCGATCTTGATGCTGCCCATCAACGAGGCGAGCCGGCCGGTCTTCGGCCAGCCCCAGCCGCGCGCGATGCCGTAGAGCAGGCCGGCGCGGGAGGCGTCGCCGCAGCCGGTCGGGTCGACCACCTGCGCGGCCGGCACCGTCGGAATGTCGATGCGGCCGCCATCCGCATAGATCTGCGAGCCGTTGCCGCCGAGCGTGACGACCAGCGCCTTCACCTCGCGCGCCAGATCGGCGAGCGACCGGCCGGTGCGCTCGGTCAGCAGCTTGGCCTCGTAGTCGTTCACCGTGCAGTAGTCGGCCAGCCGGAGGAATTCGAGCAATTCCTCGCCGTTGAACATCGGCAGACCCTGGCCGGGATCGAAGACGAAGGGGATGCCGAGCTCGCGGAATTCGCGCGCATGCTGCAGCATGCCGTCGCGGCCGTCGGGTGCCACGATGCCGAGCGTCACGTCGCGCGCGTCGCCGATCTGGTTGTGGTGCGAGAAGTTCATCGCCCCCGGATGGAAGGCAGTGATCTGGTTGTCGTCGAGGTCGGCGGTGATGAAGGCCTGCGCGGTGTAGGTGTCGGGCACGCGGCGCACGTGGGTGGTGGCCAGCCCGAGGTGCTCGAGGCGCTGCAGGTAGAGGCCGGCGTCGTCGCCAACCGCCGCCATGATCAGCGGCGCGCCGCCGAGCAGCTTGAGGTTGTAGGCGATGTTGCCGGCACAGCCGCCGTATTCGCGCCGCATGTCGGGCACGAGGAAGGCGACGTTGAGGATGTGGATCTGCTCCGGCAGGATGTGGTGCTTGAAGCGATCCTTGAACACCATGATGGTGTCGTAGGCGAGCGAGCCGCAGATGAGAGTATGCATTGTCGTGGGTCAGGGATAGAAGAGATAAAGACGGTAGCCGACGGCGGGAACGCCGGCGGCGGCGAGCGACAGTTTGACGGCAACCTCGCCCTGCGCGGCAAAGCCGGCTTGTTCCTGCCGATCGGCCGGCAGATAGTCGGCCGGGACCAGCACCTTGCGCACCAGCGCCTGATCCTGCGTGTCGGTCAGCGTCAGTTCGAGCGCGGGATAATCCTGTGCGAACGGCGCGCGGTTCTTCAGCATGGCGGTCAGCAGCAGCCCGCTGCCTTCGGGCGCAAGATCGGAAGTCTCGATGCCGACCAGCTCCGGCCGGCGCGGCCGCGGCAGCGTGCAGCCGACCAGTTCGCAGCCCGCCGCGAGCAGCGGCCGCAACTCGGGAATCCGCACGGCTAGCTCGCTGCGGAACAGATAGGTCAACTGGCCGAACCCCAGCAGCAACAGCAGCGTCGCACCCATCGCCCATGGCCAGCGTCGCGGCGGGGGCGGCGGCGAAGCAACGGCCTCCCAGGCCGGGGGCAACGGCGCTTCGGCCGCGGCATCCGTCTCGTCCTGCGCTGCCGGCTCCGCTGGAGTTTCCGATGCCGGAACTGTTTCGGGTTCTGCAGGCGCCGCGGCTTCCGCCACCGCGATGGGCGCTTCGCTCGCCGGTTCGTCTTCGGCGGCGTCGCCCGGCGAGCGCCGAGTTTCTTCAGCGGCGCCTTCTGCCGGCATCTCGGACAGTGAATCGACCGAGGGTTCTTCGACGGTTGCAGTCGCCTCATCCGCGGCAATCTCGACCTGCGGGGCCGGATTTTCGGTGACCGCCGCCGGCGCCCTGACGACGACGGTTGGCTCGTCGACGAGACTGTCGAGCGCATCGAAGACGGCTCGGCATTGGCCGCAACGCACCTGGCCATGACGCACCTTGAGTTGCTCGGTGGTCACGCGGAAGGCGGTCTCGCAATGCGGGCAGCGGGTCAGCATGGGGCGAGTTTAGCGTTCACCTTCGAGCCGTACCCAGCCTTCATGCGTGGCGCCGACCCGCAGCGCCAGATAGGGCGCATAGGCCGCGATCACCTGTCCGGCCTGACTTGCCAGCACGCCGGAAAGCGCGAGCCGCCCGCCCGGTTTCAGCCTTGAGGTCAGCAACGGCGCCAGCAACATCAGCGGGTTGGTCAGGATGTTCGCCACCACGCGATCGAAGGTTGCCGCGAGTGCGTCGCCAGAGTGGGCGAGTTGCAGGCGCACGCCGTTCTTCGCGGCATTGTCGGCGGCGGCGGTCAGCGCCGCCGGGTCGATGTCGATGCCCAGCACGTCGCCGGCGCCGAGCTTGGCCGCGGCAATGCCGAGGATGCCCGAACCGCAGCCGTAGTCGAGCACGGAAACTCCCGGCGTGATGCTGGCTTCGAGCCATTCGAGGCACAGCCGCGTGGTCGGGTGGCTGCCGGTGCCGAAGGCGAGACCGGGATCGAGTTCGAGGTTGATCGCCCGCGGATCGGGCGCCACATGCCAGGACGGTACGATCCAGAGCCGGTCGGAGATGCGGATCGGGTCGAACTGCGATTGCGTGAGCCGCACCCAGTCCTGCTCGGCCACCTCGTCGATAACGATTTCCGGCTGGTCGCCGCCAAAGCCGGCCGCGCGGACGGCGGCGGCGATGCGCTGCCGCAGATCGTCGGCCGGTTCGAACAGCGCGACGACGCGGCTGCGCTCCCAGAGCGGCGTCGCCAACTCACCCGCGGCGCCCGGTTCGCCGAACTGCGGCGTTTCAAGCTCGGTGCCGGCGTGGGCATCCTCGACCGAGGCCGAGATTGCCCCAGCTGCGAGCAGGGCATCCGAGAGCGCCTCGGCGTGCGTCGCCGAGGTTTCGATGGCGACGCTCCACCACATGGCTTATTTCCGGTTGGCTTCCTCGCGCGCGGCGAGTTTCTCTTCAAGGTAATGGATGCTCGTGCCGCCCTTGATGAAGCGCTCGTCGAGCATCAGGTCCTGGTGCAGCGGGATGTTGGTCTTGATGCCATCGACCATCATCTCCGACAGGGCGATGCGCATGCGGCGGATGGCCTGCTCGCGCGTGTCGCCGTAGGTGATGAGCTTGGCGATCATCGAGTCGTAGTAGGGCGGCACGGTATAGCCGGTGAACACGTGGGAATCCATGCGCACGCCCGGCCCGCCCGGCGTATGCCAGTTGACGATCCGGCCAGGGCTGGGAGTGAATTTGTAGGGATCCTCGGCGTTGATCCGGCACTCGATCGCGTGACCGCGCAGATGGACGTCGCGCTGGCGCAGGGTGAATTTCTCGCCGGCGGCGATGCGCAGTTGCTGCTGGACCAGGTCGATACCGGTGATCATCTCGGTGATCGTGTGCTCGACCTGAATACGGGTGTTCATCTCGATGAAGAAGAACTCGCCGTTCTCGTACAGGAATTCGAACGTGCCCGCGCCGCGGTAACGCATCTGGCGGCAGGCCTCGGCGCAGCGTTCGCCGATGCGTTCGACCAGAGCGCGCTCGATGCCCGGGGCGGGCGCTTCTTCGATGATCTTCTGGTGGCGGCGCTGCATGGAGCAGTCGCGTTCCCCCAGCCAGACGGCCTTGCCCTCGCCGTCGGCCAGCACCTGGATTTCGATGTGGCGCGGATTTTCCAGGAATTTTTCCAGGTAGACCTCGGGGTTGTTGAACGCGGCGCCGGCCTCGGATCGCGTCATGGCCACCGCGTTGAGCAGGGCGGCCTCGGTGTAGACCACCCGCATGCCGCGCCCGCCGCCGCCGCCCGCCGCCTTGATGATGACCGGATAACCGACTTCGGCGGCGATGCGCTGGATTTCCTTGGGATCGTCGGGCAGTGCGCCGCCCGAGCCCGGCACGACCGGCACGCCGGCGGCGATCATGGCCTGCTTGGCGCTGACCTTGTCGCCCATGGTGCGGATGCTTTCGGGGCGCGGCCCGATGAACACGAAACCGCTCTTTTCGACCCGGTCGGCGAAGTCGGCGTTTTCCGACAGGAAACCGTATCCGGGATGGATGGCTTCGGCATCGGTGACCTCGGCCGCCGAGATCAGCGCCGGCATGTTCAGATAGCTGTCGCGCGGCGTCGCGGGGCCGATGCAGACGGATTCATCGGCCAGGCGCACGTATTTGGCATCGCGGTCGGCTTCCGAATGCACGACCACGGTCTTGACGCCCAGTTCGCGGCAAGCGCGCAGGACCCGCAGGGCGATTTCGCCGCGATTGGCGATCAGGATTTTTTCGAACATGGCGCTCAGGCGATGATGAACAGGGGTTGGCCGTATTCGACCGGTTCGCCGTTCTCGACGAGGATTTCCTTGATGACGCCGGACTTGTCGGCCTCGATTTCGTTCAGCAGCTTCATCGCCTCGATGATGCACAGGGGATCGCCTTCCTTGACGGCCTGCCCGACCTCGACGAAGGGCGACGCGTTCGGATTGGGCGAACGGTAGAACGTGCCCACCATGGGGGCCTTGACCTGATGGCCCTGCGGGGCGGCGGGCGCCGGCGCGGCGGCGGTCGGCGCAGCGGCGGGCGCCGCCACGACCTGGGCGGGCGCAGCGGCCGGGACGACCGCGGCGGCCTGGGAGAACTTGACGATGCGGACCTTGCCCTCGCCCTCGGTGATTTCCAGTTCGGCGATGCCCGAATCGGCCACCAGGTCGATCAGCGTTTTGAGTTTGCGGAGATCCATGACGATAAATTCCTGTGTGCTGGCCCATGCGGGTTCGGGCCGTTCAATGATCGGATCCATGCGGCGGAAACAAATGCGCCGTCGGTCCGACCCCGGCAAGACGGGGAGCATCCACGACGGCCACATGTATTGTTGCTGCCAGCGGGCAGCCCTGGAGTCCTGCCCGAAGCCGCCTGATCCTGGGTATGGAGATACCCTTCAAAGCGCCTTTTTACGCTAAAACCGCCGATTTGTCCATAAAAACGGGGCTGGTGAGCGCCAGACACCGAATTATTGAAACTTAAAGTATCAGCGCCAGGCGGGCCTGGATATCGTCCGGCCTGAGCTCGCCCATGGCTGAATCCGCGACGCGGCCCTGGCGGTCGAACAGCAGGGTGAATGGCAGGCCGCCGCCCTTGTTGCCCAGTTCCCGCATCAGCGGAATGCCCTGGGTGCCGGTCAGCAGCAGGGGGTAGGTCACGTGGACTTTTTGCAGGAACCGCTCGACATTGGCGCGGGTGTCGATGGCCAGTCCGAGCACGGACAGGCCGGGATGGCGCTGATGCAAGGTTTCGAGCAAGGGCATTTCACGCACGCATGGCGCGCACCAGCTGGCCCAGAAATTCATCAGTACCGGCCGCCCCACGTAGGCCGAAAGCGCCTGATCGCGGCCCTGCAGATCGGCGAACGAGCGGCCGAAAACCGGATTGGCCGGCAGGATCGAGGCCCCGGCGCCGCGCGCGCCGACCGCGACTCCCAGCGCCGCCAGAGAGGTGGTGCGCAAGAATTTCCGCCTGTCCATGTGAAACGCCATCATCCAGTCATCCGTGTTGCCCGGCCATCATAGCACCAGCCCCTTACAATACAGGCCGGAGGATGCGATGCACGTACACATATTGGGAATCTGCGGCACTTTCATGGGCGGCCTGGCCCTGATCGCCCGCGCGGCGGGCCATCGGGTGACCGGCTGCGATGCGGGCGTCTACCCACCCATGAGCACACAGCTGCGCGAGCAGGGCATCGATCTGATCGAAGGCTTCGCCCCGGACCAGACCGGTCTGGGCGCCGACCTGTACGTGATCGGCAACGTCGTCAGCCGGGGCAACCCGCTGATGGAGGCCATCCTGGATGGCGGCCTTCCTTATGTCTCCGGCCCGCAATGGCTGGCGGACCACGTGCTCACAGGCCAGCACGTCCTCGCCGTAGCGGGCACGCACGGCAAGACCACGACCAGCGCCATGCTGGCCTGGATCCTCGACCAGTCCGGGCAGCCCGCCAACTTCCTGATCGGCGGGGTGGCGCCGGACCTGGGTGTCTCGGCCCGCTACGACCCCGCCCGCCGCCACTTCGTCATCGAAGCCGACGAATACGACACGGCCTTCTTCGACAAGCGCTCGAAATTCGTCCACTACCGGCCCCGCACCGCCATCCTGAACAACCTCGAATACGACCACGCGGACATCTTTCCCGACCTGGCCGCCATCGAGACCCAGTTCCACCACCTGGTCCGCACCGTCCCGGCAGCGGGCCGCCTGATCCGCCCGGCGGCCAGCGAGGCCCTGGACCGCGTCCTGGCGCGCGGCTGCTGGACGCCGGTCGAGACCTTCGGCGCCGGCGGCGACTGGCGCGCCGAGCCGGAAACGGAAGATGGCCGGCGCTGCCGCATCCTGCATCAGGGCCGCCTGGCGGGCGTGCTGGACTGGTCCCTGGCCGGCGCCCACAATCAGGCCAACGCCCTGGCGGCCCTGGCGGCCGCCCACCACGTCGGCATCGNNCCCAGCGCCATCGCCACCACCCTGGACGGCCTGCGCCGCCGCGTCGGCCCCGCGACCCGCATCCTGGCGGTGATCGAGCCGCGCTCCAACACCATGAAACTGGGCACGATGGCCGCCAGGCTGCCGGAAGCGCTGGCCGACGCCGACCAGGTCTTCTGCCACGGCGCCACTCAGGGAAAACATGCCCTGGGATGGGATCCCCGCCAGGTGCTGGCCGGCCTGGGCGAACGCCTATGGGCGGGCGACGACCTGGATGCCCTGGCCGACGCCGTCTGCGACGCGGCGCAGCCCGGCGACCAGGTGCTCATCATGAGCAACGGCAGCTTCGGCGGCATCCACCAGACCCTGCTCGACCGGCTGGCGCAACGACGCCCCCGGTCTTCCCCCTGAACCCCGCCGCCCTTTTTCATCATTTATGCACGTTCTCTACGAAGACGCCGGCAAGCTCAAAGCCGAAACCATTTTCTCCGAAGCCGACACCTCGCTGCAGGTTGAATCGGCCAGCGGCAAGCGCAGCAAAATCAAACGCAACGCCGTGCTGTTCACCTTCGAGCGGCCGTCCCCCGACAGCCTGCTGCCCGCCGCCGAAGCCCTGGCGGCCACACTGGACGCCGGTTTTCTGTGGGAATGCGCTCCGCAGCAGGAATTCGAGGCCGCCGCCCTGGCCGAGGATTACTTCGGCCACGCGCCCGACGCGGTGGAAAAGACCGCCACGATCCTGGCTCTGTCGGCCGCGCCTGCCTACTTCCACCGACGCGGCAAGGGCGCCTTCCGCCCCGCGCCGCCCGACATCCTGCAGGCCGCCCTGGCCGCGATCGAGAAAAAACGCCGCCAGGCCGAGCTGCAGGAGGAATGGACCGAGGCCATCCTCGGCGGCACCCTGCCCGACGCCCTGGTGCCCGTCGCCGCCACCTTCCTGGACCGGCCCGACAAGAACACGCTGGAATGGAAAGCCTTCGACGCCGCCGTGCAGCGATCGGACAGCAGCCCGGAACGGCTGCTGCTGGCGCTGGGCGTCTGGCCCCATCCCCTGGCGATGATGCGCGACCGTTTCCTGTCGGCGCACTTTCCCCGGGGCACGGACTGGCCGCCCGTGGAAATCCAGGACTGGGGGGCGGACCTGCCGCAGGCCGAGGTCGAGGCCTATTCCCTGGACGACGCCAGCACCACGGAAATCGACGACGCGCTGTCGGTCTCGACGCCCGGACCCGGCATGGTGCGCGTCGGCATCCACATCGCCGTGCCGGCCCTGGCCATCACGCGCGGCAGCGCCCTGGATGAATTGGCGCGCGCGCGCATGTCCACCGTCTACATGCCGGGCGACAAGATCCCCATGCTGTCGCCGGAACTGATCGCCGCCTTTTCCCTGGACGAAGGCCAGTGGCGTCCGGCCCTGTCCCTCTACGTCACCGGACGACTGGAAGACGGCGAGATCCTGGATACCGAGACCCGGCTGGAGCGCATCCGGGTGACCGCCAACCTGCGCCATGGCCAGATCGGCGGCCAGGTCACGGAAGACGCGCTGGCCGACCCCGACGCTCCCTTGCCGCATGGCCACTGGCTGCGCCCGTTGTGGCGGTTCGCCCAGGCGCTGTGCGCCGTGCGCGACCGCGCGCGCGGCAAGCCGGAAAACAATGACCGCATCGAATACGGCTTCGAGATCGACGGCCCGCCCGACGATCCGGATTCCATCGTCCGCCTGGTGCCGCGCCAGCGCAACGCGCCCCTGGACAGGCTGGTGGCCGAATTCATGATCCTGGCCAACACGCAATGGGGTGCGCTGCTGGCCCGACACGGCGTGCCCGGCATCTACCGGTCCCAGCAGACCGGCCGCACCCGCATGTCCACCCAGGCGCTTCCGCACGAATCCATCGCCGTGCCGCAGTACATCTGGTCGACCTCGCCGCTGCGCCGCTATGTGGACCTGATCAACCAGGGCCAGATCCTGGCGGCGGCCGAGCATGGCGTTTCCGCGCGCCTGGCCGCCCCCTTCAAGCCCAAGGACGCGGATCTGTACGCCCTGATCGGCGCCTTCGATTCACAATACACGGTGTGGGGTGAATTCCAGTCCTCGATGGAGCGCTACTGGTGCATCCGCTGGCTGCGGCAGCAGGGCCTGAAGGAAGTGAGCGCCCACGTGCTGCGGGAGAATCTGGTCCGGCTGGCCTGCGCGCCCTTCGTCACCCGCATCAACGGCCTGCCCGAGTTCGAACGCGGCCATGAAGTGCGGCTCGACATCCTGGGTTACGACGAGATCGGCCTGGAGGTCGAGTTCCGCCTGCGGGAAACGGGCTAAGGTCCGTCCCCGCCACACGAGGAGCCGCCAGACATGGACACGCTGCCGTTGCAACTGCTGGAGTCCCGGCGCGAGGGCCGCGGCCGCATGGCGGCGGCCCTGGTGCTTTCCCTGGCCGCGCACGCGGCGCTGCTGGCCTGGCGTTTCCTGCCCTCGCCGCCGGCGACGCAATCGTCCACGCTGGAAGTCACCCTGGTCAACAGCCGCAGCGAACAGACGCCCCTGAATCCCCAGGCGCTGGCGCAGCAGAACCTGGACGGCGGCGGCGAGCAGTCGCGGGGGATGGCCTCGTCACCCCTGCCACGGACATCCGAAGACAGTGCCGACGAAACCGTGCTGGCTGCGCTGCGGCGGCGGCAGGCCGAACTCGAGGCCGAACAGCGCCGCCTGCTGGCGCGGCTGGAATCCCTGGACACGGTCGCCGCGGCGCGGCCGTCCCAGGAACTGCTGGGCCGCAGTCCGGACCCGGGTGAGGACGACCGCCAGCAGGACAGCCTGGTGCTCAGCGCCCGCATTGCCGCGCTGAAGGAACGCATCGAACGCTACAACGCCCTGCCCAGAAAGACCTTCACCGCCCCGTCCGCCCGCGCCTCGGACGACGCCCGCTATGTGGAAGCCTGGCGCCAGCGCATCGAACTGATCGGCACACAGCACTATCCGCCCGAAGCGCGCGGCCGCATCTACGGCGACCTGCAACTGACCGTCTACATCCGGCGCGACGGCAGCCTGGATCACATCCAGTTCGACCGGCCATCGGACCAGGCCGTCCTGAACGGCGCCGCCCGGCGCATCGTCGAACTGGCCGCGCCCTTCGACCCGCTGCCGCCGGAACTGGCGCGGCACACCGACATCCTGGCCATCACGCGGACCTGGCACTTCACGCGCGATGGCCTGGACATGAATCCGCCCGGCTCACAGGAGGCCCGATGAGCCGGGCGGGCCGCAAACTCGTCACCACCGCCCTGCTGGCGGCGCTGTGCGCCGCCTTCCTGTACCAGATCGGCCTGCTGGGCATGGTCGTCTGGTTCAATTTCCGCGACCCGTCCAACACCCCCGTCATGCAGGACACGCTCAACGCCCTGCGGACGGAGGATCCCCAGGTCCGTCTGGCGCACGAATGGGTGCCGTACGAACGCATCAGCTCCAACCTGAAGCGCGCCGTGATCGCATCCGAGGACAGTGGTTTCGTCGATCACGACGGCGTCGAATGGGACGCGATCCGCAAGGCCTGGCGCTACAACCAGCGCCAGGCCGACCTGGGCCGCGCACGCCGGCGCGGCGGATCCACCATCACCCAGCAGCTGGCCAAGAACCTGTTCCTGTCGAATTCGCGCAATTATCTGCGCAAGGGCCAGGAACTGATCCTGACCTACATGATCGAAGCGGTCATGAGCAAACGACGCATCCTGGAGCTCTACCTGAATGTGGCTCAATGGGGAACCGCCACCTTCGGCGCCCAGGCCGCCGCCCGGCACTATTTCCACACGGACGCCTCGCGCCTGTCTTCCAGCCAGGCCGCGCGCCTGGCGTCCATGCTGCCCAACCCGGCCTACTACGACCGCCACGGCGCCACCGCCTATCTGCAGTCCCACGCGGCCACCGTGCGCGCCCGCATGCCCCAGGTCGCGGTGCCCTAGAAGGCCGGGGCGGCCCAGGCCGTTCAGGGTACTATTGAGGTTTTCACCGCATTCCCGTCCATGCGCACGGCACGACGCTACATCGCCCGCGAAATATACCGCTCGACCACCGTCGTCCTGGTGGCCCTGGTGGGCCTTTTCATGTTCTTCGCGCTGATCGAGGGCCTGGACAAGGTCGGCCAGCGCCTGACCCTGCTGAACCTGTTCTACCTGCAGGCCCTGGACGTCCCCAACCACCTGTACGAACTGCTGCCCATCGGCCTGCTGATCGGTGCGGTGCTGGCGCTCGCGGGACTGGCGCAGCGCAACGAACTCACCATCCTGCGGGCCTCGGGCGTCAGCGGCATGCGTCTGCTGGGCGCCCTGTGGCTGATCACGATCCCGCTCGTCATGGGCGCCTTCATCCTGTCGGAATTCATCACCCCGGCGGCGGAACTGCGCGGCAGCGAGTCCCGTCTGGCCTTGCTGGGCCGCACCGATGGCGGCCGCCTGTCGAGCGGCTACTGGTTCAAGGAAGCGGACGACCGGGGCGGCACCCGCATCATCAACATCGGCCAGCTCACCGGCCAGGGCCGCGTCGACGACGTGGTGCTCTACGAATTCGCGGCGGACGACACGCTGCGGGACGTCGTCCGGGCCGCCGACGGGCAGTTCGAACAGGGACGCCTGGTACTGCGCGACCTGACCGAGACCCGCATCCACCCGCAATCCGCGAACGCTCTGGCCGACGCCCGCATCCCCGCCTCTCCCATCAGCGAACTGGTTCACCTGGACGAGCGCAGCATCCCCACTTCGCTGACACCCGAACGCCTGATCGCCCGCATCCTGACGCCAGAACGCATGGCGATCTCGGACCTGCTGGATTACATCCATTACCTGAAGAACAACCAGTTGCAGACCGACCGCCAGGAAGTCGCCCTGTGGCGCAAGATCGCCTACCCCTTCACCCTGCTCGTCATGATCACCATCGCCGCGCCGATCGGCTTCATGCAGACACGCCGGGGCGGGGTCGGCCTCAAAGTCTTCGCGGGCATCATCCTGGGGGTGGGCTTCTTCATGCTCAACCAGCTGGCCCTGAACGCAGGCATGCTGGGCGACTGGCCGCCCTGGGCCACGGCCCTCGTGCCCAGCCTGGCCGGTCTGGCGGCCGCCCTGCTGGCCCTGTTCGGCATGGAACACCGCCACCCGCTGTCCATGTGGCTGCGCCAGCGCAGGCTCCGGCGGAATCCCGCATGACCCGCTCAGAGGCGCCCCGGGGCGATGTCTGGGTCATCGGCGATGTCCAGGGCTGCGCGGGCGCCCTGCGCGCCCTGCTGGACCACCCCGAACTTTCCCTTCCCGACACGGAATTGTGGTTCGCCGGGGATCTGGTCAACCGCGGCCCCGATTCACTGGGCGCGCTGCGCCTGATCCGCTCCCTGGGAGCCCGCGCACGCTCCATCCTGGGCAACCACGACTTGCACCTGCTGGCCGTGGTGGCGGGCGTGCGCCCTCCGGGCAAATCCGATACGTTCCAGGACATCCTGGAAGCGCCCGACGCGGCCGAACTGATCGACTGGCTGCGCCACCGGCCGCTGCTGGTGCGCGACCGGGGCCATGTCATGGTCCACGCAGGCATCCTGCCCGCCTGGACACTGGACCAGGCCCAGGCGCTGGCGAGCGAGATCGAAACCGCGCTGCGCCGCCCCGACTGGCATCCCGCCCTGCGGGACCTTTACGGCGAGGAACCCCTGCAATGGGACGACACCCTGCGGGGGCCGGACCGCATGCGGGTGATCGTCAACGCCCTGACCCGCATGAGGGTCTGCCACGCCGAGGACGGCCGCATGGATTTCCGCTACAAGGGCGAACCCTACGGCAGTCCCGGCCTGGTGCCCTGGTTCGAGCTGCCCGGCCGGCGAGATCCGTCCGAGCCGGTGATCTTCGGCCACTGGTCCGCCCTGGGGCTGCATATCCGTGCGGATGCAATCTGCCTGGACACCGGCTGCGTCTGGGGACGCGCACTGACCGCATTGCGGCTGCGCGACCACAGGATCATCCAGCAGGACTGCGCGACCTGCCGCTGACGCCGGCGTCGTGTCCGTCCTCCGCGCCGGATCCGGCACATGCCGATTCGCCGCGCACGGCCGCGCCGATGGCCGCATGGGCGTGCCGTGCCACATCCGCCCGCGCCAGACCTTCCGCCGCCCGGATCGGCGCCAGGAAGACGCACTCGACCGTCACGCCCCGGGCACCGAGCAGGAACCACAGGTTCGCCACCAGCGTCTGCTCGCCGACGAAGGCCAGTTCCGGAGCCCGCCGTCCGTGCCGCAGGAAGCGCAGGGCCACCGGCTGCGTCGGCACGCCCGCGCGCACGGCGGCATCGAACAGGCCCGCGTGAAAGGGCAGCACGTCCGCACCATCGGTGGTCGTGCCCTCGGGAAACAACCCCACGGCATCGCCCCGCTCGAAGCAGGCACGCATCTGGCGGCCGGCATCGCGCACGGCGTGCCGGTGATGCCGGTCGATGAACAGCGTGCCCGCCCAGGCGACCAGCAGGCCGATCACCGGCCAGCGCCGGATGTCGCTCTTGGCCACGAAAGAGGTGGTGCGCACGCTGTTGAGCACGAAAATATCGACCCAGGAAACATGGTTGGCCACCCACAGGACGGCGCCATGGCTCATGGGGTCCCCGAGACGGCATACGCGGACCCCGCACAGACGCATCAGGCCCCGCGACCACGCGCCCACGACCCGTCGCCGCCGGACGCGGCCCAGGAACGGAAACACCAGCAGTTCGGTCGACAGGCCCAGCAGGATCCAGGTCGATACGCAGATGAAACGGAACAGGAAAAGAAACGGCGCCACCGGCATCCCCTACCCGGAATGGGCAATGGCGCACATCATAATTCAGGAATCGCTCGAGGCCGGATGATCCAGATAGCGCTGCAGGATCACGGCGGCGGCCATGGCGTCGTCGGGAGCGTGAGTGCCCAGGATATGCTGGGCCTCCAGGCTGGAGCCGCGTTCGTCCACCAGCACGACGCGCACGTGGAAGCGGCCTTCGATCTGGTGCGCGAAGCGTCGGCTGAGCCGCGACGCGGGCTGCTCATCGCCGTCCAGCGTCAGAGGCAGGCCCACGACCACCCGGTCGGGTTGCCATTCGGCCAGCAGGGCGCCGACCTGGGCAAAGCGCTGTTCGCGCGTGACCGGCGTCAGGATGCACAGCGGGCGCGCCAGGTTCGTCAGCGTGTTGCCCAGCGCCACGCCGATTTTCTTCAGGCCGTAGTCGAAAGCCAGCAGCGTCTGTTCGGACTGGAGAGGCTTCGCCACGTGGTCAGGCATGGCCCGCGTCGCTGGCCAGCATCGAGGCGCGTATGCCCAACTGGGCCAGGGCGGCGTCGTAGCGGTCCTCGGCGGGCGTGTCGAACAGGATGTCGTTGGACGACAACACGTTCAGCCATGCATTGCGGGCGAGCTCGTCTTCCAGCTGGCCCGCGCCCCAGCCCGCGTACCCCAGCGTCACCAGCAGCCGGGCCGGGCCGTGGCCGGCCGCGACATCCTGGAGCACGTCGCGGGATGTGGTCAGCGCCACATCGCCCCCCAGTTCGATGCTGGAACTGTATTCGCCGCGCGGCACGTGCAGGACGAAGCCGCGATCGGTCTGCACCGGCCCGCCGAAGA
>DISE01000108.1:21456-21593 GCA_002421865.1 Castellaniella sp. UBA6218
AACCGGCGTCGGAAGCATGCGGTACTGTCGTCATGTCGATCCCCTGTAATCCGGCCCCGAGGCCCATGACACTAGAGTATCAGAAACGGATCAGATTTCGATGAGTTCGAAGTCCTCTTTCCGGGCGCCGCATTCGG
>DISE01000108.1:21600-22004 GCA_002421865.1 Castellaniella sp. UBA6218
CGGCCGCCTCGTCATAGATCCAGCCACAGATCAGACACATCCAAGTTCGCATGACAATCAAAACCTCATTCCCTGATTCGGCGGACGCGGGGCGGTCCGCGGGGGGCGCTCCGCGTCCAGCCTCATGCATTCGATTAGAATGGATGCCATAGTACACAAACCGCCGGCCATGGCGACCGGCTTCTCTTTCCGCCATCATGTCCGCCCCCGATTCCCCTGCCATCCCCCTGCCCCTGATNNCCCAGCGGGGCCAGTCACCTGCCGATCGACGCGGTCATTTGCGCCGGCCTGGGCGCGCACGCGGGTTCCGTGGCCACCGCCATCCACGTCCAGGACACCGCCGGCACGGAAACCATCCAGCGCCTGGCTCCGGACCTGGTCGACGACCAGGCCCGCTGCCTGCT
>DISE01000040.1:0-161 GCA_002421865.1 Castellaniella sp. UBA6218
ATCGTCGAACAGGCGGTGCGCGTGCTGCGCGCGCTGGACCTGGACCTGGAACTGACCGAAGCGCCCGTGGGCGGCGCGGCCTACGCCGCCCACGGCCATCCGTTGCCCGAAAGCACCCTGGCTTTGGCCAGACAGTCCGATGCCGTGCTGTTCGGCGCCGT
>DISE01000040.1:196-18364 GCA_002421865.1 Castellaniella sp. UBA6218
ATCCTGATCGTGCGCGAGCTGACGGGCGACATCTATTTCGGCCAGCCGCGCGGTGTGCGCACACTGGCCGACGGCCCGTTCGCGGGTGAACGCCAGGGCTACGACACCATGCACTACGCCGAGTCCGAGATCCGGCGGATCGCCCATGTCGCCTTCCAGGCGGCCGCCGGCCGCCAGGGCCGCCTGTGCAGCGTGGACAAGGCCAATGTGCTGGAAACCTCGCAGTTCTGGCGCGACATCATGATCGACGTGGCCCGCGAATATCCCAAGGTCGAGCTGTCCCACATGTACGTGGACAACGCCGCCATGCAGCTGGTGCGCGAGCCCAAGGCCTTCGACGTGGTGGTGACCGGCAATCTGTTCGGCGACATCCTCTCCGACGAGGCCGCCATGCTGACGGGCTCCATCGGCATGCTGCCTTCCGCTTCGCTGAATGCCAGCCGCCAGGGCCTCTACGAACCCAGCCACGGTTCGGCGCCCGACATTGCCGGACAGAACGTCGCCAATCCGCTGGCGACCATCCTGTCGGCGGCCATGATGCTGCGCTATTCGCTGGACGCTGCACCCGCCGCCGACCGCATCGAAGCCGCCGTGCAGGCGGTGCTGGCGCAGGGCCTGCGCACCGCGGACATCCACGAGGCCGGCACCACGAGGGTTTCGACCACGGAAATGGGCGATGCCGTGCTGAAGGCATTAAACTGACGCATTAAACTAAGCGTTCACACTTCCTTTTTTTTTTACGGTTCAGGCAGATATTCATGGCTCAGGCAGTCGGTTTGGTCGGTTGGCGCGGGATGGTCGGTTCGGTGCTCATGCAACGCATGCGCGACGAGAAGGATTTCGACTTGTTCGAACCGGTCTTCTTTTCCACCAGCAACGCGGGCGGCGCGGCGCCGTCCTGGGCGGCGGGAGCCGGCCCCCTGCAGGACGCGCACGACATCGACGCTTTGCGCAAGCTGCCGATCATCGTCACCGCCCAGGGCGGCGACTACACTTCGGACGTCTATCCGAAGCTGCGCGCAGCCGGCTGGACCGGCCTGTGGATCGACGCCGCCAGCACCCTGCGCATGAAGGACGACGCCATCATCGTCCTCGACCCGGTCAACCGTCCGGTGATCGATGCGGCCCTGGCGCGCGGCGTGCGTGACTTCATCGGCGGCAATTGCACCGTCAGCTGCATGCTGATGGGCCTGGCTGGCCTGTTCAAGGCCGACATGGTCGAATGGATGACCTCGATGACCTATCAGGCCGCTTCGGGCGGCGGCGCGCGCCACATGCGCGAACTGCTGACCCAGTTCGGCATCCTCAACCAGGCCGTGGGCGCGCAACTCGCCGACCCGGCCTCGGCCATTCTGGACATCGATCGCGGTGTGCTTCAGGCCCAGAAAAATCCCGATCTGCCTCGGGGAAATTTCGGGGTTCCCCTGGGTGGCAGCCTGATTCCCTGGATCGACAAGGATCTGGGCGACGGCATGTCGCGCGAAGAATGGAAGGGCGGCGCTGAAACCAACAAGATCCTCGGGCGCGGCCCCGGCTTCGGCACCGATCCCGTGCCGGTCGATGGCCTGTGCGTACGGATCGGCGCCATGCGCTGCCACAGCCAGGCCCTGACCATCAAGCTGCGGCGCGACATTCCCCTGGACGAGATCAACGACGCGGTGCGCACCGGCACCGACTGGGCCCGCCTGATTCCCAACGACCGTGAGTCCTCCATGCGGGAACTCACGCCCGTGGCGGTGACCGGCACGCTGGACATCCCGGTGGGTCGCTTGCGCAAGATGTCGATGGGGCCTGAATACCTCAGCGCTTTCACGGTCGGCGACCAGTTGTTGTGGGGCGCCGCCGAACCCCTGCGCCGCATGCTGCGCATCGCCCTGGGCGAACTCTGATCGAAAAAAAGAAAAGCATGGAAAAAAGCCCCCACGCCACGTCCTTGACTCGCACCCTCCGCGCGGCCTGCAGGCCGCCAGGACTCGCCGGACACAGTCCGGACCTCGGGGACCGGACTGCGTCCGGGCTCATCCGTCTGGCGGCGGGCGCCCTGGCGCTGGCTTTCCTGGCAGGCGGGGCGGCCCAGGCTGCAACCTTCGGTCATGCGCGCCTGGCCTCCGACGCAGGTCAGCCTCTGCTGATCCTGGTGCCGGTGTCCGGTCTGACGGACGCCGACCTGAAGGCGCTGTCGGCCCGGCCCGCGCCGGCCGCCGATTGGGTCCAGGCGGGGCTGACGCCGCCGGTACCGCTCGAGAGCCTGTCCGTTTCCGTCGGCGCCGACGTCCGGCCCGGCGGGCGCCGCGTGCTGCGGGTCGGCTCCGGGCTGGCCTTCACCGGGAATCTGGCGGATCTGCTGCTGGACGTGCGCACGGCCACCGGTGAACAGCGTTACCAGGTATCTCTGGTGGCGCCAGGGCCGGCCCGCGCCGCCGCTTCGTCCAACGCCGCGCAAGCGGCGGAGCAGGGCGGGTCGGCAACCGTCTTGGGGGCATCCGCCCCGCACACCAGCACTCGTCGGGTGCCGACCGGCGCCATCGCGGTGCGGCGGGGCGATACGATGTTCGCCATCAGCCGCCGCCACGCGGTCGACGGCGTTTCCATCTATCAGCTCATGATGGCCCTGCAACGCGCCAATCCCCAGGCCTTCATCCACGACAACGTCAATCTGGTGCGCGCCGGCGCATCGCTGGCGGTGCCGGACATCAACGACATGTTGTCGATTTCCGACGCCGAGGCACGTCGCCAGTTCCAGGCCCAGGCCGCCGCCTTCGCAAGGATGCGCGGCCGCCTGGCAGGCGCGGCGTCGTCGGCGGATGCGGGGCAGGCCGCCGCGGGCGCCGTTTCTCCCGCCGAATCGCGGGAGGCCGGCCGGCCCGCCGGTTCGGCGGGCGATCATCTGCGCCTGAGCGAATCCGGACACAAGGGCGCCGACACGGCCGCCGACGCCCGAGCGGCCCGGGGGCATGCCCTGAAAGACGCCGAGTCCCGGGTCGAGGAACTTCAGGGCAACGTGCAGAACCTGAACCAGGCGCTACAGTCCCAGGGCGAGGCCGCGCGCAGCGCCGCCGCCCAGGGGGCCGAGGCCATTGGCCACTCGATCCAGCAGATCGCCAGCGCGATCAGCGAAGCCAGCCAGGAGGCCGCCGCCCAGGCCAATGAGGAAACCGGCTCGGGCGGGAAAACCGGCGCTTCCGGCAAGACGGACACGGCCGGCGCGCCGGCTCCGCACGCCGGTTCCGGGGCCGCGCCCGCGAACGGCGGCGCAGGTTCCGGAAGCGCCGCTTCTGCTGCCGCTGGCGCGACCCCGGCCGCGGCGGGCGACGCCGGCCCCGCCATCCCGCCGACGGCCGAACTGCAGCCTTCCGAACATGCCCAGAACCGGGCCTCGTGGTTGCAGGACCACTTGTTGGGCGTGATGACGGGCCTGTTGGCCCTGATCGTGTTCATCATCGCCTGGCTGCTGCGCCGGGCCAATGCCGCCCGGGACGAGGCCGACGCCGCTCCCAGGGTGACGGAGTCCATGGTAAGCGAACGGCTCCAGGACATCGACCTGAATCTCGAGCCGGGCGAATCCCGCCCGCCGCAACGCTAGCCGGAAGCGGGCGGGTGGCCGTGACGGCCCTTCGTCCGCACCAGCGCCTCATCACGCCTACCGGAAACCGACCTCCATGGGACGCATCGCGCTCGGGCTGAGCTATGACGGCCGGGGCTGGCGAGGCTGGCAGACCCAGCCCGGCGGCCTGACCGTCCAGGACGCTCTGGAATCGGCGCTGCGCCGCTTCCTGGCGCAGCCCGCTGTCGCCACGATCTGCGCTGGCCGCACCGACGCCGGTGTGCATGCGCTGCAGCAGGTCGTGCACCTGGACACCGACGCTGTCCGGCGCGACGAATCCTGGGTGCGGGGGCTGAATGCCCTGCTGCCCGAGACCGTAGCCGTCCAGTGGGCTTGCGCCGTTCCTGGCGATTTCCATGCCCGTTTCGATGCCCGGACCCGCACCTATTTTTACGTGCTGCGCAGCGCCCCGGTACGTTCCCCCATATTGCATGGGCGGGTCGGTTGGGTGCACGATCCGCTCGACGACGAGGCCATGCGCGCGGCCGCCGCGCTGCTCGAAGGCGAGCACGATTTCAGCGCCTTCCGCTCGTCCGAATGCCAGGCGGCCAGTCCGGTGCGCACGTTGCACTCACTGGAGATCCATCGCAACGGGGATTTCCTGGTTTTCGAGTTCCGCGCCAACGCGTTCCTCCATCATATGGTGCGCAACCTGATGGGCGTGCTGGTCATGGTGGGACGAGGCCGGCGCCCTCCGGAATGGGCGGCCGAACTGCTGCGTGAGCGCGACCGGAGGCGGGCCGCGCCCACTTTCATGCCTGACGGCCTGTACCTGGCGCACGCCGACTATCCGGACGCCTGCCTGCCCCAGCGGACGGCCCGGGATACCCTGCGTCATCATCTGGGCGGTCTCTAATCCGGGCGATTCCCGAGGCGGGGAGCCGGGCGCTTCGTATAGAATTGAGCGATTTGATTGCGGGCGGGGCATCCGCGCCGTTCCGTTGCCTGTTTCATGGAAGCACGATGAAACCTCTCTTGACGATATCCCGATGGATCGACGGTCTGAACACGGTGGTCGGCCGGGCCGTGACCTGGCTGGTGCTGGTGGTGGCCGTGGTCAGCGCCGGCAATGCCGTGATGCGCAAGCTCTTCAGCCTTGGCTCCAACGCCTGGCTGGAGTTGCAGTGGTATCTGTTCGGGGCCATCTTCCTGCTGGCGGCGGGCTATACCTTCCTGCGCAACGAGCACGTGCGGGTCGACGTCCTGTCGCAGAAACTGTCCGAGCGCACCCAGATCGGGATCGAGATCTTCGGCGTGCTGCTCTTCCTGCTGCCTGCCGCATGCCTGGTGTTCTGGCTGTCGATCCCGTTCTTCTGGGAATCCTGGGTCACCCATGAACTGTCCTCGAACACCGACGGCTTGATCCGCTGGCCGGCGAAACTCCTGATCCCGGTCGGCTTCGCGCTGCTGATCCTGGCAGGACTGTCGCATCTGATCAAATGCGCCGGTTTTCTGCGCGGCGTGTGTCCCAATCCGATGAAGGTCTCCAGCGGCAAGAGCGACGAGGAGGCATTGGTGGAAGACATCCTGGCCCAACGCCAGGCCGACATCGAAGCCGGACAGGGGCGCTGAGCATGGAATTCATCATCGACAATCTCGCCCCGATCATGTTCTTCAACCTGATCGTGTTCCTGCTGCTGGGGTTCCCTGTCGCTTTTTCACTCGCCGCCACGGGTGTGCTCTATGGTCTGGTGGCCATCGACCTGAACCTGATGACCCCGCTCCTGTTCCAGGCGCTGCCTCAGCGGGTGTTCGGCATCGTCGGCAACGACACGCTGCTGGCGGTGCCCTTCTTCACCTTCATGGGGCTGATCCTGGAACGCTCCGGCATGGCCGAAGACCTGCTCGACACGGTCGGCCAGCTCTTCGGCCCGTTGCGAGGCGGGCTGGCGATCGCGGTGGTGTTCGTCGGCGCGTTGCTGGCGGCGACCACAGGCGTGGTGTCGGCCTCGGTCATTTCCATGGGGCTGATCTCCCTGCCCATCATGCTGCGCTATGGCTATGACCGGCGCCTGGCCTCCGGCGTCATCGCCGCATCCGGGACCCTGTCGCAGATCATCCCGCCCTCGCTTGTGCTGATCATCCTGGCCGACCAGCTGGGCCGCTCCATCGGTGACATGTACCGGGGCGCCATGCTGCCGGGCCTGCTGCTGGCCGGGGCCTACATGGCCTACATCTTCCTGGTGGCCGTTGTGCGGCCCGCTGACGTGCCGGCTCTGCCGCCGGAAGCGCGCGGTTTCGTCGACGCGCGTGGCCGACGCGGCCTGCGGTCCCTGACCGCCCTGACCCTGATCGCGGCGGCAGCCGCCTACTTCGGTTCCGATCATTATTTCCGCGCCCATACCGATGTGCCGGTCGACGAGCGCGTGGTCATTGTGCTGCTGATCTGGGGCGCCGCCGCCCTGGCAATGGCCCTGGTCAACCGGCTGCTGCGCCTGAACCTGCTGTCGGCCCTGGCCGAGCGGGTCGTGTTCGTGATGATTCCGCCGCTTGCCCTGATCTTCCTGGTGCTGGGCACGATCTTCATCGGCGTGGCCACGCCCACCGAGGGCGGCGCGATGGGGGCCATCGGAGCGCTGATCATGGCGGTGTCGCGTGGCCGCTTCTCCATGAAGCAGTTGCGACAGGCCATGGAAAGCACGGCCCGCCTGTCCTGCTTCGTGGTGTTCATCCTGGTGGGTTCGACCATTTTCAGCCTCAGTTTCCGGGGCATCAACGGCGATCTCTGGGTCGAACAGCTGCTGCTGCACGTGCCGGGAGGCGAGGTCGGCTTCCTGATCGTGGTCAGCGTGATGACTTTCTTCCTGGCCTTCTTCCTGGACTTCTTCGAGCTGGCCTTCATCATCGTGCCGCTGCTGGGACCGGTGGCCGACAAGATGGGCATCGATCTGATCTGGTTCGGCGTGCTGCTGGCGGTGAACATGCAGACTTCCTTCATCCACCCGCCGTTCGGTTTCGCGCTGTTCTATCTGCGGTCCGTGGCACCCAAGGAAGACTACCGCGACCGTGTCACGGGCGAGCTGATTCCCAAAGTCACCACGGCCCAGATCTACTGGGGTTCCATCCCCTTCATCATCATCCAGATCCTGATGGTGGCCGCGGTGCTGGCCTTCCCAGGCATGGTGACCCACTACAA
This sequence comes from Castellaniella sp. UBA6218, assembly GCA_002421865.1. Taxonomy (GTDB): domain Bacteria; phylum Pseudomonadota; class Gammaproteobacteria; order Burkholderiales; family Burkholderiaceae_B; genus Castellaniella. Next base: position 6,937 of record DISE01000040.1, read on the forward strand.
GAGCAACGCGCCCACTGTCGATCCGGCCAGCGTCACCTTCGGCCAGGACAGCGCCTACGGCCAGGACAGCTATGGCGCGGGCGACGCCGGGGCCGCGTTCCAGTGATCGCGCAAACGGCCTCTTCGCACGGCGCACCGTCGGGGCCGCGCCGTACGCGCGTCAAGATCTGCGGGCTGACCCGCCCTCAGGATCTGGACGCGGCCGTGGCGGCGGGCGTCGACGCGATCGGCCTGGTCTTCTACACGCCCAGCCGCCGCTGCCTGACACTGGAGCAGGCTGCCGCCTTGCGCGCGCGGGTGCCCGCCTTCGTCGGCGTCACGGCTTTGTTCGTCAATCCCGATGCGCGGGAGGTGTGCCAGGTCATCGAGGCCGTTCGTCCCGACCTGCTGCAGTTCCACGGCGAGGAATCCCCCGATTTTTGCGCCGACTTCGGCACGCGTCACATCAAGGCCTTCCGGGCGGGGGCGCCGGGACTGGATACGTCGGCGGCCCTGGCCAGGGCTTGCGAGGCCCACGGCCAGGCGGCCGGCTGGCTGTTCGACAGCTACAGCGCCGGTTATGGCGGCAGCGGCAGCGGGTTCGACACCGCGCTGCTGGCCGAGGTATCGCGCGGCCCGGGTTCGCCGGCCCTGATTCTGTCGGGGGGACTGAAAGCGGAAACGGTGGGCGTGCAGATCGCAGCCCTGGCGCCGTTCGCCGTGGACGTCAGCAGCGGCGTGGAGTCGGCGCCCGGGATCAAGGATCCGGCCCGCATCCGGGCTTTCATGCGGGCGGTCCAGGCCGCCGACGCCGCCCGGATGCCCTGAGGCGCCGGGCCGGAAGGGGACGCGCGGGCCGGTTCTTCAGGCGGCCGCCCGGCGGGCCGAACGGTTGGCCGCCAGGGCCGCCAGGGTGCATGCCGCGCCCGACAGCAGGTACAGGCTGATTCCGCCCAGGCCGTAGCGGTCCGAGACGCCCAGCGCGACCAGCGGCGCGAAGGCCGCACCCACCAGCCAGGCCAGGTCTGCGGTCAGCGCGGCACCCGTGTACCGGCATGCCGGCAGGAAATTGGCCGTGGCCGTGCCCGAAGACTGGCCGTAGGACAGGCCCAGCAGGGCGAAGCCGATCAGTACGAAAGCGTCCTGGTGCACCGCGCCGCCGCCCAGCAGCCAGGGCGAGGCGAGGGCGAAGACGCCGATCAGCGCGGCGGTCAGTCCCAGGGTGTGGCGCCGGCCGATGCGGTTGGCCAGGTACCCGGAATAGAACATGGCTCCCAGGGCGACCGCTGCGCCCAGGAGTTCGATCGAAAGTACCTGGGGCACGGTCCTCTGGTGCTGGAGGACGAGCCAGGACAAGGGGAACAGCGTGACCAGGTGGAACAGCGCGTAGCTCGCCAGCGAGGCGAAGGCGCCGGTGACGATGTGCCGGCCCTGGGTGCGGACCATTTCCAGGGTGCCGATCGGGCGCAGCTCGCGTTCCTCCAGCAGACGCGAGAAATCGTTGTCCATCACGAGCCGCAGCCGGGCGAACAGGCCCACGACATTGATGGCGAAGGCCACGAAGAACGGGAAGCGCCAGCCCCAGCCGATGAAGTCCGCAGGGTCCAGGCGAGTGTACAGGTACAGGAACAGGGCGCCGGCCACGATGAAGCCGATGGGCGCCGACAATTGCCCCAGCATGGCGTACCAGCCGCGCCTGCGGACGGGCGCGTTCAGGGCCAGCAGCGAGGGCAGGCCATCCCAGGAGCCGCCCCAGGCGACGCCTTGGAGGCAGCGAAAGAGCGCCAGCAGGACGATGGCGTGCATGCCCAGAGTCTCGTGGACGGGCAGGAAGGCGATGCCCGCCGTGGCCGTGCCCAGCAGGAACAGCGCCGCCGTCAGCTTGACCCCCCGTCCCCAGCGCTTCTGCACATGCATGAAGAGCGTTGTGCCGAAGGGCCGGGCGATGAAGGCCAGTGCGAAGACGGCGAAGGCATACAGCGTGCCGGTGAGCGGGTCCGCGAATGGGAAGAACACCTGGGGAAACACGATCACCGAGGCGATTCCGTAGGTGAAGAAATCGAAGTATTCCGATGTGCGGCCGATGATCACGCCGACGGCGATGTCGCCCGGGGATACGGAAGGGTGGCCCTCGGCGTGGCGGGCGGCCCTGGCCTGATCGTCATCCCGGGCGCGCGGTCCGGGCAAGCGGGTGCTGAGGATGTCTGCTGTCATCGGGTCCTCCTGGTCTGCGATGCGGGCCGCCGCGCGCAGGCGGCCTTGCGCATAGAATCCCATGCCGGCGGTGAGGTTCGCCATTGGACATTACCCGCAGTAACCACTTCGTGCGAAGGGGCATGAGTCAAAATGTCCAATTTTCACCTCGACCTTTCAAATTTATAGTATCGGCCTCCGCTTGAATACACCTGAAATCGGCACACAAGGCAATGAGGCACGACAAGATCCTGAAAATATTGCTGGGCGTCGGCCCGGCCCTGATGCTGGGCGGCTGCGACGCCGTGCTGCTGAACCCGTCGGGCGATGTGGCGTTGCAGCAGCGCAATCTGATCTACATGGCGACCGGCCTGATGCTGATCGTCATCCTGCCGGTGATCGTCGCCACGATCCTGTTCGCCTGGCGCTACCGGGCGGCCAACCGCAAGGCACGCTACGACGCCGACTGGGACCATTCAACCCGCCTGGAACTGGTGATCTGGTCCGTGCCGCTGCTGATTATCATCGCGCTGGGCAGCATCACCTGGGTCAGCACCCACCTGCTCGATCCCTATCGCCCGCTGAGCCGGATCTCGGCCGACAAGCCGCTGGCCGCCCATGTCGAGCCGCTCACCGTCGAGGTCGTGGCGCTGGACTGGAAGTGGCTGTTCATCTATCCGGAGTACGGCTTCGCCACCGTCAACGAACTGGCCGCCCCGGTGGACCGGCCGATCCGTTTCAAGATCACGGCCTCTTCGGTGATGAATTCCTTCTTCATCCCCGCGCTGGCCGGCCAGATCTACGCCATGCCGGGCATGCAGACCATGCTGCACGCGGTGATCAACGCGCCCGGCGAATACGAGGGCATGTCCGCGAACTACAGCGGCGCCGGCTTTTCCGGCATGCATTTCCGTTTCCACGGCCTGGACCAGGCCGGATTCGACGCCTGGGTGGAGAAGAACCGCGCAGCCGGCGGCGTCCTGGACCGCGCCGGGTATCTGGACCTGGAACGGCCCAGCGAGAATGATCCGGTGCGCCGCTGGGCGGCCGTCGACTCCGACCTGTACCGTCTGATCCTGAATCGCTGCGTGCGGCCCGGCACGACCTGCATGAGCGATCTCATGCAGCCTATGGAGAAGTAAAGATGGATTTGCGAACCTGGATCCTGGGCCGGCTCAGCCTGGAAGCCATCCCCTATCACGAACCGATCCTGGTGGCCACCTTCGCCGGTGTGGCCGTGGTCGGACTGACCGTCCTTGCCCTGATGACGCGCTATCGCCTCTGGGGCCCCTTGTGGCGCGACTGGATCGTGAGCATCGATCACAAGAAAATCGGCATCATGTACATGGTGCTGGGCGTGGTGATGCTGCTGCGCGGCTTCGCCGACGCGGCCATGATGCGCCTGCAGCAGGCGGTGTCCTTCGGCGATGCGCTGGGCTATCTGCCGCCGCATCACTATGACCAGATCTTCACCGCGCACGGCGTGATCATGATCTTTTTCGTGGCCATGCCGTTCATCACCGGGCTGATGAACTACATCGTGCCGCTGCAGATCGGCGCGCGCGACGTGGCCTTCCCGTTTCTGAACAATTTCAGCTTCTGGATGACCACCGGCGGCGCCGTCCTGGTGATGATGTCGCTGTTCGTGGGCGAATTCGCCCGCACCGGCTGGCTGGCCTACCCGCCGCTATCGGGCCTGGACTTCAGTCCCGACGTGGGGGTGGACTACTACATCTGGGCGCTGCAGGTCGCCGGGGTGGGCACGCTGCTCTCGGGGATCAACCTGGCGGTGACCATCATCAAGATGCGCGCTCCGGGCATGAAGCTCATGAAGATGCCGGTCTTCACCTGGACCGCCCTGTGCACCAACATCCTGATCATCATCACTTTCCCGGTGCTGACGGCCACGCTGGGGCTGCTGGGCATGGACCGCTACCTGGGCACCCAGTTCTTCACGAACGACATGGGCGGCAACCCGATGATGTACGTGAACCTGATCTGGATCTGGGGCCACCCGGAAGTCTACATCCTGATCCTGCCGCTGTTCGGTGTGTTCTCGGAGATCACCTCCACGTACTGCGGCAAGCGCCTGTTCGGCTACACATCGATGGTGTACGCGACCATCGTGATCACGGTTCTGTCCTATCTGGTCTGGCTGCATCACTTTTTCACCATGGGCTCGGGCGCCAGCGTGAACTCCTTCTTCGGCATCACGACGATGATCATTTCGATCCCTACAGGGGCGAAGATATTCAACTGGCTGTTCACCATGTACCGGGGCCGCATCCGCTTCGAACTGCCCATGATGTGGACGGTGGCCTTCATGATCACTTTCGTGATCGGGGGCATGACGGGCGTGCTGCTGGCCGTGCCGCCCGCCGACTTCGTGCTGCACAACAGCCTGTTCCTGATCGCGCACTTCCACAACGTCATCATCGGCGGAGTGGTGTTCGGCCTGTTCGCCGCGATCAACTACTGGTTCCCGAAGGCCTTCGGCTTCCGCCTGAACGTGTTCTGGGGCAAATGCTCGTTCTGGTGCTGGGTCGTGGGATTCTGGGTCGCCTTCATGCCGCTCTATATCCTGGGCCTGATGGGCGTCACCCGCCGGCTGAGCCATTTCGAGGATCCTTCGCTCCAGATCTGGTTCCAGATCGCTGCGGTCGGGGCCTTCCTGATCGCACTGGGCATCGCCTTCTTCCTGGTGCAGATCTACGTCAGCTGGCGCGATCGCGAGTCGCTGCGCGACCATACGGGCGACCCCTGGGATGGCCGCACGCTGGAATGGTCCACCTCGTCGCCGCCGCCGGACTACAACTTCGCCTTCACGCCGCGCATCCATGAACGCGACGCCTGGTGGCACATGAAGCAGTCGGGCTACCGCCGTCCCGAGAGCGGTTTCGTCGACATTCACATGCCGAAGAACACCGCCGCCGGATTCATCCTGGCTGCGCTGAGCTCGGTCCTTGGTTTCGCCCTGATCTGGCACATGTGGGCGTTGACGATCGCGTCCTTCGCGACCCTGGTGGCCGCCGCCATCTACCACACCTTCAACTACCATCGCGACACCCACGTCAACGCTTCGGATGTGGCGCGCGCGGAGGAAGCCCGAACCCTGCAGTTGGCACGCCATGTCTGATACCCACATCCTGCACTCGCCTGCGGCGGGCGGCCCGGCCGCCGCCGACGATTCCCGCTTCATCGTCCGGGAACCCCATCATCCTGAAAACGGCACGCTGCTCGGTTTCTGGATCTATCTGATGAGCGACTGCCTCATCTTCGCCTGCCTGTTCGCCGTGTACGGCGTGCAGGGCAGGGCGTACGCCGGCGGTCCCACGGGCGCCGACCTGTTCGACCTGCCGCTGGTGGCGCTGAACACGGCCATGCTGCTGTGCTCGTCGATCACCTACGGTTTCGCCATGCTGGAATCGCAGCGCGGCCGGGTGCGCGGGACACAGGCCTGGCTGATCGTGACGGGACTGTTCGGACTGGTTTTCCTGGGACTGGAACTGTACGAGTTCCATCACTTGATCGAACATGGCGCCGGACCTTGGCGCAGCGCCTTCCTGTCGTCCTTCTTCACGCTGGTCGGCACGCACGGCCTGCACGTGACCTTCGGGATCGTCTGGCTCGTCACGCTGCTGTTCCAGCTCGGCCGTCATGGCCTGATCCCCGAGAACCGCCGCCGGCTGATGTGCCTGTCGATGTTCTGGCACTTCCTGGACGTGGTCTGGATCGGGGTCTTCACCTTTGTCTATCTGATGGGAGTGCTGCCATGAGCAACGACCACACCACGTCCGGGCACGATACGGCCCACGCCGGAGAGGGCGGCCACGCGCCCAGCACCTTCCGGGGCTACATGACCGGCTTCGCCTTGTCGGTGATCCTGACCGTGATCCCGTTCTGGCTGGTCATGGACGGCGTCCTGGCAAGCTCCGGCGCCACCGCGCTGGCGATCCTGCTGATCGGCGCCGTGCAGATGGTCGTGCACATGGTGTATTTCCTGCACATGAGCCCCCGTTCCGAAGGCGGCTGGACCCTGCTGGCGCTGATCTTCACCGTCATCATCGTGGCCATCGCTTTGGCGGGGTCGTTGTGGGTGATGTACCATCTGAACGTCAACATGATGCCGGGGCACTTGCACGACATGCCGTCGATGTAGGTCGTGTGCGGACGCGGTTCCGCCGAGGCCGGCGACCGCGCCCCGCATCCCGTCCGGTCCGTTTTTTTCCGCCCATCGTGCCCCAACACCGCCCAAGTCCTCTGCATGCGGGATGGCTCGTCCTCTGGACCGTCCTCCTGGCAACGGCACTGGGCGGCTTCATCGCGCTGGGCACCTGGCAGGTCCACCGGATGCACTGGAAGCATGCGCTCATCGACAGGGTCGACGGCTTTCTGCGCGCGCCACCCGTTCCCGCACCCGGGCCGGATGCCTGGCCCGGCCTGCGGGCCGACCAGGATGAATACCGCCGGGTCGAGTTGCAGGGCGTGCTGCTGGATCGCGAGATCCTGGTCCAGGCCAATACCCGCCTGGGCGCCGGCTTCTGGGTCATGACGCCCCTGCGGCGCGAGGACGGCAGCCTCGTTTTCGTCAATCGCGGCTTCGTCGACGCGGCACACCGGGATCCGGACCGCCGGGGTGCGGCCGCGCCGGCCGGCATGGTCCGGATCGAGGGCCTGTTGCGCCTGTCACAGCCTGGTGGCGGTTTCCTGCGGAGCAATGCGCCGGCCGAGGGGCGCTGGTATTCCCGCGATGTGTCCGCCATGGGCCGGTCCCTGGCACTGCCGGCCGTCGCGCCGTATTTCGTCGACCAGTCGGCGGACGGGGAGGGCGCCGCCAATGGCGCTTCCACGGCGGAACCGCTCCGCTGGCCCGTGCCCGGTCTGACGGTCGTGCGCTTCCGCGACGAGCATCTCAGCTACGCGCTCACCTGGTATGCGCTCGCGGCCATGACGGCGGCGGCCATGGTCTACGGGGCACGCCTGGAATGGCGGCGCCGACGGACGGCGGGAAAAACATCATGACCGTGCGCCGACCGAGGCTTCCCGACGGCTCGCATGTAGCAGGCCGGCAGAACCTGCGCCTGCTGGTCCAGCTGCGCTGGATCGCGGTGCTGGGCCAAGTGCTGGCCATCGTCGTGGCCGTGGACGGGTTTTCCCTGGCGCTGCCGCTGTTCGACATGGCGCTGGTGGTGGGATTGCTGATCCTTTACAACTGCTTCAGCCAGTGGCGCCTGAAATGGCACCTGTCCGTGAGCCAGATCGAGCTGTTTCTGGCGCTGCTGGTCGATGTCATGGCGCTGACCGCCCAGCTCTACCTGAGTGGCGGCGCCACCAATCCGTTCATCTTCCTCTATTTGCTGCAGGTGGCTCTGGCCGCCGTCCTGCTGCGGCGGCGCACGACCTGGATGATGGCGGGCGTGACTTCGGCCGCGTTCGCCGGGCTGGTGCTGACCCGGCATCATGGTTACACACTGCCGCTGGATCTGGGCGGCGGACTGGACAGTCCCTTCGTGCTGGGGATGCTGGTCTGCTTCGCCCTGAATGCTGTCCTCCTGGCGGCCTTCATCACCCGGATCACCCAGAACGTGCGCGCACGCGACGCTCGCCTGGCGGCACTGAGACAGCGCGCTTCCGAGGAAGAGCATATCGTCCACATGGGTTTGCTGGCCTCGGGCGCGGCCCATGAGCTGGGCACGCCCCTGGCGACCCTGGACGTGATTCTGGGCGACTGGGCGCATGCGCCCGCCGTGGCCGCCGACCCCGAGCTGCGGCAGGATGTGCGGGACATGCAGGCTCAGGTGCAGCGCTGCAAGACCATCCTGGGCGGCATCCTGATGTCGGCCGGCGAAGTGCGCGGCGAGGCCCTGACACGAACCACCGTGACCGCTTTCCTCGACGGGCTGGTGGCGCAATGGCGTCAGGCGCATCCCGCGGCCCGTCTGACCTACGAACGCCGGATCGACGCGGACGCGGCAGTGATCGCAGATCAGGGCCTCCAGCAGATGGTGTTCAACGTCCTGAACAACGCCCTGGAGGCCTCGCCCGCCCGGCAGTGGCTCACTGCCGTGCTGGAGAACGGCCAGCTCACGCTGGAAGTCCGCGACCAGGGGCCGGGCTTCACCCAGGAGATCCTGCGCTCACTGGGCAAACCTTACCGGTCCACCAAGGGACAGCCGGGCAGGGGGCTGGGCCTGTTCCTGTCGCACCAGGTGGCCCGATCCCTGAGCGGCACCCTGAGCGCGAGCAACTTGCCAGAGGGCGGCGCCTGCGTCACGATCCGCTTTCCCTTGTCCGCCCTGACACCGGAGGATGCCGATGACCCCGCCGAATGAAACGGCCGCCGACGCGCGGCGCATGCTGCTCGTGGTCGAAGACGACGAGTCGCTGTCGCATTCCCTTGCGCGCTCATTCGAGCGCCGCGGCTACCGCGTGCTGCGCGCCGACAGCCTGGAGTCCGTCGAGGCGCTGCTCGCGCAGGGTCATGTCCCCGGCTACGCCGTCGTGGACCTGAAATTGCAGGGCGAAGCCTCGGGACTGGCCTGCGTGCGGCGATTGCATGCGCACGCACCCGGGATGCTGATCGTGGTGCTCACCGGCTTCGCCAGCATCGCCACCGCCGTCGAGGCGGTCAAGTTGGGCGCTTGCCATTACCTGGCCAAACCTTCGAACACGGATGACATCGAGCGTGCGTTTGCCCGGACCGAGGGTGACGTCGAGGCCGCCCTGGCGCCGCGTCAGGCCTCGATCAAGACGCTCGAATGGGAGCGCATTCACGAAGTGCTGGCCGCGACCAACTTCAATATCTCTGAAACGGCCCGCAGATTGGGCATGCATCGCCGCACGCTGGCACGCAAGCTGGAAAAGCGTCAGGTCCGCTGAGCCGCTCCCGTCTCATGGCATCAATCGCCGGCTGGGGCGGGGCTTTTGGGCCCTCGCAAGAGGAGGTTCCTTGTTTATTGGTTGGTGATTTCATCATTCAATAACAAATTGGCATTTGATGCCTCGGCAACCCCCTTGTTGCGTGTCCAAGCTACAATAATTGCCGCCGCAGGGATATCCCTTGCAGAAAATATTGATGCTGGCGGGTAGACTGGACGCCGCATTGCCCGATCCGGACACGACCCGGCATCGTTCCCCATTCAAAGGAGCCCCTTCATGAACCTGCATTCCGTCCTTCGTGCGCTTGCGGGCGCCGCCGCCGTGGCCGGCGCGCTGGCCAGCGCGCAAGCCCAGGCGCAATCCGTGGCGGTCACCTCCATCGTCGAGCACCCCGCCCTCGATGCCGTGAAGGACGGCGTGCACGAGGCCCTGGCCTCCGCCGGCTACACCGAGGCCAAGGGTCTGAAATGGCAGTTTCAGACGGCCCAGGGCAATACCGCCATCGCCGCCCAGATCGCCCGCAAGTTCGTGGGCGACAAGCCTGACGTGATCGTCGCCATCGCCACGCCGTCGGCCCAGGCCGTGGTCGCCGCCACCAAGTCCATCCCCGTGGTCTACTCCGCCGTCACCGATCCGGTGGCCGCCCAGCTCGTGCCGGGCATGGAAGCCTCCGGCACCAATGTCACCGGCGTATCCGACGCCCTGTCGCTGGAAAAGCAGATCGATCTGATCAAGAAGGTCGTGCCCGAGGCCAAGAAGGTCGGCATGGTCTACAACCCCGGCGAGGCCAATTCCGTGGTCGTGGTCAAACGCCTGCGCGAACTGCTGCCGCAGTCGGGCATGAGCCTGGTCGAGGCCACCGCCGCCCGCACCGTGGACGTGGGCGCGGCGGCCCGCAGCCTGGTGGGCAAGGTCGACGTGATCTACACGAATACGGACAATAACGTCGTCTCGGCCTACGAATCCCTGGTCAAGGTCGGCAACTCCGCCAAGATCCCCCTGGTGGCTTCCGACACCGACAGCGTCAAGCGTGGGGCCATTGCCGCCCTGGGCGTGAACTACCATGACCTGGGCGTGCAGACCGGCAAGCTCGTGGTGCGCATCCTCAAAGGCGAAAAGCCCGGCGCCATCGCCTCCGAGACCAGCTCCAAGCTCGAACTGTACGTCAACACCGGCGCGGCCGCCCAGCAGGGTGTGACCCTGTCCGACGCCCTTGTCAAGTCGGCCGCCCAGGTCATCAAGTAATTCCACGCGCGTCGCGCATCCCGGGCCGCCTGAGGGCGGCCCGGCGTTCATGGCGGCGCCCGGCGCGGGGCCGCATCCAGAGATTTTCATTCCATGTCCATCTATTCCATGTGGGGCGCTCTCGAGATCGGGCTGATATTCGGCCTGGTCGCGCTGGGGGTCCTCATTTCCTTTCGCGTGCTGAACTTCCCCGACCTGACGGTGGATGGCAGCTTCCCGCTGGGTGGCGCGACGGCCGCCATCCTGATCCATCACGGCATGGATCCCTTCATGGCGACCGGTGCCGCCACCCTGGCCGCCGGCTTCGCCGGCATGGTGACGGGCTGGCTGAACGTCCGGCTCAAGATCATGGATCTGCTGGCCAGCATCCTGATGATGATCGCCCTGTATTCGATCAACCTGCGTGTCATGGACGCGCCCAATGTGCCGCTGATCACGGACCCCACCGTATTCACCGTGCTGCAGCCCGACGGGATCGAGGACTACGTCGCCCGGCCGCTGATCCTGCTGGCACTGGTCGTGGCCGCCAAACTGCTGCTGGACTGGTTTTTCGCCACCCAGGTGGGCCTGGCGATGCGCTCGACCGGTTCGAATCCCCGCATGGCGCGCGCCCAGGGCATCCGCACGGACAACATGGTCCTGCTGGGCATGGCGATTTCCAATGCGCTGGTCGGCCTGGGTGGGGCGCTGTTCGCCCAGTCCCAGGGAGGGGCTGACATCTCCATGGGCATCGGCACCATCGTCATCGGACTGGCCGCCGTCATCATCGGCGAATCCATCCTGCCCAGCCGCCGTCTGATGGTGGCGACACTGGCCGTGGTGATCGGCGCCGTACTCTACCGTTTCTTCATCGCGCTGGCGCTGAACGCGGACTTCGTGGGCCTGAAGGCCCAGGATCTGAATCTGGTCACGGCCGTGCTGGTCACGGTCGCCCTGGTGATCCCGCTCGCCAAGCAGCGCTTGCGTAAAAAGAGGGCCTAGGGCGGCCTGTTCACACAAAGAGACCCTGACATGCTGAGCGCCCAGAATCTTCATCTGACCTTCAATCCCGGCACCCCGATCGAAACACAGGCCCTGCGCGGCATGTCTCTGGACATTCCGGCGGGCCAGTTCGTCACCGTGATCGGCTCCA
>DISE01000055.1 GCA_002421865.1 Castellaniella sp. UBA6218
TTGGCGTCACGCGCCTGCCGGCAGCGGCCATTGAGCAGAACCATGACGAGCGCGGCATCATCTGGCCCGACGCCATCGCCCCGTTCACCGTGGTCATCTGCCCCGTGGGCATGGACCGCAGCGAAGCCGTCAAGGCACAGGCCGAGTCGCTGTACGCCGACCTGCTAGCCGCCGGTGTGGACGTGATCCTGGACGACCGCGGCGAGCGCCCGGGCGCCATGTTTGCCGATTGGGAACTGATCGGCGTGCCCCTGCGCGTGACGCTGGGCGAGCGTGGCCTGAAGGACGGCATCGTCGAAATTCAGGCGCGCCGCGACGAGCAGCCGCAGCGCATCGCCCAGGCCGATGCCCTGTCGCACGTCCTGGAACGGCTGGGATCCCTGTAGCAGCCGGCTTCCCGTCCCGCAGGCGTCGCCGGCGGGACGTCCGTGTCACAAGGCCTCACCAAAAAATGAATCCGGATCGAACCAATCCCCCCGGGGAGCTGTCCATTCGCGTATATTACGAGGACACCGATACCGGTGGTGTCGTGTACTACGCGAACTACCTCAAATTCTTTGAACGCGGTCGCACGGAATGGCTGCGCGCGCTCGGGATGGATCAACACACTCTCGCAACACAGGAACAGATGATGTTTGTGGTCAAGCATGCGGACATTGCCTACCGGCAACCGGCCCGCCTGGACGACCGCATTCTCGTCCGGACTTCCGTGACCGGGTTGGGTGCCTCGACGATCCGGTTCGCCCAGCAGGCCCTGCGCGGCGACACACTGCTCGCCAATGCGGACATCCAGGTCTGCACGGTGCACGCCCTCAGCTTCAAGCCCATCCGTCTCTCCCCCTCCATCAGGGATCTACTGGAAAACCATGCAAGCCTCTAGCGATTTGTCGCTGCTGTCACTCATCGGCAACGCCAGCCTCCCCGTGCAGATCGTGATGCTGATCCTGCTCGGCGCCTCGGTCCTGTCCTGGACCTATATCTTCAGCAAGCGCGCGGCCCTGCGACGCGCCGACGAGCAGACACGCCGCTTCGAGGACGATTTCTGGGCCGGCGGCGACCTGACCGTCCTGCAGCAGGCCATCGCCAGCCGCCGCAACGAGCACGGCGCGCTGGCGCGCATCTTCGACGCGGGCATGACCGAATTCGTCAAGGCGCGCCGTTCGTCCAGCCGGGGCGACACCCTGCTGGACGCGCCACGGCGCGCCATGAAGGCGGCCTTCCAGCGGGAAATGGACAGCCTGGAATCGCACCTGAACTTTCTCGCCTCCACGGGTTCGGTCAGCCCCTATATCGGGCTGCTGGGCACGGTCTGGGGGATCATGCACGCGTTCATGGGCCTGTCCACCATGCAGCAGGCGACCCTGGCCGCCGTCGCACCGGGGATCGCCGAAGCCCTGATCGCGACCGCCATCGGCCTGTTCGCCGCCATTCCGGCCGTGCTGGCGTACAACCGCTACACCAATCAAATCGACCGTCTGTCGATCCGCTTCGAGAGCTTCGTCGAAGAGTTCCTGAACATCCTCCAGCGCCAGGTGCACTGACATGACTTCGCTCGGCAGCCGTCGCTCACGCCGCATGAAGAACGACATCAACGTCGTGCCCTACATCGACGTCATGCTGGTCCTGCTGGTGATCTTCATGGTCACCGCGCCCATGATCACCCCGGGCCAGATCGAACTGCCCTCGGTCGGCACGGCATCCGACGTGCCTGTCCAGCCCATCGAGGTCCAGATCGACGCCGAAGGCGCAATCGCGCTGCGGGTCCGCGAAGGCGGCGCTTCGTTCCGTCCCATCGACAAGGCCAACCTGCTGGCCGAGGTCCGCACCGTCGCCACGGCCGACACGCCCGTGGTGATTTCCGCCGATGGCAAGGTGCCCTACGAATCCGTCATGCAGGTCATGGATCAGTTGCGCAACGGCGGAATCGGCAAGCTGGGACTGCTGGTCAATCAGAACGCACCGGCCGCGCGCTGACTTCCGCCCCATGAATCTGTTCGACCGTTTCTTCCGCACCGACGCCGACGACGACAGCGCGCTCCCGGGCGCGCGTGACGACCGGCGCGGCCTGATCGTCTCGCTGGCCGCTCACGGACTGCTGATCCTGCTGATGGTGGTGGGGTTTTCAACCGCGCCCGACAATCCAGGCCCCGTCCAGGTCGAACTCTGGGCCCAGGGCACGGTTGCCGAAGCCGCCGCGCCGCAGGAACAACCCGAGCAACAACAGCCCGAGCCTCAGCCGGAACCCAAACCCGAGCCGGAACCGGAGCCGAAACCCCAACCCGACGATAGCGCACGCCAGGCCGCCGAACAGGCCGCCCAGGCCGAGGCCGCTCGCCAGGCGCAGCTGGCCGAAGCACAGGCTCGCGCCGCCGAGGCCGCCCAGGCAAAGGCCGACGCCGAAATCGCCCTCGCCAAGGAACGCAAGGCGCGCGAAGACATGGAACGCCGGCTGGCCGAACAGGCCGCCAAGGAAAAGGCCCAGAAAGCCGCCGCGGAACAGGCGGCCCGGGAGAAGGCTGCCCAGGAGAAGGCTGCCCACGACAAGGCTGAGAAAGAGAAAGAAAAAGCGGAAAAAGCCGCCGCTGAAAAGGCCGCAGCCGAAAAGGCCGCCAAGGAAAAGGCCGCCAAGGAAGCCGCTGCGCAAGCCGCCAAGGAAAAAGCCGCAAAAGCAGCAGCCGAGAAGGCCGCCGCTGAAAAGGCCGCCGCTGAAAAAGCCGCCGCTGAAAAAGCCGCGGCCGAGAAGGCCGCCAAAGAGAAAGCCGCGAAGGAAAAGGCCGCCAAGGAAGCCGAGGCCAAGCGCCAGGCTCTGCGGGCCGCCATGCGCGGCGACGCCCTGGAAGCCGCCGGCATCCCAAGCGGCAATGCCGACCGCAACCAGCGTGGCGGTGGCGGCAACGACGGCTACGCGGCCAAAGTACGCGCCTGCGTCCAGCCCGGCGTGGTCTACAACGTCCCCCCGCGCAGCGGCTCGGCCAACCCAACGGCCAGCTTCCGCACCCGGCTGGGGTCCAACGGACAAGTACAGGGCGTCGACCTGACCCGGTCCTCGGGCAATCCTCGTTTCGACGATGCTGTCCAGAAGGGGATCCTGTCCTGCTCGCCCTTCCCGAAACCGCCTGGCGGCAAGTATCCGTCGTATATTGACGTGGACTACCGCATGTACGACTAAGGAGATCGTCATCATGACCGTATTCACAGCCTCCGGCTTCATCGGCCGCCTCTGGCGGCGAGCCGCTTCGGCAGGCCTGGGCCTGGCGTTCGCCGCGGCGGGCGCCACGGCGGCCCACGCGCAATTGCGCGTCGACATTTCAGGGGTCGGCGCCACCCAGTACCCGATCGCCATCGCCGATTTCGCGGGCGCGACCAGCGCCACTTCGGCGCCCGAGGTCATCCGCGCCGACCTGACCCGTTCCGGCCAGTTCCGCCTGATCGGCGCCTCCGGGGCCGGTCTGGATGTCCAGAGCAAGATCGACTATGGCACCTGGCAGGCGCGGGGCGCCGACTACCTGGCCTACGGCACGGTCGCGCAAAACGGCGGACAGTACACGATCAGCTACAGGCTGGTGGACAACGTGCGCAAGATCGAACTGGATCAGGCTTCCTACAGCGGCACCGAAGCGGAAATGCGCCGGATCTCCCACCGGATCGCCGACCGGATCTACGAAAAGATCACCGGCGTGCGCGGCGTTTTCTCGACCCGGATCGCCTACGTGTTGCAAACGGGCAACGGCTATGAGTTACAAATTGCTGATGCCGACGGTCAAAATCCCCAGGTGATGCTGCGATCCAAGCAGTCGATCATCTCGCCCGCCTGGTCGCCGGACGGCTCGCGGCTGGCCTACGTCAGCTTCGAATCGGGCAAATCCGTGATCTACGTCCAGACTTTGGCGACCGGACAGCGTCAGCCGATCGCCAATTACAAGGGCAACAACAGCGCGCCCGCCTGGTCGCCGGATGGCCATCGCATGGCCATCGTGCTGTCAAGAGACGGCATTTCCCAGATCTATACCATCAACACGGATGGATCCGACCTGCGACGGGTCATGCGCTCCCCGCTGATCGACACCGAGCCGCGCTTCTCGCCCGATGGCCAGTCCCTGGTGTTCACCAGCGACCGGGGCGGCAGCCCGCAAATCTACAAAGTCCCGGCGAGTGGCGGCGATGCCCAGCGCCTGACCTTTTCGGGCAGTTACAATATCTCACCTAGGGTATCGCCGGATGGACAACAACTGGTGTACGTTACTCGCAGAAACGGTGCCTTCAGGATTGCAAGCCTCGCCTTGAACTCGGGTTCCGAACAGATGCTGACGGACGGCCCGGACGATCAATCCCCCAGCTACGCGCCCAATGGAATGCAGGTGCTTTACAGCGCCATCCAGAACGGTCGCAGCGTGCTGGCGGTGACATCGATCGACGGGCGCGTGCGCCAGACACTGTCGGTGCTCAACGGCAAGGTCCGCGAGCCCGCCTGGGGCCCTTTCACAGACTGATTTTTTTCGTGTGACTCTTCTTTCTTCTAAAGGACATTAAATGAGCTCGCGCATCACCAGGACCCTGACCATCGCCGCCATCGCCGCCTCGCTGGCCGCCTGCAGCTCCGTGCCGCTGGACCAGAACGGCGCAGGCAACGGCTCCGATTCGGCGTCCTCCGGGCAAATCATGGATCCCTTCAATCCGCAAAGCCCGCTCGCGCAACAACGCTCGGTCTACTTCGACTTCGACAGCTATACGGTGCCCGAACAGTACCGTAGCGTCGTCGAGATGCATGCCAACTACTTGACCAGCCATCAAGGCCAGAAGGTCCGCGTGGAAGGCAACACCGACGCCCGCGGCAGCACCGAATATAATCTGGCCCTGGGCCAGCGCCGTTCGGACGCCGTGGCGCGCATGATGACCCTGCTGGGCGTCAATGCCAACCAGATCGAAGCGATCAGCTTCGGCAAGGAACGTCCCAAGGCCCTGGGCAACACCGACGCCGATTACGCCGAGAACCGCCGCGCCGACATCAACTATCAACGTTGATCGTCAGCCAGGCTGTGACAGCGCCGTAGCGGCCACCGCTACGGCGTTTTTTCTTTCCTCACGGCGGTTTTCTCATTTGGACGGAACAGTAGACTCATGACCTCATCGACCCCACGCCTGTACGCCCTCTCCGCCGCCGCCCTGCTGGCCCTGACGCTGGCGGCACCCGCCGCCCAAGCCTTTTCCGACGACGAGGCGCGCCGCGCCATCCTGGAACTGCGCACCCAGATCAAACAGCTGAACGATCAGAACCAGCAGGCACGGTTGCAGCTGGCCGACCAGATGGACCTGCTTCACCAGGAAATCGCCTCGCTGCGGGGGCGCATCGAAGAACTGAGCCAGCGAGCGTCCTCGGGGGGTGGCAACGGCGACAATGCGCCCAAGACCCCGCAAACAGGCGACCCGCAGGAACAGGCCGCCTACGAGGCCGCAGCCGATCAGTACCGGAATGGCCGCTACAAAGAAGCCGCATCCGGATTCTCGACTTTCCTCCAGTCCTATCCTGACAGCAGCCTGGCCGGCGACGCCATGTTCTATCTGGGCAGCAGCCAGTACGCCTCAAAGGACTTCAAGAACTCCATCCAGACCATGCAGTCGCTGGTGAAGAACCGCCCCGACGACCCCCGGGCGCCCGACGCCTTGCTGGTCGTGGCCGCCGACCAGATCGAACTCAACGACATGAAGGGCGCCAAGGCCAGCCTGCAGCGCATCATCAAGGACTACCCCGGCAGCGCTTCCGCCGAGACGGCCAAAAGCCGCCTGAAACTGCTGTAATGCCGACACCGGGCACCGAACCACCGCACCACGTCCTGCCCTGCCCCGACGGCGACCTGCACTACACCCAGGCCGGTACGGGGGCGGGCGCGCCGATCCTGCTGATCCACGGCTCGCTGTGCGACTACCGCTACTGGCGCTGGCAGACTCCGGCCTTCTCCGAGGCACATCGCGTCATCGCCCCCAGCCTGCGCGGCTGCTGGCCCGACGCGCAGTCCCATCCCCGGGCGGAGTACGCCGTCGACCGCCATGCCGGCGATCTGGCGCATCTGCTCCGCGCACTGGACGAGCACGACGGCGCGCACGTGATCGGCCATTCACGGGGCGCCCAGGTCGCCCTGGCCCTGGCGATCCAGGCGCCTCACCTGTGCCGGTCACTGACGCTGGCCGATCCGGGGTTCCGCTTCGCGGACGAACCGGAAACGCCGGTGTTTTATGCCGACGCCGTGCGGCGACTGGGGGAAGGCGATACGGAAGGGGCGATCGAAGCGTTCATCGACACGGTGAACGGCGCCGACACCTGGCGCAAGATGGTCGGCTGGTTCAAGGACATGGTGCGGGACAATGCCGCGACACTGCTGTCCCAGGTCCGGGAGGCGAATCTGCCGGTGGACCCCCGGGACGCAGCCGCCCTCACCTGTCCGGTGCTGCTGATCGGGGGCGCGCAAAGCCCCGCCAAGTATGGCACCCGCCAGGACCGGCTGCAGCGGCTGCTGCCGCAGGCCCGGCGCGAGCGCATCGCCCTGGCCGCCCACGGCATGAATCTGGCCAACCCGCGGGCCTTCAACCGCACGGTCCTGGAGTTCGTCGCGGGCGCCTGAGCGCGCCGCGCGCCGTCAGTGTTTCGGATGCGCGGGCATGTCATGCCCGCCCATGCCCGGCATGGCCTTGGGCGACTTGACCTCGCAGGTCGCGGAGAATCCCTCGCCATTGGACAGCGTGAAATCCAGCCGTACGGAATCCCCGACCTTCAGACCTGCGCGGGGCTTTTCCAGCATCAGGTGATAGCTGCCCGGCTTGAACGCCAGATCCTTGCCCGCCGGAATAGCAACCTGACGGACCATGGACATCTTGCTCATACCATCCGATTCGGTGGTTTCATGCAGCATGACCATGCCGTAGTCGGGCGAATGGGCGCCCGTCAGCACGGCATCCACGGAGCCCGCGTTGTGCGCCACGAAGAAGCCGCCCGAAGGCGCAGGCGAGGGAATCAAGCGGATCCAGCAATCGGATGCCTTCACATTGGCGGACGTCTTGGCGGGCGCGGCCGCCTGGGCATCGTGCCCATGCCCCCAGGCCGAGGCCGCCAGCAGCAGGCCGGCCGAAATTCCCAGTGTGCGCGTCAAGATTTTCTTCATTTCACTACCCGATGATATTGCCCGCGGCCCGCTTCAAAGGCCCTGCGGCGGAACTGGCCGGAACGCCGGCTGGAACGGCCGGGAGGCGTCCGCTTCCCGGCCGGGCAAGTGTACTATGGGCTTTTCGATCCACCCTTGCGCCATGTCCAAGCCGTCCGAAATCGCCGCATCGCCCGGAGCGCACGACGCCAAGCTCCCCGAGGCACGCATCAGCCTCGAGGCATTCCGTGAGCTGCTGGACCAACTGCATCCTTTCGCCGCCGTGCTGGGCATCGAGATTCTGGACATCCGGCATGGTCAGGCCACCTTGCGCCTGCCGCCCAACCCGGCCAACCAGCGGCTGGGCGGCATCGTGGCCGGACCGATGCTGATGGGCCTGGCCGACCTGGCCCTGTACGCAGCCGTGGTCGGCGCCACCGGAGTCGCGGAATCCGTCACCGCCAGCCTGACGATCAATTTCCTGCGGGGCGCGCCGGCCGGCGGCATCGTGGCCCAGGCCCGGATATTGAAAACCGGCCGCATGACGGCCGGCGAGGCGCTGCTGTTGCCCGAAGGCGGCGGGGAACCGGTGGCCCAGGTGGTCAGCACCTGGTCGGTCCCCCGGAAAAATTAATTCTTCGTCAGTTTCCCGACCACACCTTCGACGTAGTAGTCCATGGCGTTCAGGCCCTTGTCGTCCAGGGCGCCCTCGGCCAGCACCACCTTGCCCTCATTGGTCTTGATCGGCGCAGCGAAAACGTTCAAGGCGCCGTTCGCGATGGCGTCTTCCTTGGCCTTGAGGTCGGCTTTCAGGGCGTCGTCCACGGCCGGACCGAAGCCTTCGAGGGCAACCATGCCTTCCTTGAAGCCGCCCCAGACCTGATCGGATTTCCAGGTGCCATCCAGCACCGCCTGAGCCTCGCGGGTGAAATACGGGCCCCAATGGTGGGTGACGGCGGCCAACTGGGCGTGCGGGCCGAATTTCAGCATGTCGGAATGGTAGGCGATGGCCCACTTGCCGCGTTCCTCGGCCGCCTGCACGGCGGCGGTCGAATCGGTGTGGTGCGTCACGATGTCCGCGCCCTGGTCAAGCAGCGCCAGCGCGGCGTCGCGTTCCTTGCCCGGGTCGAACCAGCTGTTGACCATGATGACGCGCACCGTGGCGTCGGGCTTGACGCTGCGCAGGCCGCGCGTAAAGGCGTTGATGCCCTGCAGAACCTCGGGGATCGGGTAGGCGCCCACATAGCCCACCACGCCGGTCTGGGTCTTGTGCCCGGCCAGGATGCCGGCCACATAGCGCGCCTGGTAGAAGCGTGCATTCGTGGTGGCAACGTTCGGCGCGGTCTTGTAGCCGGTGGAGTGCACGAATTTCACGTCCGGGAACTGCTTGGCGACCTTGATGGTCGGGTTCATATAGCCAAAGGACGTGGTGAAGATCAGCTTGTTGCCCTGCTGGGCCAGGTCGCGGATGACGCGCTCGGCGTCGGCGCCCTCGGGCACGTCCTCGACGAACTGGGTCTTGACCTTGTCGCCCAGTTGCTGCTCCATGTATTTGCGGCCCAGGTCCTGCTGCCAGGACCAGCCGGCCTCTCCCACAGGGCTGACGTAGACGAAGCCGATCTTCAGGGGCTCCTGGGCGGCGGCGGGACCGGCGGCCCAGAGGGACGCCGCGGCGGTGGCGGCCGCCAGGGTTTGACGAATCAGGCGAGTTTTCATGGGGAGGGTCTCCGTGGACGACAACGATCAGTGATTGGGATTGAACACGCGCCCCAGGGACGCGGGCATGTTGATGCGGATCCAGTTCACGTTGCGCGAGATCAGGACCAGCACCAGGATGGTGGCCAGGTAGGGCAGCATCGACAGCAATTGGGAAGCGATCGGCACACCCAGCGCCTGCATGTGGAAGGTCAGGATGGTGATGCCCCCGAACAGATACGCGCCGACCAGCACCCGCAGCGGACGCCAGGTGGCGAACGGCGTCAACGCCAGGGCGATCCAGCCGCGGCCGGCGACCATGTTCTCGACCCACATTGGTGTGTAGACCAGCGACATGAAGGCGCCGGCCAGGCCGCAGCAGGCCCCGCCGAACAGCAGCGCCGCCAGGCGGATCCGGCGCACCGGGTAGCCCAGGGCATGGGCGGATTCGGGGGATTCGCCCACCGCGCGCAGGATCAGCCCGGCGCGCGTGCGGTACAGGAACCAGGTCAGGCCGGCGGCCAGCGCCAGGGCGCCGTAGACCAGGGGATGGTGCTGAAAGAGGGCCGGGCCGACGAAGGGCAGATCGGCCAGACCCGGCACCGACCAGGAAAACGCCTTGATCGTGGCGCCGACATAGGGCATGCCGATGAAGGCGGAGAGCCCGACGCCGAACAGCGACAGGGCCAGGCCGCAAGCGACCTGATTGGCCCCCAGCCAGACCACCAGCCACGCGAACAGGCCGGCCAGCAGCGCGCCGGCCGCGGCACCGGCCAGGAACCCCAGTCCGGTGCTGCCGGATTGCACGGTCACGGCGAAACCCAGTGCCGCCGCCACCAGCATCATGCCTTCGGAACCCAGATTGATGACGCCGGATTTCTCGTTCACGAGCAGCCCCAGGGCCGCCAGCATCAGCGGCGTGCCGGCGTTCATGGCGGCCGCGATCAGAGGAGCCAATACGTCCATGGTCAGCGTCTCCAGCGCAGGCGTTGATGGATCAGGACATCGCAGGCCAGCAGCGAGAACAGCAGGATGCCCTGGAAAATGCCGGTGATGGCTTCCGGCATGCCCAGCCGCGTCTGGGACAGTTCGCCGCCGATGTAGAACAGGGCCATGACGAAACTGGCGAAGATCACGCCGATGGGATGCAGCCGCCCCACGAAGGCGACGATGATGGCGGCGAAGCCGTAGCCCGGCGAGACCGAAGGCGTGAGCTGGCCGATCGGGCCCATGATTTCACAGGCTCCGGCCACGCCCGCCAGGGCGCCGGAACCCAGCATGCAGCCCCACAGCGCGCGGCGCGAGGAGAAGCCGGCGTAACGCGCGGCGAGCGGCGCCAGACCGCCCACCGTCAGGCGATAGCCGGCGAACAGGCGCGACAGCAGCAGCCAGGCCGCCAATGCCGCGACCAGCGCCAGGCCAAAGCCCAGGTGCAGGCGCGTGCCAGGCCAAACCGGGAGCAGGAAGCCGTCGTCGAACAGCCTGGACTGGGGAAAGCCGAAACCATCGGGATCGCGCATCACGCCATGCACCAGATAGCTGAGCAGCAGTTGCGCCACGTACACCAGCATCAGCGACACCAGGATCTCGTTGGCGTGATAGCGGTCGCGCAGCCAGGCCACCAGCGCCGCCCAGGCCGCGCCGCCCAGGGCGCCGGCCAGCAACGCCAGCGCGATCATCAGCGGTCCGCCTCCACCGCCCGTCCCGTCGTCGAAACGCAGGATGAACGCGCCGGCCACGATCGCCCCGACGACCAGTTGGCCTTCCGCCCCGATATTGAAGATATTGGCCCGGAAGCACAGCGCCAGGCCCACCGCGCACAGCAGCAGCGGCGCCATCTTGACGCCGATCTCGGCCCAGCCGTGCGCGCTGGCGAGCGGCTCGACGAAAAAGACGGCCAGACCGTCCAGGGGCGGCTTGCCCACGGCCATGAACATGAGCACGCCGCACAGGGCCGTCAGCGCGACCGCCATCAGAGGCGACAGCCACACCATCCGGCGCGAAGGCTCGGCGCGAGGGATGAGTTCAAGCATGGGCGGCCTCCGGGACGGCGTGGCCGGCGGGCGATCCGGCCGCGTCGGCACCTGGCCACAGGCCGCTCATCCACTGGCCGATCCGTTCACGCGAGGCCTCGGCACGGTCGAGAGAGGGCGACAAGCGCCCCTTGGCCAGGACGACCAGGCGGTCGGACAGCTCGAACAATTCGTCCAGTTCCTCGGAAATCAGCAGGATGGCGCAGCCCGCGTCGCGCAGCGCCAGGAGTTCGCCCCGGATCTGTGCCGACGCGCCCACGTCCACGCCCCAGGTGGGTTGGGCGATGATCAGCAGCCGGGGCTGGCGCACGACCTCGCGGCCGACGATGTATTTCTGCAGGTTGCCTCCCGAGAGGCTGCCGGCCAGGGCCTGGGGACCGGGCGCCTTGACGCGAAAACGTTCGATGATGTCTTCCGTGATGCGGCGCACGGCACCGGCACGGATCCAGCCATGCCGGACTGTGTCCGGCCCCTGGTGGGACAGCAGCAGGTTGCGCGCCAGGGACAGTTCGGGCACCGCGCCGCGACCCAGGCGTTCCTCGGGCACGAAGGCCATGCCGCGCGTGCGCCGCCGGGCCGACGAGTGATGGCCGACCGGCTGGCCATCGAACAGGATGCTGTCCGGCGCCGCGCGTGTGTCCTCGCCCGAGAGCACGCCCATCAGTTCCTGCTGGCCGTTGCCGGACACGCCCGCCACGCCCAGGATCTCTCCTGCGTGCAGGTCGAAGCCGATGTCCGCCAGCGGCGTGGCGAAAGGATGCGCGGGCGGCAGGCTCAGGCCGCGCACCTGGAGCAGCAGCGGCCCGGCCGCGTGCGCACGGTGTTCGTGCACGGGCAGGTCGGTGCCGATCATCAGGCGCGACAGGCTGGCCTCGGTTTCCTGGCGCGGGTCGCAGACCCCGGTCACCCGGCCAGCGCGCATCACGGTGCAGCGATGGCACAAGGCGCGGATCTCGTCGAGCTTGTGGCTGATGTACAGGATGCTGCAGCCTTCGGCCGCCAGTTGGCGCAGGACGTCGAACAGGCGCAGCACCGCCTGCGGCGTGAGCACCGAGGTCGGTTCGTCAAGGATCAGCAGGCGGGGCTTTCCGAGCAGGGCGCGCACGATCTCGACACGCTGGCGCTCACCCACCGACAGGGTATGGACGTGGCGGCGCGGCTCAACGTCCAGGCCATATTGCGCCGCCGTTTCTGTGATGCGTTTTTCGAGAGCCTGCATGTCCGTGTCCGGCGGCAGGCCCAGGGCGATGTTTTCCGCCACCGTCAGGGTGTCGAACAGGGAAAAATGCTGGAACACCATGCCGAGGCCCAGGGCCCGCGCCGCCGCCGGGTTGGCGATCCGGACTTCCTGGCCGTCCCAATGAACCGTGCCTTCATCCGGCCGGACCACCCCGTAGATGATTTTCATCAAGGTGGACTTGCCAGCGCCGTTTTCGCCCAGAATGGCATGGATCTCGCCCGGTTCGACGGCCAGATCGACCGCGTCATTGGCCCGGACCGCCGGGTAGGATTTGCTGATATTTCGTAAGGCCAGTCGCGGGGGCATGCAGGCATCCTGTTCGAATCGTTCGTGAAACACCCGGGATGCGAAAAATTCTACTCAGGATGCGCGGGGCCACCTAAAGGGGATAAACCCCTAGCCTGGCCGGGCGCGCGCGACCCGACTCCGCCGCGCCAGAGGGGCGGCAGACGGAGAATACCGGAACATCACTCGATATGAATGGCCGGTATTATTGCATGATGATGATGTGCCGTGCCCGGTGCGATGCCGGGTTCATTCAGGCCTCAAAGGCCATGCGCCCGGCGAACCACAGAAACAGCACGCCCACCAGCCCGCTGCCGGCGCGCGCCAGGCCCTGGCGCCGCCGGAACGCGGCCGCCAGGCGCGAACCGCCGAAGATCAGGACGGACAGGTACGCGGCGCTGCAGATCTGCAGGATGGTCGCCAGGATCAGGAAGGACAGCGCGGGATGCGGATACGCCGGATCGACGAACTGGACGAAAAACGACAGCAGGAAGAGGATGGCCTTGGGATTGAGCAGGCTGAGCAGCAGGGCCTTGCGAAAGGGGCTGCCCGGGCCGCCGGCGACCGTGTGCACTTGCGCCGGCGCCGGCCGCCAGGCCGACATCAGCAGCCGGATCCCGAGGTACGTCAGGTACACCGCCCCGGCGGCCTTGAGCGCGATGAACACCATGGGCAGCAGCCGCAGCACCGACGCCGCGCCCGCCGCCGTCAGGGTCATCAGGATGGAATCGCCGACAAACACCCCGAAGGCGGCCTGGTAGCCGGCGCGCACGCCGCGCCCGGCCCCGGTGGCGAGCACGAAGAGGGAATTCGGTCCCGGCAGCAGAACGATGAAGACCGTCCCGGCAAGGTAGGTCCAGACGTCCAACACACCATATTGCGCCAGCATGACAGGCCTCGCTACCGGGGAGATGGCGATATTCTATCGCCGCCGCGATCAGGCGCAGTCCATCGACTCGGCGACGCGCATCGACCCGGTGGCGGCATGCCGCTCGTGCCAGGACAGTGCCTCGCCGATGAGATGCGGCGTATGGCCGCCCCGGGCACAGGCGCGGCGGAAGTAGTCCATCAGCGCGTCCCGGTAGTCCGGATGCGCGCAGCACTCGATGATGCGTGGCGCGCGCTCCCGTGGCGCCAGATAGCGCAGGTCGGCCAGCCCCCACTCGGTCACCAGGATGTCCACATCGTGCTCGGTATGGTCCACATGGGCCACCATCGGCACGACGCTGGAGATGTCGCCGCCCTTGGCCACCGACTTGCTCACGAAAATCGACAGGTGGGCATGGCGGGCAAAGTCGCCCGAGCCGCCGATGCCGTTCATCATCCGGGTACCGCCGACATGCGTGGAATTCACGTTGCCGTAGAGGTCGAACTCCAGCGCCGTGTTGATGGCGATGACACCCAGGCGGCGCACGATCTCGCAATGATTGCTGATTTCCTGGGGACGCAGCACGATCCGCCGGGCATATTCGTCCAGGCGCTCCATGAAGCGCCGGTACACAGGTTCCGACAAGGTGATCGACGAAGCCGAGGCGAAGGACACGCGACCCGCGTCGATCAGGGCGATGGCGCTGTCCTGGAGGACTTCGGAGTACATCCGCAGGTCGCGGAACGGCGCGTCCACCAGTCCGTGCACGACCGCATTGGCGATGGTGCCGATGCCGACCTGAAGCGGCAGCAGCGTGTCCGGCAGGCGGCCGGCGGCCACCTCGCCCTCCAGAAAGCCGATGATGTGGCGGGCGATCGCCCGGGTGTCCTCATCGGGCGGCTGGACGTTGGAAGGACTGTCGGGATGGCCGGTGACGACGATGGCCGCGATGCGCGACGGATCGACGGGGATCGACGTCGTGCCGATACGCTGATCCGGCCTGGTCAAGGGAATGGGCTTGCGCCCGGGCCGGTCCTCGGGCAGATAGATATCGTGCAGGCCCATCAGGCTCATGGGCATGCTGGTGTTCAACTCGACGATCACCTGATCGGCCTGAGCGACGAAACTGGCGGAATTGCCGACGGACATGGATGGCACGATGCCGCCGTCCGGCAGAATGGCGACCGCCTCGACCACGGCGATGTCGATCTTCGGCAGATGACCCACGCGCAGTTGTTCCACAGTCTCGGACAAATGCTGATCGATGAACATGACCCGCCCTTCGTTGATCGCTCGGCGCAGCCGGGCGTCGGACTGGAACGGCAGGCGGCGCGCCAGCAATCCGGCATCGGCCATGAGGCCATCGCTGTCGTTGCCCAGCGACGCGCCCGTGACCAGGTTCAGCCGCAAGGATTCATGCCGGGCACGCTCCGCCAGCGCGGCGGGAAGGGCTTTGCAGTCCCCGGCGCGGGTGAAGCCGCTCATCCCGACCGTCATGCCGTCGCGAAACAGGTCGGCGGCTTGCGCCGCCGTCATGATCCTGCGTTCAAGCCCGGCGCATTGCAGGCGCTCCATCATCATGGTCTCCTCGTCTATTCGTGTGATGACAGATCGAGATTATCATCGCCATTATTCATTGAATAAATTCATACAATTCAATTTATTCATATAAAGGAAACCTGCCTTCATGGACATGCGCGCGCTCAGCTACTTCATCGAAACCGCCAGGCGGCAGAATTTCACCCATGCCGCCGCAGCCTTGGGCGTCACGCAATCGACCGTCAGCAAAATGATCCGCCAGCTGGAAGACGAGATCGGAGCGCCGCTGCTGGATCGTGAACGACGGCCAGCCCGGCTCACCGACATGGGCCGCGTGGTCCTGGCGCGCGGGCAGGACGTGCTCGCGGCGCACCGTGCCTTGTTGCGCGACATCGCCCGCACCCAGGCGCTGGAACTGGGCCGGCTGGATCTCGGCCTGCCACCGATGATCAACCGTCTGTTCACCGCGCCCCTGAAGGAATACCGCCAGCTTTATCCGAAGATCGAGGTCGCGCTGCACGAGGACACGGGACAGGCCATCGAGCGCCAGGTGGCGGAAGGCCGTCTCGATCTGGGTTTCAGTCTGATGCCGGTGGCGCCGGAACTGGGTCTGCGCCCGCGGGTCGTCGCCCGGCACCGGATTCTGGCCGTCGGCCAGCCCGGGCTGATGCGGCCGTTGCCGCCTGCGCCCGGCATCGGGGATCTGCGCGGCCGGCCGCTGGTTCTGCTGGAAGACGACTTTGCGCTGTCCCGCCTGCTGGACCGGCAATTCCAGGCCGCCGGCTTCGAGCCGCTGATCGCTGCCCGCAGCGGCCAATGGGACTGGACCTTGTCCATGGCGCAAGCGGGCATGGGCATCGCGTTGCTGCCCGAGCCCTTCATCCGGACACCGGTGGATCCGGGGCTTGAGGCCCGCCCCTTGGGGCCCGACACACTGAGTTGGGACATCGCCCTGCTGTCGGCGGACTGGCCGATGCTCAGCCACGCGGCCCAGGCCTGGGTGGACCTGTGCCGCAAGCACATCGACGGCCCCTGGCCCCGGATGGAAGAGGACAGCGGGCCGGGCTGATCCGCGGCGCCCGGGCGGACGGCACGAACTGGAAAAACGGGGGGCCGGAACAATCCGGCCCCCGCGCCCGACGCATGCTCCGGGAATCAGGCCACGGCCTTTTCCCCGGCATCGACCGAACTGCGGATCAAATGGTCGAAGGCGGCCAGGGCGGCCTTGGCGCCTTCGCCGGCGGCGATGATGATCTGCTTGTACGGAACCGTCGTCGCGTCGCCCGCCGCGAACACGCCGGGCACCGAAGTCTGGCCACGGGCGTCGACCACGATCTCGCCATGCTTGCTGAGCTCGACCGTACCCTTGAGCCACTCGGTGTTGGGCACCAGGCCGATCTGGATGAACACNNCAGGCCGGTCACGCGCTTGCCGTCGCCATGGATCTCGGTCGTCTGGGCCGAGGTGATGATGGTCACATTGGGCAGACTGCGCAGCTTGCGCTGCAGCACTTCGTCAGCCCGCAGCGCGTCGCCGAACTCGATCAGCGTGACATGGCCCACGATGCCGGCCAGGTCGATCGCCGCCTCGACGCCGGAATTCCCGCCGCCGATGACCGCAACGTGCTTGCCCTTGAACAAGGGGCCGTCGCAATGGGGGCAGTAGGCCACGCCGCGGTTGCGGTATTCACGCTCGCCGGGCACATTGATCTCGCGCCAGCGCGCGCCGGTCGAGAGCACGACGGTCTTGGCCTTGAGCGTCGCGCCGCTCGCCAGCTCGACCTGGATCGACTTGCCCGGCACGAGCTTGCTGGCGCGTTGCAGGTTCATGATGTCGACCTCGTAGGCCTTGACGTGCTGCTCCAGCGCCACGCCGAACTTGGGCCCCTCGGTCTCGAGCACCGAGATGTAGTTCTCGATCGCCATGGTGTCGAGCACCTGGCCGCCGAAACGCTCGG
>DISE01000098.1:0-562 GCA_002421865.1 Castellaniella sp. UBA6218
TGTCGTCGCCCACGGGCACGGTGGCGCGGGTGATGATGATTTCCGTGTAGCGCTTGGTCTCGAAGGTCTGGGCCAGGCCGCTGGCCAGGGCCAGCAGGGTCTTGCCGGTGCCCGCCTGCCCCAGGAGCGACACGAAATCGATGTCCGGGTTCATCAGCAGGTTCAGGGCGAAGTTCTGTTCGCGGTTGCGCGTGGTGACGCCCCAGACGCTGTTCTTGGCGTGACTGAAGTCGCGCAGGGTGGACAGCACGGCGCTTTTGCCGGTGACCTCGCGCACCTGGGCGTACAGCGGCATTTCGCCTTCGTAGTAGACGAATTCATTGACGATGAACTGGCCGCACAGCGGCCCGCGCACGCGGTACCAGGTCAGACCGTTCTGCTGCCAGGATTCGATGTCCTTGCCGTGCTTGTTCCAGAAATTCTCCGGCAGCGGCATGACGCCGTCGTAGAGCAGGTCGGAGTCGTCCAGGACGTGGTCGTTCAGGTAGTCCTCGGCCGGCAGGCCCAGCGCCCGCGCCTTCAGGCGCATGTTGATGTCCTTGGACACCAGCACGACTTCGCG
>DISE01000098.1:568-3866 GCA_002421865.1 Castellaniella sp. UBA6218
GCGTGTCGGTGGGGCGGGTCTGAAAATGCAGCGAGCCCAGGGCGTCGGTGTTGCCCAGCGTGTCCAGCGGCACGCCCTTGGACAGGTCGGCCGTGCCGATCAGCTGGTCCAGGTGGCGGCTGACCTGGCGGGCGTTGCGCGCGACCTCGGACATGCCTTTCTTCTGGTGGTCGAGCTCTTCGAGCACGATCATGGGCAGGAAGACGTCGTGCTCGGCGAAACGGAACAGGGACGAGGAATCGTGCAGCAGGACGTTGGTGTCCAGCACGAACAGCTTGCGTTGCGAGACCGGCAGACGTTTCGGTCGCGCGCGGGCGGCGGCGGGCCGGGCGGGCGCGGGCGCCGCCTTGCCGGGCACGGCGGCTGGCTTGCCCTCGTGCGGGACCTTGTCGACCGGTGCGGGCGCGGCTTTGGCGGCTGGCGCGGCGGCCTGCGCGGCCGCCGGAGCGGGCCTGGCTTCCGGCGCGGCGCGGCCGGAGGATTTGGACAGGATGGCGGCGACCGGGCGGGTCTTGGCCCCCCGCGCGCGCGGCGCATCGAGGGACTCATCGAGCGCCGGTCCGGGTACGGCTCGCACCGGGGAGGCCTCGGGCGTCGCGGCCAGGGCGGTGGTTTCGACGGTGTCGCCCGGGTGGGTCGGCGGTTTCGGAAGGGGCATGCGGGCTCCTGGGGGCGACCGCGCTCAGGCGGCCAGGTTTTGCGCGGCTTGCAGGACTTCGTCGGCGTGGCCGGGGACNNGCACCTGCTTGCCGTACATGTTCTTTTGCTTCATGACGCCGAACAGGCCGCACAGGGTCTCGTCGGGGTCGGTGATCAGCGGAAAGGGCAGGGATTGCTTGTCGGTGAAATTCTGGTGGGATTTCAGCGTATCGCGTGAAATGCCGTAGATGGCGCAGTCCAGCGCCTGGAATTGCGCATGGCGGTCGCGGAAGTCCTGGGCCTCGGTGGTGCAGCCGGGCGTGTTGTCCTTCGGGTAGAAATAGAGCACGAAAGGACGGCCTTGCAGCGAGGCGGAGTCAAAGAGGCCGTGAGTGGTTTCGGCCTTGAGCGGCGGCAGCGGACGGCCGATGGCGACAGAAGTCATGGGGGGTCTCCGGGTAGCAACAGGGCCAGCACGCGCCGTTCCTCGGACATGAGGATGTTGTAGGTCCGGGCGGCGGCCTGGGTGGTCATGGTTTCGACGCCGATGCCCAGCGCCAGCAGCGGGCGCAGCACATCGGGACGCAGAAAGGTCTGGCGCGGGCCGGTGCCGATCAACAGGACTTCCGGCGCGTCGTCGGGCAGTTCGATGGCGGGGGGCTGATCGTCGAGGAAAGCCAGAGGGTCGCGGGCGGCCGGTTTCAGGCCGACCAGTTCCTGGAGGAAGGCGGCGTCGATGTCGGCGGCGGCGCGCAGAGCGACACCGCGGACCGGGCCTTCGGGAGTGAAACATACAGCGCCGTCATAGCGGACCCGATTGATTTCCAGGAACCCGTCGCCGTAGGCGGTGACGGTGTTGAGCGCGGGATTCAGGTCTTTTTGCAAAAGCACGGGCAAGCTCCGGTGTTCCCGTGATGATAGCGCAATCGCGCCGGGCGCTTTTTGACCGGGACCGGGGCTGGCGGGCAGAGATTTGCGAGTCGCTGGCGCATGCGATAGATTATCGAGTTTGCTGCACCGCATCCATCCGCACGACTCCAGCCTACCTGCCGAGGACCATCATGACGAGCTTTCCGCGCATCGAGCGCCTGCCCCCCTACGTGTTCAATATCACCGGGGAGCTCAAGATGGCCGCACGGCGCCGCGGCGAGGACATCATCGACATGTCCATGGGCAATCCGGACGGCCCCACGCCGCAGCATATCGTCGACAAGCTGGTGGAAGTCGCGCGCCGCCCGGATACCCACGGTTATTCGGTGTCCAAGGGCATTCCGCGCCTGCGCCGGGCGATCTCGACCTGGTACGAACGCCGCTACGGGGTGGATATCGACCCGGATTCGGAAGCGATCGTCTCCATCGGCTCCAAGGAAGGGCTGGCCCACCTGATGCTGGCGACGCTGGACCGGGGCGACACGGTGCTGGTGCCCAATCCCAGCTACCCGATCCACATCTACGGCGCGGTGATCGCGGGGGCGAACATCCGCTCGGTGCCGATGACACCCGGTCTGGATTTCTTCGAAGAAATCGAACGCGCGGTGCGCGAGACCATCCCCAAGCCCAAGATGATGATTCTGGGCTTTCCCAGCAATCCCACGGCCCAGTGCGTGGAACTGTCCTTCTTCGAGCGCATCGTGGGACTGGCGCGCGAACACGGCATCCTGGTGGTGCACGACCTGGCCTATGCCGACATCACCTTCGACGGCTATGTGGCGCCGTCCATCATGCAGGTGCCCGGCGCGCGCGACGTGGCGGTGGAATTCTTCACCATGAGCAAGAGCTACAACATGGCCGGCTGGCGCATCGGCTTCATGGTGGGCAACCGCGAGCTGGTCAACGCGTTGGCGCGCATCAAGAGCTACCACGACTACGGCACTTTCACGCCCATCCAGGTGGCCGCCATCGCCGCCCTGGAAGGCCCCCAGGACTGCGTGTCCGAGGTCGTCGAGCAATACCGCAGCCGCCGCGACGTGCTGGCGCGCGGTCTGCACGAGGCCGGCTGGATGGTGGACGTGCCCAAGGCGTCCATGTACATCTGGGCTCGCATCCCCGAGCCCTATCGCGCCCAGGGGTCGCTGGAATTCTCCAAGCGCCTGCTGGCCGACGCCAAGGTCGCCGTGTCCCCCGGGATCGGCTTCGGCGAATACGGCGACGAATACGTGCGGTTCGCCCTGATCGAGAACGAGCAACGCACTCGCCAGGCGGTGCGCGGCATCAAGGACATGTTCCGCAAGGACGGGCTGCTCAAATGAAGCCGATCCGGATAGGTCTGCTCGGTCTGGGTGTGGTCGGTGGCGGGGTCTGGACGGTTCTGGCCCAGAATGGCGGCGAAATCGCCCGGCGCGCCGGGCGTCGCATCGAAGTGGCCGCCGTGGCCGTGCGCGACGTGGCCAAGGCGCGCGCGCTGGTGGGGCCGGACGTGGTCGTCACCACCGACTGCATGGCCCTGGCGCGGGATCCCGACATCGACATCATCGTCGAACTCATGGGCGGCGACACGCTGGCCCGCGACTGCATNNTTCGCCGCCGCCCAGGCGCGCGGCGTGATGGTCGCCTTCGAGGCGGCAGTGGCCGGCGGCATCCCCATCATCAAGGCGATCCGCGAAGGCCTGACGGCCAACCGGATCCAGTGGCTGGCCGGCATCATCAACGGCACGACCAA
>DISE01000098.1:3955-14294 GCA_002421865.1 Castellaniella sp. UBA6218
GGCTACCGCATCAAGCTGCTGGGCATCACCCGCCGCCGGCCGGAAGGCATCGAGCTGCGGGTCCACCCCGCGCTGGTGCCAGACCATTGCCTGCTGGCCAACGTGGAAGGCGCCATGAACGCCGTGCTGGTGCGCGGCGACGCGGTCGGCCCCTCGCTGTATTACGGGCAGGGCGCGGGCGCCCTGCCCACGGCCTCGGCCGTGGTGGCCGACCTGGTCGACGTGACCCGCCTGCAGATGGCCGATCCGGAGCACCGGGTGCCGCATCTGGCCTTCCAGCCCGACGCCATGGCCGACATTCCCGTGTTGCCCATGGCCGACGTGCGCACCAGTTTCTACCTGCGCCTGCGGGTCGACGACCGGCCCGGCGTGCTGGCCGACCTGGCGCGCGTGCTGTCGGACGCCGGCATCTCGGTGGGCTCGATGTTCCAGCAGCCCCATGGCGAACACCAGGCCGACATCATCTTCCTCACCCACGAAGCGCGCGAGGGCGACGTGGATCAGGCTCTGCGCACGATCCAGGGCCTGCCTTTCGTGCGTTCGGACGTGACCCGCCTGCGCGTGGAGAACATCAATTGAAGTACCTGTCCACCCGGGGCGGCATGGCCCCCCAGCCCTTTTGCGACATCCTGCTCGAAGGCCTGGCGCCCGACGGTGGCCTGACGCTGCCCGAAACCTTGCCGAAGCTTGACCCGGCCACCCTGGAATCCTGGCGTGGGCTGGACTACGCCGATCTGGCGGCCCGCGTGCTGGGCCTGTTCATCGACGATATCGCGCCCGATGACCTGTCCCGCATGACGCATGCGGCCTATGCGTCCGATGTGTTCCCCCGCATCGCGCCGGTCAAGCCGCTGCGGCCGGGGCTGGCGCTGCTGGGTTTGTCCGAGGGGCCGACGCTTGCCTTCAAGGACATGGCCATGCAGTTCCTGGGCCAGGTCTTCGAATACGTGCTGGCGCGACGCGGCCAGACGCTCAACATCCTGGGCGCCACATCGGGCGACACCGGCTCGGCGGCGGAATATGCGCTGCGCGGCAAGCGCGGCGTGGCCGTGTTCATGCTGTCCCCCCATGGACGCATGAGCGCCTTCCAGCGCGCTCAGATGTATTCGTTGCAGGACGCCAACATCCACAACATCGCCTTGCGCGGCGTGTTCGACGAATGCCAGGATATCGTCAAGGCGCTGGCCGGCGACCTGGACTTCAAGAGCGCCCATCGCCTGGGCGCCGTCAATTCCATCAACTGGGCGCGCATCGCCGCCCAGGTGGTGTACTACGTGTGGGGCTGGCTGCGGGCTACGCAGGGGCCCGGCCAGACGGTGTCTTTCGCCGTGCCTTCGGGCAATTTCGGCAACATTCTGGCGGGTCACATCGCGCGCGAAATGGGCGTGCCGATCCGCCGCCTGGTGCTGGCCACCAACGAAAACAATGTGCTGGAAGAGTTCTTCCGCACCGGCGTCTACCGGCCTCGCGCGGCCAGCCAGACGCACGCCACCTCCAGCCCGTCCATGGATATCTCGCGGGCTTCGAACTTCGAGCGCTTCGTCTTCGACCTGGTAGGCCGCGATCCGGTCCGCGTTCGGGGGCTGATGGAGGAACTGCGCGCCACCGGGCAGTTCGACCTGTCCGACCTGCTGCCTGAATTCACCGCGCGCTATGGCTTCGTGGCAGGTGTGAGCACCCATGCCGACCGGCTGCGCACCATCCGTGACATCCGCCGCGAGACCGGCGTGCTGATCGATCCGCACACGGCCGACGGGGTCAAGGTCGCGCTTGAACACCTGGAAAGCGGCGTGCCGATGCTGGTGCTGGAAACAGCCCTCCCGGCGAAGTTCGCCGAGACTCTCATCGAGGCCACCGGCGAGGCGCCGGAAATTCCGGCCGCGCTGCGCGATCTGGACAGACTGCCGCAGCGCGTCGAGGTCATGGACTGCGACGCCGGGCTCGTGGCCGATTACGTGCGGCGCCACGCGCTGTAGCCAGCCTCTTTCGCCCGGTGCGGCCCGGCGGCGAAAGATCCTTCAAGCCGCCCGGTAGGTCTGCAGGTGGATGCTGGTCTCGGACTGGCTGATGCCCCGGATCAGGCGAATGCGCTCCAGCACCCGGGACAGTTCCTGCAGGTCGGCCGCCCGCAGCTCGGCCAGCAGGTCCCAGCGACCGTTCGTGTCGTGCAAGGTGGCCACACCCGGTTCCCCCAGCAGACTGGCGATCACGGCGCGGGCTTCGTTGCCTTCGACGGCGATGCCCATCCAGGCGCGGATGGTCTGCGGTTCCGCATCCGGACGCAGGCGCACCGTATACCCCACGATCAATCCGGCATCTTCCAGCCGGCGCATGCGCTGGGTGACCGTGCCTCGCGCCACACCCAGTTTCCGCGCCAGGGTGGCCACACTGGCGCGGGCGTTCCCGCGCAGCAGGCCGATCAGGGCCAGGTCGGTGAAATCCATGCCGGGCTCTCCATTCTGTTCAGTGATGCCTGTCATTGTGACAGTTTCCTGCCAGAATGGCGGCAAAGTTGACGATATACATTGCCAGACCCTTGGGCCACACTGAAAGCAGCACATTCCATCCCGAGGAGACACGCCATGCAAGCCCATGCTCCGGTGCCGCTGCGCACCCTGTTCCTGGATACCCACGACGTGGCCCGCCTGATCGGCATCCTGGGTCTGCCCGACTGCCTGCGGGGGCTGGCCGGGACGCTGCGGACCGACTATCTGCGCTGGCCGGAATTCGACAAGGCGGCTCGCGTCGCGGCCTATTCCGAGCAGGGCACGATCGAACTGATGCCCATCACCGACGGCACGCACTACAGTTTCAAATGCGTCAACGGCCACCCGGACAATGGGCGCCGCGGCCTGCCCACCGTCATGGCCATGGGGGCGCTGCTGGATTGCGACACCGGCATGATCCGCCTGCTCGGCGAACTGACCCTGACCACCGCATTGCGCACGGCGGCGATGTCGGCCTTGGCCGCCCAGGTCCTGGCGCGGCGCGACAGCCATTCGATGGCGCTGATCGGCAACGGGGCCCAGAGCGATTTCCAGGCCCTGGCCTTCGCCTGCCTGCTGGGCATCCGCGATCTGCGTCTCTACGACGTGGACCGCGGCGCCTCGGAACGACTGGCACGCAATCTGGCGGGGGCCGAACTGCCGGGTTGTCCGCTGTCCGTGCGGATCTGCGGTTCGGTGGCCCAGGCAGTCCGGGGTGCGGACATCGTCACCACAGTGACGGCCTTCCAGGGCCGCGCGCGGGTGCTGGATTCGGATCTGATCGAGCCGGGCATGCACCTGAACGCCGTGGGCGGCGATTGTCCCGGCAAGACCGAGCTGGATCCCGAGATCCTGCGCCGGGCCGATGTCTTCGTCGAGTTTCCGCCCCAGACCCGGAAGGAGGGCGAGATCCAGCAGATGCCGGCCGATTTTCCCGTGACCGAGCTGTGGCGCGTTCTGGCGGGCGATGCACCGGGGCGGAGGCGGACGGATCAGGTGACCTTGTTCGACTCGGTCGGCTTCGCGCTGGAGGACTATTCCGCGCTGCGCTTTCTTCAGGTCCAGGCGGAAGCCCACCAGGTGGGGACCTGGGTGGACGTCACGCCCGGACAGACCGATCCGCGCGACCTGTACGGCTGGCTGCTGGGCGCTCTGCAGGATCTGCCGGCGCTCGCCTCGTGAGGGCGGGGCCGGTCGTGCGAGGCGCTTTCTTCATGCGGGCCGGCGGGCGAGGAGGCTGGTCATGAGCGTCGAAGTCGCCCTGGTGGGCGTGCCCACCGACATTGGCGCGGGTACGCGCGGCGCATCGATGGGGCCTCAGGCCTTGAGAGTGGCCGGCCTGGCGCCCGCACTGGAGCGCCAGGGGTGCCGGGTTTTCGACATGGGCGATCTGGCGGGCCCGGTCAATCCCTGGCAGCCACCGATCCAGGGGTACCGTCATCTGGAGCAGGTCGTGGCCTGGAATGCCCTGGTTTTCGATGCGGTGACGGACCAGTTGCGGGCGGGCCGCCTGCCGCTGGTGCTGGGCGGAGACCATTGCCTGGGCGTTGGATCGGTGGGGGCCGTGGCACGGCATTGCCGGCGCGAGGGACGACCGCTGCGGGTGTTCTGGCTGGACGCCCACACGGACTTCAATACGGCCTGGCTGACGCCCAGCGGCAACCTGCACGGCATGCCGGTGGCCTGCCTGTGCGGCTTCGGCCCTCCCGGCCTGGTGGATCTGGGGGGGGCGGAACCGGCCCTGCGGCCCGATACCTTGCGGCTGATCGGCATCCGCAGCGTCGACGCGGGCGAGCGGGAATTCGTTCACGAGCAGCGGCTGGACGTGTACGACATGCGCACGATCGACGAGCGCGGCATGCGTGCGGTCATGGAGGACGCCCTGGAAGGGCTCCCCGGGGATGCCCATGTCCACGTGAGTTTCGACGTCGACTTTCTGGATCCGGATTACGCGCCGGGTGTCGGCACCACGGTCCGGGGCGGGCCGACCTGGCGCGAGGCTCAGTTGTGCATGGAGATGCTGGCCGACACGGGCCGGCTGGGCTCGGTGGACATCGTGGAACTGAATCCGGCCCTGGATGTGCGCAATGGAACGGCCAAGGTCGCCGTCGAACTGGTCGAGAGCCTGTTCGGCAAGAGCACCCTGGTCCGCCGGTCGCGATGACCCTGGGGCGGCTGCGGCATCGTCGCCGCGGCCCATGCCGCTTGTCGGGTCAGCGCGACTCCAGGGCCGCGTCGGCCGCCCTCAGTCCGCTGCGCACCGCGCCTTCCAGCACGGCCGGGTAGCCGGTGTCGGTCCAGTCGCCCGCCAGCAGCAGGCCTGGCCAGGGGGTGATCGCGCCGGGCCGCCGAAGACCCGGGACCGCGTCGAAGGTGGCCCGCCGTTCCGTCACCAGGGCGTGCGTTTCGATTTCCGGCAGTGGCGGATGCGACCCCGCCGCCTGGGCGCGGAGCTGTCCGATGACGCCGGCCGCTATGCGCGCCGGATCCCGGCCCGCATAGCGGTCCGCCGTGCCGATGACGACGTGGATCAGCCGCCGGTCGGCGTCCGTACGGGCGCTGGCGCTGCGGTCGAACAGCCATTGCCCCCAGGCATCGCGCGCCGGCTCGTCGCGCAGCAGCAGCATGGGGTGGCCCGAGTTCCAGGGCCTGGCGAGCCGCAGGGTCAGGGTGCCGATGGCCGAATGCGCGCAGTCCGCCCAGCCGCCCATGAACTCCGTCGCGCCGGGCAGCGGCGCCAGCAGACGCCGGGCCTCGGTGGCCGGCACGGCCAGGATCACGCGTTCATGCGATTCGCCATCCACCCGCCATCCGCCCGCCGGGTCCGGCGCGATCGCGCGAACCCGGCGGCGCAGCAGATCGTCGCCGAGCAGGGCGCAGGCGCGGGCAGGCCAGAGCGCGTGCAGGCCATCCCGGGGGATGAGGATGCGGCTGGCGGCCGGCCCCGCGCCCAGACTGTCGGCCAGCACCTGGACGAACAGGCGCGCCTGCGCCACGTGCGCCGGGGTGTTCATGGCCGCCAGGCACAGGGGTTCCCACAGGCGCGCCATCAGGCCTGGCGGGCAGCCCAGGCCGGCCAGCCAGTCCGACACGGTCACGGACGGATCGACGCAATCCGGGTCCAGGGCATCGAACACCCGGGCCAGATGGCGGCGGCCTCGCCAGCCGTCCAGTCCGTGGCTGCCCAGCAGGACGCCCAGGCGGTGCAGGGGTGGTGGCAGGGGCCAGAAGCGCAGACTGAGGCCGCCGTCGGCCGATCGCAACGCCAGATCCCGGGCCACCAGGGCGTGCCCGGGGTCCACGCCCAGTTCCCGCATCAGCGCCAGGGTGTCGGCATAGGCGCCCAGCAGGATATGCTGTCCATTGTCCAGGCTCTGCCCAAGTCCGGGGTGATTGATTCGCCGCGCCCGGCCCCCCGGCGCTGCGGCGGCCTCGTAGACCCGGACGGCGCGTCCCGCCCGCCGCAGGCGCGCGGCGGCGGCCAGTCCCGCCCAGCCGGCGCCGACGACGGCGATGGCGTTCATTTCGCCAATCGGCGCACCAGCCCCCGGCCCCCGCCGACCCAGGTCTTCCAGGCGAGCCAGAATTTGCGGATCGGCGTCAGGGCGATGCGCTGGTCGAGCACGTGCCAGCCGTCGCGTTCGATCTCGTCGAGCAGGGCGGCATAGATGGCGGCCATCATCAGGCCGGGCCGCTGCGCGCGGCGGTCGGCCTCCGGCAGGGCGCGCATGGCGTCGCGATACAGACCGCGCGCGCGCG
This sequence comes from Castellaniella sp. UBA6218, assembly GCA_002421865.1. Taxonomy (GTDB): domain Bacteria; phylum Pseudomonadota; class Gammaproteobacteria; order Burkholderiales; family Burkholderiaceae_B; genus Castellaniella. Next base: position 10,201 of record DISE01000098.1, read on the forward strand.
CGGTCTGCTGACGCATCAGGGCCTGGAACCCTTCGGTGTGTCGGCCATCGAGAATGTCGTCCTGGGTCACGCCGTGGCGCGCCATGTCGTCGGCCGGCAGGTAGATGCGGCCGCGCCGTGCGTCGTCGCCCACGTCGCGGATGATGTTGGTCATCTGGAAGGCCAGGCCCAGCGTTTCAGCGTATTCCAGCGTGCGCGGGTCGGTGTGGCCGAAGATGCTGGCCGAAAGGTCGCCCACCACGCCGGCGGCGCGCCAACAATATTCCCGCAGGGCGGCCCAGTCAGCGTAGCGGAACTGGTCCAGGTCCATTTCCATGCCTTCGATCACGGCGTAGAAGGGCTCGGGGCGCAACCCGAAGGCGCGGATGTGCGCGGCCAGGGCGATGGCCACCGGGTGATCGGGCGTGCCGTCGAACATCAGGCCGACCTGGTCGCGCCACCAGGCAAGCTTCATGCGCGCGACCGAGGCCTCTTCGACCTCGTCCACGATGTCGTCCACCTCGCGGCAGAAGGCATACAGCGCCGTGATGGCGCGGCGCCGTTCCGGCGGCAGGAACAGGAAGGCGTAGTAAAAGCTCGAGCCGCTGCGGGCGGCTTTCTGCTGGCAGTATTCGTCAGGCGTCATGGTGGCTGAGTGATGCGGCGTCCGGGCGCGGCGTAAGGAATGCGCGCCAGCATAGCAGGAAGGCGTCGGCACGGCCCAGGATGGGCCGGTTGCTCCAAGGGTCGTAGTCGTCCGCCGCCAGCTTGTCGAGTATCCGCAGGCCACCGTGCACTACCAGCCGCAGCTCCAGGCCGATTCTGCCCGGCAGGCGCCAGGCGAGCGGGCTGCCGGCCAGCAGGGCGCGCCGGGCCTGGCTCGCCTGTTCCCGCACGACCGACCTCCAGGCGGCGGAAGGCGGCGAGGGGGGATCGGCGCACAGCGCGTTCATGTCTTCCGGATCAAGTCCGTGGCGCGCCAGGCAGTCCAGCGGGATGTAGCAGCGGCCCTTGGCGTGATCCAGGGCCATGTCCTGGCAGAAATTGACCCGCTGCAGGCCGGTGCAGATGGCGTCGGACTGGGCCAGGTCCCCGGCGGCGGTCCGGCCGAACAAATGCAGCATCAGCCGTCCGACCGGGTCGGCCGAGCGGCGGCAATAGTCCAGCAGGGCCGGTTCGTCCGCGTAGCGGGTGACGCTCAGGTCCTGGATGAAGGCCGACAGCAGATCGAGCAGCGGCTGGATGGGCAGCCGGTGGCGCGTGACGGTGTCGCCCAGCCGGGCGAAGACCGCCCGGTCGCCGGCGGACAGGGGCGACTGGATCGATCGTCCGGCGCCCAGGTCGCGGACCGCGCCCCGCCAGGCCTCCAGCCGTTCCAGCCGCTGCTCCGGGGCGGCGTCGCCCTCGTCGGCGATGTCGTCCGCGCCGCGCGCGAAAGCGTACAGATCGCGGACCGCCGGACGCAGCCGGGCGGGCAGCAGCAAGGAAGCGACGGGGAAGTTTTCGTAGTGATCGACAGCCATGATGAGGCAGTATACTTAGGGCCTTTCCGAGCCGGTCGCCTGATTCCGAACAATTTGTGCACAGACCCGGTTCCGGGGCAGCCGCTTCATTTGTCCGCTTTCCGGGGGATTTCATGCCGCGTCCGATTCTGGCGACGATCGACACCGAAGCCTTGTCCCACAACCTTGGGACGGTGGCCGATCGTTTGCGGCAAGAAGCCTCCGGTGCGGCCCCCTTCATCTGGGCGGTCATCAAGGCGCGGGGCTACGGGCACGGCATCGAGGCCGCGCTGGCGGGCTTCGGCGAGGCCGACGGCCTGGCGATGCTGGACCTGGAAGAGGCCGTGCGCTGCCGCGAACTGGGCTGGACCGGCCCGTTGCTCCTCCTCGAAGGCTTCTTCGAACCCGACGATCTCGACGCGCTGGTCCGCTACAGGATCGGCGCCGCGCTGCACTGCGCCGAACAGCTGGACATGCTGGAATCGAGTCCGCTCGCCCGGCAGATCGACGTCTTCGTCAAATTGAACACCGGCATGCACCGGCTGGGGTTCCAGCCGCACGAATTCCGTGCGGCCCGCGATCGTGCCCTGGCCCTGCAGGCCGACGGCGTGCTGGGACAGGTCGGCGCGATGACCCATTTCGCCCGTGCCGACGACGATGCCGCCGTCACGCGGGCCCAGATCGACTGCTTCCTGAGGACGACCGACGGCCAGTCCGGCCCGGTCAGCCTGTGCAATTCGGCGGCAACCCTGACGCCCGGGCTGGCGGCGGGGATCGCCGCCGGACCTCAATGGGTGCGCCCCGGTATCTGCCTGTACGGATCCTCGCCTTTCGCCGACCGGCCGGCCGATGCGTTCGGCCTGCGTCCCGCCATGACCCTGTCCGCCCGGCTGATTGGCGCGCATCGGGTGCCGGCGGGCGAATCGGTGGGTTATGGGCACACCTTCCGCGCCCCACACGATATGCGGGTCGGCATCGTCGCCTGCGGCTATGCCGATGGCTATCCGCGCCATGCGCCGACCGGGACGCCGGTTTCGGTGGGCGGGACGCGCACCCGTCTGGTCGGGCGCGTGTCCATGGACATGCTGGCCGTGGACCTGGACCCCGTGCCCGACGCGGCGGTGGGCACCCCGGTCGTGTTGTGGGGCCGGGACGGCCCGTCCGTGGATGAAGTCGCCGCCGCTTGCGGCACCATCGGTTACGAATTGCTCACCGCCGTGACCCCCCGGGTGCCGCGTCGCGTCCTGTGAACCCCGGCCAGAGGAACTTTCCATGAAGAACAGTTGTGTGCTCGTCACCGGCGCGACCAAGGGCATTGGCTGGGCGGTCAGCCAGCGTCTGGCGGACCAGGGTTGCCATGTCGTCGGCCTGGCCCGGCATGTGGCCGACATCGATTTTCCCGGCTACTTGTATGCCTGCGACCTGGCCAATGCCGGCGAAACCGAGGAACTGCTGCGCGTCATCCGCGAAAAGTATCCGGTCGACGCCGTGGTGAACTGCGTGGGTCCGGCCATGCCGGAACCCTTGGGCGAGGTCGATCTGGCCTCCCTGTACCAGGCCTTCGATCTGAACGTTCGCGTGGCGGTGCAGGCGGTGCAGGCTTTCGTGCCGGGCATGAAGGCCCGCAAGTCCGGCCGCATCGTCAATCTGTGCGGCCGGGTGGTGCATGGCCAGGCCGGGCACACCAGTTACGCGGCGGCCAAGAGTGCGCTGCTGGGCTGTACCCGCACCTGGGCTCTGGAGCTGGCGCCCTACGGCGTCACGGTCAATGCGGTCTCGCCCGGCCCGGTGGAGACCGGCCTGTTCCGCGCCGAGTGCCCCGTCGGCAGCGACGCTGAAAAGGCCGTGCTGGCGACGATCCCCATGGGGCGCCTGGCCCAGGCCGACGAGGTCGCCGCCGCCGTGGTGTTCCTGCTCGGCGACGGGGCGGCCTTCATCACCGGCCAGGAACTCGGCGTGGACGGCGGCGGCAGCCTGGCGGGCCGCTGATGGCCAAGGCCCGGAACCTGTTTCTCTGTTCGGATTGCGGCGGCACCACCGCCAAATGGGAAGGCCGCTGTCCGCATTGCGGTGCCTGGAACACGCTTCAGGAAACCCGCGAATCTCCGGCGGCGGCATCAGGCCACCGCTACGCGCCGCTGGCCGCCTCCACTCCGGTGCGCCGCCTGGCCGACATCGAGGCCCGAGAACAGGCCCGCAACCCCACGGGCATCGAGGAATTCGACCGCGTCCTGGGCGGCGGCCTGGTGGCCGGCGCCGTGGTGCTGATCGGCGGCGATCCGGGGATCGGCAAATCGACCTTGTTGCTGCAGGCGCTGGCCAGCCTGTCCGAACGCGGTCCGGTGCTCTATGTGACCGGCGAGGAATCCGCCGAACAGGTCGCCTTGCGCGCCCAGCGCCTGGGCGTGTCGGGCGATGGCGTGGACCTGCTGGCCGAGATCCGCCTGGAACAGATCACCCAGGCCCTGGTCGAGCGCCAGCCCGGCGTGGCCGTGATCGACTCCATCCAGACCCTGTATTCCGGTGAACTGACCGCGGCGCCCGGCTCGGTGTCGCAGGTGCGCGAATGCGCGGCCCAGTTGACCCGTATCGCCAAGCAGACCGGCGTCACCC
>DISE01000041.1 GCA_002421865.1 Castellaniella sp. UBA6218
CCGCAAACCATCGAGCATCAAACCCATGCCGGCTTCGAAATACCGTTCGGCATCGAGCGGCTCGTCATCGAACGCCCCCAGGGACTCCTGCCAGACGAAGAACCAAACCAGGGGGGCGATCAGCAGCGCCGAGCCGTAACAAGGATCGATGCGACGAAATGCGCCCTCGGCCGCGCCCTTGCTCAACACGCGGCGCAAGTCTTGACGGGCGGGGCGAACCACCTCGTCCAGATAGAAACGCGCCAGTTCGGGGAAATTGGCCGCCTCGGCGACGATCAGCTTGGGGATGACAGCGGCCGGGGTTCCAACCAGGGACCGGAACCATCCCCCAAGCACCTTCCGGATCAACTCGTCATTTGTTCCGGCATGGTTGGTGATCGCCTCTTCGGTCTGGTGCACGGCGCTCACCAGGCTCTCTCGCACCGCGGCCTTCAGCACGTCTTCCTTGCTTTCAAAATAGCGGTAGATCGTCCCGCTGCTCACCCCTGCATGCCGGGCGATGTCCTCCATGCGCGCGGTCGTAAAACCCTTTCGCGCGAATACCTCCAGTGCGGCCCGGGTGATCTCCGCCGGCCTTTCGGCGCTGCGACGGTGCCAGCGGGGGGAATGGGCGGGATCGCCGGATCGGTGGTGCGCTTGTTCGGTCATGGAAATCACCACTTGTTAAATGAAGCCTAATTTATTTTATACTAGATGCCATTCGACGTGACCACCACCCAAGAAGCGACTTGCCCCCCCCGCATGAACCCGGAAACCTGCCAGAAAATCCTCGATGCCGCGCTCCAGGCCGTCCTGGAGAACGGCTATCGCGCGAGCGTCGACGGCATTGCCGAACGGGCAGGCGTCGTCAAGCAAACGCTCTATCATCATTTCGCGGGCAAGGACGCGCTGTTCGCGGAAACCGTCAGCCGCATGGCTGAAAGCGTCCTAGTCTCGCTCGACGAGGGACCGGCGCACCTCCGCTCAAGCCTGCTTCGTTTCGCCGCCGCCTATCGCGAGAAGGCGTTCAGCGACATTGGAATTTCACTCTACCGCGTTCTCGCTTCCGAGGCGGCACGCTTTCCCGACCTTGCGCGGACCGTATTTGCCGCGAACCCGGGAGAAACCCGCCGGCAGCTCGCGGCAGAGCTAGCCGGGGCCATGGCGCAAGGCCGGTTGCGCCGGGGACTCCGAATTCGCGGCGGACATGCTGCTGGGCATGCTGACGGCAGAACGCGACCGGCGCCTCTTCAACGCCAAACTTCCCATGGATGAGGCCCCCGAGCGCGCGGGGCGTATCGTCGACTGTTTCTTGCGCGCCTTCAGCCACGAACCAACCGAACAGAAGGATTAACCAATGAACCCCATGCCTTACCGCCCGCGGCTGTCGGCCGTGATCCTGATGGCCGCAATGCTTGCCGCCTGCGGCAATGACGCCGGCAAGCAATCCGCGCCGCCTCGGGCAGGCGCCGCGGGAGCCGCCCCTCCGCCGGCCGAGGTGGCGGTGTTGGCGGTTGGTTACGGCGAGGCGACCCTCACGCAGGATCTGCCCGGACGCTTGCAGGCCTGGCGCACCGCGCAGGTTCGGGCCCGGGTGGAAGGAATCATCGAGAAGCGCCAGTTCGTCGAAGGTTCCGACGTGAGCGCCGGGACGCTGTTGTATCAGATCGACCCGCGTACCTACCAGACCGCGTTCGATGCCGCAAAGGCAGACGTGGCGGCGGCTCGCCTGCTGGTGGAGCGCTATCGTCCGCTGCTGGACATCAAGGCGGTCAGCCAGCAGGAATACGACACGGCGGAGGCAAAATTCAAGCAGGCCGAGGCGGCCCTCGCCAAGGCTCAACTGGATCTGGAAAACACCCGGGTGCCGGCGCCCATCTCGGGGCGCATCGGGCGATCGATGGTGACCGAAGGCGCGCTGGTCGGGCGTGGCGAGGCAACGCCTCTGACGACGATCGAGCAGATCGATCCGATCTATGCCAATTTCACGCAGTCCGGCGCCGATCTCGCGGCCTTGCGCGACGCGGTGAAGTCGGGACGCTGGAAAGAGGCCGATCGCGCCAAGGTGCAGCTGGTGCTGGAAAACGGCAGCGTTTATCCCCTGCCTGGCAAGCTGCTCTTCTCCGATCTGGCGGTGGACCCCAACACCGGCACCGTCTCCATGCGCGCCCAGTTTCCCAACCCCGGGCGCGAACTCCTCCCGGGCATGTTCGTGCGCGTCCGTTTCCCGCAGGCCACCGCCGAAGGCGTCTTCCGCCTGCCGCAGCGCGCGGTCCAGATGGGACCGGGCGGGCCGATGGTGCTGGTGGTCGACAAGGAGGGCAAGGTCGCTCCGCGGCCGATCAAGACCGGCGGCATGAGCGGCAATTCGTGGGTGGTCACCGACGGTTTGGCCGAAGGCGACCAGGTGGTGATCGAGGGCCACATGAAAGCCCGTCCCGGCAGCACCGTGAAGCCGGTGCCCTGGAATCCACCGCCGCCCGCGGGCGTCCCGCAGAGCGGCGAGGCATCCACGGCGCCCGCGCAGACGCAGGGGAAATAAGCCGTGTTCGCCAAATTCTTTATCGACCGCCCGGTATTCGCCTGGGTCATCGCGATCGGCATCCTGCTGGCCGGCGCTCTGGCCCTGCGCCAGTTGCCTGTCGCCCAGTACCCCGAAGTGGCGCCGCCCGCCATTGCCATTTCAGCCAGCTATCCGGGCGCCTCCGCCAAGGTGATGGAAGACACGGTGGTCGCCCTGATCGAACAGGAGATGAACGGCATCGAAAACCTGCTCTACATGGATTCCGCATCGGAACAGGGTGTCGGCACCATCAACCTCACCTTCCGTACCGGCACCAACCTGGACATCGCCTCGGTCGAGGCGCAAAACCGCATCAAGCGCGTCGAGTCGCGTCTGCCCGACGACGTGCGCCGTCTCGGCGTGACGGTCACCAAGACGCGGCGCAATTACCTGCTGATCTTCGCGCTGTTCTCGCCGGACAAGAGCCTTGAACGGGTCGATCTGGCGAGCTATGCCGCCGCCAACGTGCTCGATCCGATCCGCCGCGTCCCCGGCGTGGGCGAGGCCCAGCTGTTCGGCTCCGAATACTCGATGCGCCTGTGGGTGTATCCGGAGAAGCTCAACAGCTTTCGTCTGGCGCCGGGCGACGTCATCCAGGCGGTGCGGGCGCAGAACGTGCAGCTTGCCGTGGGCGAGATCAATCAGCCGCCCGCCAAACAGGGCATGGAATACGCCGCCACCATCGTCACGCGCGGACGCCTTGCCACGACGGAGGAGTTCGGCGACGTCGTGGTGCGGGCCCAGCCCGACGGCTCCATGGTGAGGGTCAAGGATGTGGCGAGGGTGGAACTGGGCGCCCAGGACTATTCCATCCTTGCCCGCCTCGACGGCAACCCCACCGCCGCCATCGGCATCAAGCTGCAACCGGGCGCGAACGCCCTGGACACCGCGCGCGCCACCCGCGCCAAGATGGAGGAACTGGCGCGTTACTTCCCCAAGGGGATCGCATGGGACGTGCCCTACGACACCACGCCCTTCATCGACATTTCCATCAAGGAGGTGGTGAAGACCCTCCTTGAAGCGATCGCCCTCGTGTTCGTGGTGATGTATCTCTTCCTCGAGAATTTCCGCGCCACGCTGATTCCGACCATCGTCGTGCCGATCTCGCTGGTGGGCGCGGCCGTGGGCCTTTATGTCCTTGGCTATTCCATCAACGTGCTGACCCTGTTCGCCATGGTGCTGGCCATCGGCATCGTGGTGGACGACGCGATCGTGGTGGTGGAGAACGTCGAGCGCATCATGAGCACCGAAGGCCTGGGGCCCAGGGAGGCCACCCGCAAGGCCATGGGGCAGATTTTCAACGCCATCATCGGCATCACCCTGGTGCTTTCGGCGGTGTTCGTGCCCATGGCCTTTTTCCCGGGGTCGGTGGGAGCGATCTACCGGCAGTTTTCGGTCACCCTCGTCCTGACCATGATGTTCTCGGCGCTGATGGCGCTGACCCTGACGCCGGCATTGTGCGCCACCATGCTCAAGCACACACCCGGCAGCCATGACGTGCTGCCCGACACAGGCTTCTTCGGCTGGTTCAATCGCGTCTTTGCCGCAACGACGCGAGGATATGTGGCGACGGTACGGCGCCTGCTGGGGCGGCCCGGCCGATGGCTGGCCGTGTACGGCGTCATACTCGTCGCCGCCGGTTGGATGTTCGCCAAATTGCCCGGCGGATTCCTGCCCGAGGAAGATCAGGGCTATTTCATCAGCATGGTGCAGCTGCCGCCGGGCGCCAACCAGGAGCGCACCCAGGAGGTGATCGCCCAGGCGGAGCAGTTCTTTCTCAAGCAACCCGAGGTTGCCCACACCATCGGGATCATCGGCTTCTCGTTCATGGGCCGCGGGCAGAATACCGGCCTGATCTTCGTCCGCCTGAAGGACTGGGACGAGCGCAAGGGCGCAGGCAGCAGCGCCCACGAATTGATCCGCAAGGCCAACGGGGCGCTGTTCGGGCTCAAGCAGGCGATGATATTTTCGATCAACCCGCCGGCCATTCCCGAGCTGGCCGCCGTCGGCGGCTTCGACTTCCGCTTGCAGGATCGCGGCGGTCTCGGCCGCGACAAGCTGAACGAGGCCAAGGATCTGGCAATGCAGATGGCCGGCGGGCATGCGGGCCTGACCGGCATGCGCCTGGAGGGGATGCCGCCCGGACCGCAGTTGCTGCTCGATGTGGACCGGGAGAAGGCGCAGACTCTGGGCATCGACATGGCCACGCTCAACGAGACCCTGCAGTCGCTGTTCGGCGTCGCCTACATCAACGACTTCGAACGCCAGGGGCGCATCCTGCGCGTGCAAATGCAGGCCGACGCCCAGACCCGCACCCGGCCCGAGGATATGCTCGCCGTCCCGGTGCGCAGCAAGCAGGGGGCGATGATTCAACTTTCCGAAATCGTCAAGCCGCGCTGGATCGTCGGTCCGCCCAGGCTCGATCGCTATAACGGCGTGCCCGCCCTCAAGCTTTCCGGCAGCCCCGCGCCCGGCAAGAGCACGGGCGAGGCCATGGCGGCGATGGCCGAAATCGCCGGGAAGATGCCCGCCGGCATCGGCTACGAATGGTCCGGCACCTCTTTCGAGGAGAGCCTTTCCGGTGCGCAGGCCCCGCTTCTTTTCGCGATCTCGCTGATCGTCGTCTTTCTGTGCCTGGCGGCGCTGTACGAGAG
>DISE01000129.1:0-212 GCA_002421865.1 Castellaniella sp. UBA6218
TCGCAGTGCGGCGCCCGATGGCGGATGCTTCAAGTATGGAGCGGACGAAGCCTCGGCTCCATAGGGGTTTTACAGGGTTGTCGTTGCGTCGCTTGGATATTGCAGTGCAATAGCGGGCACTATTCGGGGCGGGTCTTGTCCGGGTAATCGCACAGGTCGGCGATGGGGCACCGGGGGCATTTCGGCTTGCGGGCGACGCAGACGTAGCGGCC
>DISE01000129.1:231-6345 GCA_002421865.1 Castellaniella sp. UBA6218
TGCGGTTGCCGACGCGGAAGATGTGGGTGTCGACCGCGATGGTGGGTTCTCTGAAGGCGATGTTGAGCACCACGCTGGCGGTCTTGCGGCCGACTCCGGGCAGCGCTTCCAGTGCTTCGCGGCGGTCGGGAACCTGGCCTCCGTGCCGCTCCAGCAGCAGTTCGCAGGTGCGGATGACGTTGCGCGCCTTGGTCTTGTAGAGGCCGATCGTGCGGATCGCCTCGGTCAGTCCCGGCTCGCCCAGGGCCAGCAGGCCCTCGGGCGTGCCGTGTTCGGGAAAGAAGCGGCGGGTGGCGAGGTTGACGGAACGGTCGGTCGCCTGGGCCGAGAGCATGACGGCCACCAGAAGTTGAAACACGCTGTCGTATTCCAGCTCGGTCCTGGGGTGGGGGTTGGCTTCACGCAGGCGGCGGAAGCATTCTTCGATGGCGGCGCGTTTCATGGGCGTCGGGCGCGCGCCCTGGCCAGGGCCTGGGCGATGCGATCCTGTTTGTCGCCGGAGTCGGGGGCGGCCAGGACGGGCTTGTTGGCCAGCGTGCGCGCGGCGGGGCCGGCGTCCTCGTCGTGGCGTGACCGCAGCCGGTTGTTGCGGGCCTGGTAGCGTGCGCGGGCGGCGTCGGCGTCCTCGGCCGTCCAGTCGCGGCCGGCGGGCATCATCGTGATGCAGTCCACCGGACAGGGGGCCACGCAGCGTTCGCAGCCGGTGCAGTCGGCCTCGATGACGGTGTGCATGCACTGGTTGGCGCCGAGGATGGCGTCCACCGGACAGGCCTGGATGCACAGGGTGCAGCCGATGCAGTGGCTCTCGTCGATGAGCGCCACACGGAAGGGTTGGTGCGTGCCGCAATCCGGATCCAGGGGGCGCGCCGGGCGATTCAGCGTCCGCGACAAGGCCTCGATGACGCCCGGCCCGCCGGGCGGGCAGCGGTTGATGTCGGCCAGACCCTCGGCCATGGCCTGGGCATAGGGGCGGCAGCCGTCGTACCCGCATTGCGTGCATTGGGTTTGCGGCAGCAGGGCGTCGAGGGCATCGGTGAGTGTGGGCACGGCGGGCGGAAATGCACAGGGGACGGCGTACACCGTCCCCCGGAGGCGGGCGAGAGGGGCGCTCAGGTATGGGCGCGGATGAACGTCCCTATTTTAGGACAGATCTGCTGGCGCCAGCGGCGTCCCGAAAAGATGCCGTAGTGGCCGCAATCGGCGGCGGTGTGGACTTCCCGCATGGACGGGGACAGGTTGGCGCACAGGCCGTGCGCCGCGTGCGTCTGGCCCTGGCCGGAAATGTCGTCCAGTTCGCCCTCGATGGTCATCAGCGCGGTCTTGCGGATGGCGGCGGGTTCGACCCGTTCGCCATCGATCGACCAGGTGCCGCACGGCAGGCGGAATTCCTGGAAGACGATCCGGATGGTGTCCAGGTAGAAGCGGGCCGGCATGTCCAGCACGGCGTTGTATTCGTCGTAGAAGCGGCGGTGCGCTTCGGCGTCGCTGTCATCGCCGCGCAGCAGGTGCAGGTAGAAGTCGTAGTGCGACTTCAGGTGCCGGTCCGGGTTCATGGCGACGAATCCGGCGTGCTGCAGGAACCCCGGGTAGACCAGCCGGCCGGCGCCCGGGTAGCGGGAAGGCACCCGGTGGATCAGGGTGTCTTCGAACCATTCGTAGGGTTTGGTCGTGGCCAGACGGTTGACCTGGGTGGGCGATTTGCGCGTGTCGATGGGGCCGCCCATCATGATCATGCTGCGCGGCTGGCAAGGATCGTCGGCGGCGGCCAGCAGGGAGATCGCGGCCAGGACCGGCACCGTGGGCTGACAGACCGAGATCACATGGGTGTCGGGGCCCAGGTGGCGCAGAAAGGTCTGTATGTAGCGCACATAGTCGTCCAGGCCGAAAGTGCCGTCGGCCGCGGGCACCATGCGGGCGTCGATCCAGTCGGTGACGAAGACCTCGTGATTGGGCAGCAGGGCGCGCACCGTGTCGCGCAGCAGGGTGGCATGATGGCCGGACAGGGGCGCCACCAGCAGCACGCGTGGATCATGGCGTCGGGTGTCGCGGCGGAAATGCACCAGGCGGCAGAAAGGCTGGGCCAGGGCGATGTCCTCGTACACGGCGACTTCGCGCCCGCCGATCTGGGTGGAAGGCAGGTTCCAGGCGGGCTTTTCGTACTCCTTGCCCACGCGGTGGGCCAGCTCGTAGGCGGCGGCGAACTGCCGCGACAGCGGCGTGTAGGCCAGCGGGCTGTAAGGATTCGAAAACAGGTGTGAACCGGTTTCAGTGAAAGCCGTGAAAGGAGCCAGGAGTGAGCGTTGAAGCTCGTGCAGGTCATACAGCATGGGTATGCGTTCCCGTCGGTCTGGTCCGGTGCGGGTCGAGCGCCGGAATATCGGTCATCCAGACCTAAAGTACCGGTAATCGTGACAGGGCGCTACCGGAATTTCCCGTATATGGATCATATACTGGCCGAATGTTGGGTTTTGCAGACGGATCGACAGAGCCCGCCGCAGCGCGATGACGGGTGGCCTGAGGCCGAATGCGCGAACCCGACGGCCAGGATGCTAGGGGCGTTCCAGGTATTTGAGCTTGTCGGCCACGCCGTTCCAGTCGTCCGCACCATCGAGGGGGCTGACAGATCGGTTGATGGGCCCGAACAAGGGAGACAGTTCGGCGTTCAGGGGAATGTAGTCGACCTGGTCCTGGGGGACGTCTTCCTCGGCGAAGATGGCGTTGGCGGGGCATTCGGGCACACAGACGGCGCAGTCGATGCATTCTTCGGGGTCGATCACCAGGAAGTTCGGCCCCTCGCGGAAACAGTCCACGGGGCAGACATCGACACAGTCGGTGTACTTGCACTTGATACAGTTTTCGGTGACGACGTGAGTCATGGGGTGCTCCGGGCTTGCAGACAGGGCTTTGAAACGGCCTGTCGGGATTTTACCGAATTTATCAGGGAGAACCCGCAGAGCCCGTGCGGGGGGTAGGGATGAGTCCGGACACCGAGCAGTCCCTGCGGACTGCTCGGTGCCTGACGAATCCGACCGGCCTGCAGGCCGGGAGGTGGGGGAATGCCACAATTTGAGGATGGCCCTATACCCTACAGCAGCAGGGCTGCCAGGGTGCCGCCCAGTTCCTCGCCGCGCGACAGCCATTCGCCGGGCACGGTCTTGGGCGCCAGGATCGCCTCCGGCGTCTGGGCACGCATGGGCACGATCAGGGTCGGAGCGATGGGCTTCAGGCGCCAGCCGGTGCAGATGCGTTCCAGTTGTCGGCAAGCGGCCTCGCCATCGGAGCCGGCGGTGATGACGGCGCCATAGGGCCGGCCGTTGAGCCGGCCGAGCGCCTGATAGTAGGTGCGGTCCAGGCATTCCTTCATGGCGCCGCTGAGCGCAGCCAGGTTTTCCGGGGCGGCGAACAGGTAGCCGTCGGCGGCGAGCAGGTTTTCGGTACGCACGGTGTCGGCGGGCCGGACCTGCAGGTCGAAACGGTCGCCCGCACCGAGCTCGTCGGCCACGGCCTGCGCGCCGGCGGCGGCCGCCCGGGCCATCTGCAGGGCGGCGCCGGTGCGGGAATGCCAGATGATCAGCAGTTGGGTCGTCATGGGGGTGTTCCTGGGCGCCCCTGCGGGGAGATACTCTCTCAAGTAGTATAGAGGTTCCAAGTCCGAAGGCCCGAACGAGGCCGCGTTTTTCCTGTTCCGGCGTCATGAGCATCCCTTCGCAGCCCGTTTCCGCAGATCCTTTCGATTCCGATTGGTTCCAGGCCGCCCGCGGCGGCCTGGCCGACGCCGATGCCGCGATCCTGCGCGGGGCGGCCGACTGGGTCCGCGAACCCCTGCGCGGCGCGCGGGCCAGCACGGGCGAGGCTCTGGATGCGCATGCCGCTGCCGTGGTCCTGATATTGGGGAACCTCGATTCAGACGCGGCCACCCGGGCAGCCGCGCTGTTGGCCGTGCAACCGGTGCCAGCGGGCGAGCTGGCGCGCGCTGATCCGCTGCGCAAGGCATTCGGCGCCGAGATCACCACCCTGGTCCAGGGCGTGCGCGCCCTGTTGCGTCTTGGCGCCGTCGCGGGCCGGGCCGGCGATGTGTCCGGCGCCGACCAGAAGGAAATGCAGCGCAAGATGCTGCTGGCCATGGCGGCGGATCTGCGCATCGTGCTGATCCGGCTGGCTTCGCGGCTGCAGTCGCTGCGCTGGCACGCGGCCAGCCGCACGCCCTGCCCGCCTGAATTCGCCCGGGAGACCATGGCGCTGTACACGCCGCTGGCCAATCGGCTCGGGATCTGGCAGCTGAAATGGGAAATGGAGGATCTTTCATTTCGCTTTCTGCAGCCTGACACCTATAAGACCATCGCCCGCCAGCTCGAGGAAAAGCGCGCCGAGCGCGAGACTTTCATCGAGGACGTGATGGCGCGTCTGCGGACGGCGCTGGCCGAGGCCGGGATCCGGGCCGAACTCAGCGGCCGGCCCAAGCACATCTACAGCATCTGGAACAAGATGCGCAGCAAGCAGCGCGAGCTCGAGGGCATCTCCGACCTGCGCGGGCTGCGGGTGATCGTGGACGAGGTGGCCCAGTGCTACGCCGCGCTCGACGTGGTGCANNACAAGATGCGCATCAAGCACCTGGAATTCCACCAGTTGTTCGATCTGCGCGCCCTGCGGCTGATTGTCGAGGATGAGCGGGCCTGCTATGCCGCGCTGGCCCTGGTGCATGCGCTGTGGACGCCGGTGCCCGAGGAGTTCGACGACTACATCGCCCGCCCCAAGCCCAACGGCTATCGTTCCCTCCACACCGTGGTGGCCGATGCCGAGGGCCGCGCCTTCGAGGTCCAGATCCGCACCCGCGAGATGCATCATTTCGCCGAATACGGCATGGCGGCCCACTGGCGCTACAAGGAAGCCGGCGCCCGGGGCGGCCAGGTGTCGGCTGCCGGGGAATACGACCAGAAGATCGCCTGGATGCGCCAGTTGCTGTCCTGGAAGGACGAGGGCGGCACGGCGCCGGCGTCCGGCGCGACGCCCCCGGATGCGCGCATCTATGTGATGACGCCCCAGGCGCGCGTGCTGGAACTGCCCGCNNCGCACCGAGGCGATGCACCGTTTCGCCGAGTACGGCGTGGCCTCGCACTGGCGCTACAAGGAGCGGGCCAGCGGCGCGGCCGGCAGCGGCGCGCGCAGCGACCAGGCCTTCGAGGATCGCATCGCCTGGATGCGCCAGCTGCTGGCCTGGCAGCGCGAGGTGGGCGAGGCGCTGGGCGGCGCGGCCGTGCCGCGCGGAACGGCCGCGCCGGGCAAGGCTTCGACGGCCGGCGCCGCGGACCAGGACGCGCGCGACATCGCGGACGAAGCGCGCATCTACGTGCTCACCCCGCAGGCCCGGGTGATCGAGCTGCCGGCCGGCGCCACGCCGGTGGATTTCGCCTACCAGGTGCACACCAGCCTGGGCCACCGCTGCCGCGGCGCCAAGGTCGACGGCCACATGGTGCCGCTGAACACCGCGCTGCAGAACGGCCAGACGGTCGAGATCGTGGCGGCCAAGGATACCGGCCACGAAGGTCCGTCGCTGGACTGGCTGAACCCGCAACTGGGCTACGTTCGCAGCCAGCGCACCCGCGCCAAGCTCAGGCAGTGGTTCAACGCCCGCGAACTGGAGCGCGACACCGCGGCCGGCCGCGAAAAGGTCGAGAAGGTCCTGCAGCGCGAGGGCCGCACCGCGCTGGCCTTCGACGAGCTGGCCCGGCGGCTGGGCCAGCCCGACGCCGGCGCGATGTTCGTGGCGGTGGCGCGCGAGGAGATCGGCCCGCGCCAGCTCGAGGAAGCCGTGCGCCACGACCCGGCGCAGGACCCGACCCGTGCCGCGGTCGACGAGCCCGACCTGGCCGCGGTGATCGCCGCCCGCCGGCAAAAGGCCGGGGCCGGCGGCGACGGCGTGCTGGTGGTGGGCATCGACTCGCTGCTCACGCAACTCGCCCGCTGCTGCCGGCCGGTGCCGCCCGACCCGATCGTGGGCTTCGTGACCCACGGCCGCGGCGTGTCGGTGCACCGGGACAACTGCAGCACCTTCGCGCGGCTGGCGGCGCGCTCGCCCGAGCGGGTCATCGAGACCGAGTGGGGCAAGCCGCGCCC
>DISE01000095.1 GCA_002421865.1 Castellaniella sp. UBA6218
GCTTGGACAGCAGCAGCCGGCACAGCGCGACGCGACGCTTTTCACCGCCCGACAGGTGGCCGACGTTCTCGTCCCAGGGCGGCAGGCGCAGGGCGTCCGCGGCGATCTCCATCTGGGTCTCGATGTCGTCGCTGCCGCTGGTGGCGGCGGCCGCGATGACGGCTTCCAGTTCGGCCTGTTCGGCGGCCAGGGCATCGAAATCGGCGTCCGGCTCGGCGTAGGCGGCATAGACCTCGTCAAGGCGCTTGCGGGCCTCGAAGACTTCGCCCAGGCCGGCCTCGACCGCCTGGCGGACGGTGTGTTCGGGATCCAGCTGCGGTTCCTGCGGCAGATAGCCGATGCGCAGGCCCGCCATCGGGACGGCTTCGCCCTCGATGTCCTTGTCCACCCCGGCCATGATCTTCAGCAGGGTGGACTTGCCCGAGCCGTTCAGGCCCAGGACCCCGATCTTGGCGCCGGGAAAGAAGGACAGGGAGATGTCCCGCAGGATCTGGCGTTTGGGAGGCACGATTTTGCCAACCCGGTTCATGGAATAGACGTACTGTGCCATGTCTCGACGGTGAAAGGGCGCGCCAAGGGATTCGGCCGCGCAAAGCTTCGATTGTAGGCCGGACGGGCGACGCCTCAAACCGTACAATGCCGATCATCAGCCACCCCGCCCATTTGCCATCATGCCCCTCTCTCTCGCATTCACTCCGGCCGAGGCCGACTTGCTGGGCCGCACGGCCGACGCGCTGTGCGCCTGGCTGGGCAAGCCCGTGATCGCCGAAATCGTATCCGAGCCCGACGAGGGTTATGAATGGGCGCTGTTCGCCATGCCGCTGGGCCCCAAGGACGAGGACGGAGACCGGCCCCGCGTCCAGGCGGGAGGTCCCGGGGCGCGCTTCCTGGGCAACTGCGGCGGCCTGGACCTGGGTGACGGCCAGGCGGTGGATTGCGAGTTCCTGTGGGCCGTCCAGCTGTCCGACCTGGAAGGCGTACGCTACATCAAGGTGGACGCCCAGGGCGAGGAAGTCGCCTGGACCGACACGCTGTCGGACCTGTTGCCCTTCAATCTGCAGGAAACCGAAACGTCACCGGACGACGACGAAGAATAACCGTCAGATCGTCACCGGGTGCTTGGCCCGCGCCACCGCGTCCCGCAGGCGATCGCGCAAATACAACGCGGCCCCGGCCGGCCACATGGCGGCCACCAGCAGGCGCGACGCCCAGCGATTCAGGCATCGCCCGGCGGGGCGGGCCACCCGCTGAGCCCGCAGGTGCAGGCCGAAACGGGTGTATCGGATCGCCGCGCCGAAGAACGAGGCCGGCTGGTAGCGGAACCAGCCCAGGCAATGCGCCACCGTGTCGTGCGCCAGCAGCCACAGGCCCAGTGCATGGCGACCGCTGTCCACCCGGCCCTCGCGCGACAGGCCGTCGGTGTCTTCGTGATACACGCGGAACACCTGATTGACGAAACGGGTCAGGTAGCCGGCCCGGGCGATCGCCCGCCAGACCAGGCTTTCGGGCACGAAGCCGGGAATGTCCTCGGGAAAAGGAAACTGGCGCAGCACATCCGTGCGCAGGCAGCCGAATTTCTCGCCACGGACATGGTAGCGGAACGTCATGTCCAGCGAGGACACGTCCATGACGTCCCGGGGATACAGGTCGCCCACCACGCTGCCGTCGGGCCGCGCGCACAGACCGATGATCGCCACGGTGCGGTCCCGCTGGGCGGGCGGTATCTGTTCCCAGACACCGGCCATGTGGTACAGCGCGTTGGGGTCGAGTTCGTCGTCGCTGTCGATGGCCACCAGCCATTCGCCCTGGGCGTGGCGCACCCCGGTGTTGAAAGCTGTTTTCTTGTGTTGATTGGGTTGCCAGACGTAACGGATGGGGAAGCTGGCTTCCTGCTGCCACCCCTGGACCAGGGTCCGGGTGGCATCCGTCGAACCGTCGTCCACGACCACCCACTCGAAGTCCTGGAAGGACTGTTCCCGCAGCGAACGGTAGACGCGTTCAAGCGTATGCGCGCGGTTGTACGTAGGCGTGACGACGGAAAACAGATGACGCCAGCAAGCCATTCAGGAAGGCTCCTCGTTATTCCGATCAGCCCATGATAGTCGCAAAAAAAAACCACGAACCGTCGGGTTCGTGGTTTCCCTGATGCCGAATTGTATATAAACAATACGGCTGTCCGGCGCCGGACGATCAGACGCGCTTGACCTTTTCCAGCATCTTGAAGACGCCCTTGGGGGCGCGCACGAACAGACGCTTGAAGGCCTTGCCAAGGCAACGGCGCTCCAGGGTGTTGCGCCGCGTGCGTTTGATTTCTGCCATGAGGATCTCCTGGTGTAAGGCGGGCTTGAAAGCAAAACACGCCATTTTAGCAAAATTTCACCAGTCGCCGGCAAACGCCCGGGCATGCCCGGGCGCGACGACCTCGCCGCTTACTGGCGCACGCCTTCGATCTCGATCTGCAGGCGCACGGCATCCGGGATGCCCGGCAGGCCGAAGCCCATGCCCCACTGGCTGCGCTTGAGGTCCGCCCGGAAGTCCCCGCCACAGACCTCGCGATTCAGGCGCCTGTTCTGGTAACAGTTGAAACGGACGGCGTTCAGCTTGACCGGATGAGTCTGCCCCAGCAAGGTCAGATTGCCCTCGACGGCGCGGACCAGGTCGCCTTCGAAGCGAAAGGCGGTGGATTCGAAGAAGGCCTCGGGGTGCTGTCCGGCCTGGAAGAAATCGCCGCCCAGCAGGTGTTCGTCGAAACCTTTCGAGCCTGTATTGATCGACTTCATGCCGATGCGGATCTTCGCCTGGCCCGTTCTGGCCGCGCGATCGAAGACGATGTCGCCCTCGACCGTGTCGAAACGGCCTCGCACCGTGGACGTGCCATTGTGAAGGACTTCGAAATAGACGAAGGTGTGATCCGCATCGGTCTTGTAATCGGCTGCCCGGGCCAGGAAAGGGGCGGCGCACAGCAGGGGGATGGCAAGCAGACGTTTCATGGCGATTCTCCGTTTCTCCACGGAAGCCGGGACCGCCCCGGCGGCGTTCAGTCAATTGTAATATTCGGCGAGACCGGCGGTGCCGCCCGGAGTCCGGACACCTGACGCGGATCAAGCCGGACGGTTCGGCGGGACCGCCTCGATGCCTTGAAAACAGAGCCCGGCCCCAGGCGCGCAATGCCGCTTCGAGCCGGATTATGATGACGGAATGAACGCACCCATCCGCATCTTCGGCGCCCGCCAGAACAACCTGAAGAACCTGGATCTGACGATCCGCACCGGGGAGCTCCTGGTGGTGACCGGCGTGTCGGGATCAGGCAAGAGCTCGCTGGCCTTCGACACCCTGTACGCCGAAGGCCAGCGCCGCTNNTATGCGCGCCAGTTTCTCGACCGCATGGACAAGCCCCAGGTCGACCGGATCGAAGGCATCCTGCCCGCCATCGCCATCGACCAGGTCAACCCCGTGCGCAATTCGCGCAGCACCGTGGGGACCATGACGGAGCTGAACGACCACCTGAAGCTGCTCTACGCCCGCGCCGGCCACCTGCATTGCCGGAACTGCGCCCGGGCGGTGACGCGCGACGACCCGGCCAGCATCCGGCGCCAGCTGGACGGCCTGTGCGCCGCCCACGACCCCCGCCTGGTGATCACATTCCCGGTTTCGGTCCCGGCCAACTTCACAGAGGAAGAGGTCCGCGGCTTTCTTGAACAGCAGGGCTACACGCGCATCCATCGCCAGGAAGACACGGTCCCCGCGCCCGAGACGGAGACGGCCACCGGAAAGGCGGCCGGCAAGCGCAAGGCCGGTGATCCAAGACGGCGCACGCTGCATGTCGTGCAGGACCGCTTCCGCCTGGGCAATGCGGAACCCGCGCGCGTGGACGAGGCGCTGGAAACGGCGCTGCGCCAGGGCAATGGCCGGCTCGCCGTGCACGCGCTGTTCGACGAAGGCGAGGAAACCTGGCGTTTCAGCGCAGGACTGCACTGCGCGCAATGCGACATCGACTACGGCACGCCGCTGCCCAGCACGTTTTCCTTCAATTCACCTCTGGGCGCCTGCGAGCACTGTCGGGGCTTCGGCCGGGTGATGGGCATCGACTACGGCCTGGTGGTGCCGGACGAGACCCGCAGCCTGCGCGACGGGGCGATCAAGCCCTGGCAGACCGCCAGCTACAAGGAATGCCAGGTCGAGATGGAACGCTATGCCCCCAAGGCGGGTGTGCGTCTGGACGTGCCCTGGCGCGATCTGACGGACGAGGAACGCGGCTGGGTGATCGGCGGCGCGTCCGACTGGAAGGGAGGTCCGTCCGCCTGGAAGCACCAGTGGTACGGCGCGCAGCGCTTCTTCGACTGGCTGGAGTCCCGCGCCTACAAGATGCACGTGCGGGTGCTGCTGTCGAAATACCGCAGCTACACGCCCTGCCCGCACTGCAAAGGCGCACGGCTCAAGCCGGACGCCACGCTGTGGCGCCTGGGGCGGGACTGTGATCCGATCCCCGGCGCGACCCGTTTCCTGCCGGCGCACGCGAACTGGACGCCCGGGCAGCTGGCGGCCATGCCGGGCCTGGGGCTGCATGACCTGATGCGTCTGCCCATCGAACGGGTCCGGGACTGGTTCGACCGCGTCGAGCTCGGCCGCTCGCTGGACGAGGCGCTGACCGAACTCTTGGACGAGATCCGCGCGCGTCTGCGCTTTCTGTGCGACGTCGGCCTGGGCTACCTGTCGCTGGACCGCCAGAGCCGCACCCTGTCGGGCGGCGAGGTCCAGCGCATCAACCTGACCACTGCGCTGGGCACGTCCCTCGTGAACACGCTGTTCGTGCTGGACGAGCCGTCCATCGGACTGCACCCGCGCGACATCCATCGCATCGTGCAGGTCATGCACCGCCTGCGGGACCACGGCAACACCCTGGTCGTGGTGGAGCACGATCCCCAGGTCATGATCGCCGCCGACCGCATCCTGGACATCGGCCCGGGGCCGGGAGAACGCGGCGGGCACCTCGTCTTCGACGGCACGCCGGCCGAGCTGTCCATGGCCGACACGCTGACGGGCCGCTATTTCGGCGGGCGCATGCGCATCGAATCGCCACGCCCCCTGCCGGTGCGGGACAACACCCCGCGCCTGCTGCTGCGGGGCGCCCGCGCCAACAACCTGCGAAACATCGATTTCTCCCTGCCCCTGGGCCGGCTGGTGTGCCTGACCGGCGTGTCGGGCTCGGGCAAATCCACCCTGGTGCAGGATGTGCTCTACCCCGCCTTGCTCAAACGCCTGGGCCGCGCCACCGAAGCGCCGGGCGAACACACCGCCCTGCTGGGCGCGGAGCGCATCGCCGACGTGGTGATGGTCGACCAGACGCCCATCGGCAAAACGGCGCGCTCCAACCCGGCCAGCTACGTCGGCGCCTTCGACGCCATCCGCAAGCTGTTCGCGGCCGCCGCGCTGTCGCAGGAACGCGGCTACACGGCCGGCACCTTCAGCTTCAACACCGGGGACGGCCGTTGCCCCGGCTGCGGCGGCACCGGCTTCGAACACGTGGAAATGCAGTTCCTGTCGGACGTCTACCTGCGCTGCCCGGACTGCGACGGCCACCGCTTCCGGCCCCAGGTGCTCGAAGTGCGCATCGAGCACCTGGGACGCAGCGCCTCGATCGACGAGGTCCTGGACATGACCGTGAGCGAGGCGCTGGACTTCTTCAAGGGCCTGCGCGACGTGCAGTGGGGCCTGGCGCCACTGGCCGACGTAGGCCTTGAATATGTGCGCCTGGGCCAGCCCGTCCCCACCCTGTCGGGCGGCGAGGCCCAGCGCCTGAAGCTGGCCGGCCACCTGGCCGAGGCCGCCCGCTCGCGGGCGCCACAAGGCGCCTTGAAGGGCAGCCTGCTGCTGTTCGACGAACCCACCACCGGCTTGCACTTCGACGACATCGCCCGCTTGATGCGGGCCTTCCGCAAGCTGCTGGCCGCCGGCCATTCGCTGCTGATCATCGAGCACAACCTGGACGTGATCCGCGCCGCCGACTGGGTCGTGGACCTGGGTCCGGAAGGCGGCGACCAGGGCGGCCGCATCGTCGCCGAAGGCACGCCGGAAGACCTGATGCGCCACCCGGATTCGCACACCGGCCGGGCGCTGGAAGACTATGCGCAGCGGATCGACAGTCCCGCGCTGGTCCTGAATGAACCCGCGCCGCGCCTGCCGGCGGCGACGGCCAGCCCCGACATCCATATCCTGAACGCCCGCGAGCACAATCTGAAGGGCATCGACGTCCACATCCCCCGCGACGCCTTCACGGTCATCACCGGCGTATCGGGTTCGGGCAAGTCCACCCTGGCCTTCGACATCCTCTTCAACGAAGGCCAGCGACGCTATCTGGAATCCCTGAACGCCTACGCGCGCGCCATCGTGCAGCCGGCCGGCAAGCCGGACGTGGACGCGATCTACGGGATCCCGCCCACGGTCGCCATCGAGCAGCGCACCAGCCGGGGCGGGCGCAAGTCCACCGTCGCCACCATGACGGAGATCCACCATTTCCTGCGTCTGCTGTACGTACGCCTGGGCACCCAGATGTGCCCCGACTGCGACGTCCCCGTGGCGCCGCAGACACCGGAGCAGATCGTCGCCCAGCTGCTGCGCGATCACGCGGGCGAGCACATCGGCCTGCTGGCGCCGCTGGTGGTGGCGCGCAAGGGCTACTACACCGACCTGGCGAAATGGGCGGCCTCGCACGGCCACAGCCATCTGCGCGTGGACGGCCAATTCATTCCGGTCAGCCCCTGGCCGCGCCTGGACCGCTACCAGGAACACACCATCGAACTGCCGGTGAGCGACCTGATCGTGGACGTGCGCGACGAAGCCGGTCTGCGCGAGGCCGTGCGCGCCGCCCTGGCGCTGGGCCATGGCAGCTTCCGCGTGCTGGCCGGCCTGACCGCGCCCGGCCCGGACACGCTCGAGGCCCGCCGCGCCGCCGGCCTGGCGCCCGATCCGCGGCTGCTGACCTTCTCCATCAAGCGCGCCTGCCCGAACTGCGGCACCAGTTTCCCGGAACCCGACCCGCGCCTGTTCTCCTACAACTCGCGCCATGGCTGGTGCCCGGGTTGCTACGGCACCGGACTGCAACTGACCGGCTTCACCGAGGACCAGACCGGCGAGGAATCCGTCTGGCTGGACGAGGCCACCGGCCTGCCGCAGCCCTGCCCACAGTGCCAGGGCCAGCGGCTGAACCGCGTGGCGCGCGCCTTCCGATGGCGCGACCGTTCGATCGCCGAACTGGCCTCGATGCCCGTCAGCGATGCCCAGCGCTTCTTCCTGGGCCTGAATTCCCGGGGCCGCGAAGCCGAGATCGCGCGCGACATCCTGGCCGAGATCCGCGGCCGCCTGGATTTCATGATGGACGTGGGACTGGGCTACCTCGCACTCGATCGCGCCGCCCCCACCCTGTCGGGCGGCGAAGCCCAGCGCATCCGCCTGGCCGCGCAGCTGGGTTCGAACCTGCAGGGCGTGTGCTACGTGCTGGACGAGCCCACCATCGGCCTGCATCCGCGCGACAACCGCATCCTGCTCGACGCGCTCACCCGCCTGGAAGGCAACGGCAACACTCTGGTGGTGGTCGAGCACGACGAGGACACCATCCGTCGCGCCAGCCACGTGATCGACATCGGTCCCGGCGCCGGCGTGCGCGGCGGCATGGTGGTCGCCCAGGGCACGGTCGAGGAAATCACCCGCAACCCAGCCTCCGTCACCGGGCGCTACCTGCGCGAGCCTCTCGTGCACCCCATGAACGGCCGGCGCCCCGTCGACGCCAGTACGCCCAGCCTGGACATCGAGGACGCCACGCGGCACAACCTGCGACAGGCCAACGCGCGCATCCCGCTGGGACGGCTGAACGTCGTCACCGGCGTGTCGGGCTCGGGCAAGTCCACCCTGGCGCGCGACGTGCTGCTGGACAACCTGGCGCGCCGCGTCGGCAACCGCCTGACCGGCCCCTGGCAAGGCTGCCGCACGATCCGCGGCTGGGAGGCCGTCGACCGGGTGCTGGAAGTCGACCAGACACCCATCGGCAAAACGCCCCGGTCCTGCCCGGCGACCTACGTCGGCTTCTGGGATGACATCCGCAAGCTCTACGCCGGCACGCGGGAATCGCGTCTGCGCGGCTGGACGGGCTCGCGCTTTTCCTTCAACACCGGCGACGGCCGCTGCCCGGAATGCGAAGGCCAGGGCATGCGCACCATCGAAATGAGCTTCCTGCCGGACGTGAAGGTGCCATGCGACGCCTGCCACGGTGCCCGCTTCAACCAGGAAACCCTGGGCGTGCAATGGAACGGCCGCAGCGCGGGCGACGTCCTGCGCATGGAAGTCGACGACGCCATCGGCCACTTCTCCGCGCATCGCCGCATCGCCCGCGCGCTGCAACTGATGCAGGACGTGGGCCTGGGCTATCTGACGCTGGGCCAGCCCTCGCCCACGCTGTCCGGCGGCGAGGCCCAGCGCATCAAGCTGGTCACCGAACTGACCAAGGCGCACCTGGACGAAGGCGTGCTGCGCACCGGCCGCGCATCGCGCGTCCCGCACACACTGTACGTACTCGACGAGCCCACCGTGGGCCTGTCCACGGCGGATGTGGAAAAACTGATCCGGGTGCTGCACCGGCTGGTGGACGCCGGCCACACCGTGGTGGTCATCGAACACAATCTGGACGTCATCGCCGAGGCCGACTGGGTCGTGGACCTGGGCCCCGAAGGCGGCGACCAGGGCGGCCGCGTGGTCGCCCAGGGCAGCCCAGAGCGGCTCTGCGCGGGCGACACGCACACCGGGCGGATCCTGGCGGAATTCCTGGCGGCCGGCGGCGCGCGCGGCGCCCGGGAGGCCTGATGCCCTGCCTCTTCGAGGACCGGCTGGCGGGCCGGTCGCTGCGGCTCTTGGACCCGGTGGCGCGCATCGCCGTCCACCGCCGCGCCGAGTTGCCCGCCGCCTGGGACGCCATCGAGGCGGCCCGGCGGGCGGGCAACTGGGTCGCCCTGTTGCTGGACTACGAACTGGGCGAATGGCTGACGCCTGAAGCCGCCGATCCGGCGGATGTGGACACGCGCGACGCCCTGCCCCGCATGACGGCGCTGGTCTACGCCCGCGCCGAATGGGAAGCCTGCTCTGGACCGGACGCGGCGGACGTGCCGCCCGGTCCCGATCATCCAGGCGCCGGCGCCAAGGCGCCGGACGGTCTCGCCGATGACCAGGGCCGGCCGTGGCGGCCGGATCCGCAACCGGGCGTGTCACGCGACCGCCATGCGCGAGCCATCGAGACCGTGCGCGCCGGCATCGCCCGGGGCGACTACTACCAGATCAACTACACCCTGCCGCTGCGTCTGGACTGGCCGCGAGGCCTGGACCCCATGCGAGCCTACGCCTATCTGGCCGGACGTCATCCCGTGGCGCATGCCGCCTGCGTGCGCGATGGCGCGCGCTGGGTGCTTTCGCTGTCCCCGGAACTGTTCGTGGCCCGCGAGGGCGCGCGCCTGCGCGTGCGGCCGATGAAAGGCACCGCGCCCCGCCACGCCGATCCGGCCTGGGACCGGCAGGCCGCCGAGGCGCTGCAACGCAGCGCCAAGAACCGTGCGGAGAACCTGATGATCGTGGACCTGCTGCGCAATGATCTGGGCCGCATCGCCGTGCCCGGCAGCGTACGCGTGCCGGCCCTGTTCAGCCTGGAGGCCTATCCCTCGGTCTGGACGCTGACCTCCACCGTGGAGGCCGAGGCGCCGGACGTGCCGCTGGCCGAGGTGCTGCGCGCCCTGTTCCCCTGCGGCTCCATCACCGGCGCGCCGAAGATCGCCGCCATGCGTGCCATCCGGACGCTGGAGGCGCGCCGTCGGGGCATCTACTGCGGCAGCGTGGGCTGGCTGGCGCCGGACGGGGATTTCTCGCTGAATGTCGCCATCCGCACCATCGAGCTGCATGGCGGCCGGGCCGAGTTCGGGGTGGGCGGCGGCATCGTGTACGATTCCCGCGCCGCCGACGAATGGGAGGAATGCCTGTGGAAAGCCCGCGTCCTGAATCCGGACTGACCCGGCCCACGGCGGGCCTGCCCGCGCCTGCCGCCGCCGAGATCCGGCGGATCGCCCCCGATCTGATCGAAACCATGCGTCTCGAACGGGGCCGTGTCGTGCTCTGGCCCGGCCATCGGGCGAGACTGCGGGCCTCCGCCCGGGCACTGGGCTATCCCTTGGATGAGGCGGTTTTGGAAGGCTTGCTGGACGCGCGGCTCCGAAGCCTGGCGGCTCAAGGGCGGCAAGCTTCGGAGGCGGCAACGGGTGATCCGGCCGCCACCGAGATGCAACCGCCGTGCCGCCTGCGCTTGCTGCTGGCGGCCGACGGCGCGCTCTCCCTGACGTGCGCGCCGCTGCCGCCCACGACCGAGCCGGTGCGGATCGCCCTGGCGGCGGACGTACTGGGGCCACAGGCCGTCCTGGCGGCCGACGACCCCTGGCTGCGACACAAAACCACGCATCGCCCCGGATACGCGGCGGCAGAGCAATGGCTGTCCGGGCATCCGGACCATTTCGACCTGATTTTCGGCAACACCGCCGGCGACCTGTGCGAGGGCAGCCGCAGCACGATCTACGTCCAGGACGCGGACGGCGCCTGGCTGACCCCCCCTCTGGCCTGCGGTCTGTTGCCCGGCGTGCGCCGCCAGGCCCTGCTGGACGAGGGCGCTGTGCGCGAAGCCCGGCTGAGCCTCGCCGACCTGAGGCAGGCCCCGGCGCTGCGGGTGTCGAACGCCCTGCGCGGCTGGATGAGATCGGACATGAAATGATCTCTGCAGATCATTTCATGTCTATCGAATCGAAGCGGCATGCAGGCCGCGACGTGGAGAAATGCCGCAATCCGCGAACGGCCCCGTGCCGGACGAATTACAGTCCCGCCTTGGCCAGTCCCTGGCGCACGGCCCAGTCGGCCGCCGCCATCCCCATGGTGGCCGTGATCGCCACGGCCGAGCCATAGCCCGCACAGGAAAGACCCTGCGGCGCGGAGGCGGGCGCGGAAGCTGCGGCCGCGCGCCGCCAGGCTTCGGGCAGCACGACGGGCTGGTCGAACCACAGGCAATGCACTCCCATGCGCGGCACCCGGCGGCGCGGCTTGCCGCCCGCCGCACCGCCCTTGGGATAACTGTGGCGTTGCCGCAGTTCCTGTCGCACCCGCCCCAGCAGGGCGTCGTGCGTCACGGCCGACAAATCCCCGGCCCGCAAGGCGAGCGGATCCGTCTTGCCGCCCGCCCCGCCGCACGCCAGCGCCAGCCAGCCCGCCGCGCGGGCCTGCAGGATCATCGCGATCTTGGCCGTCACCTGGTCGGTGCAATCCAGCAGCACGCCGGGCGGCCCCGACAGGATCGCATCCACATTGTCCGGGCCGACGAAATCGTCGACGCATTCGACGCGGCAGCCGGGGTTGATGTCGCGGACGCGGTCCGCCATGGCGGCGATCTTGGCCCGTCCCAGCGTGCTGCCCAGCGCGTGGACCTGGCGGTTGATGTTGGATTCGGCCACGTGGTCCAGGTCCACCAGCGTCAGCGCCCCCACGCCCGAGCGGGCCAGGGCTTCCACGCTCCAGGCGCCCACGCCGCCGATACCGGCCACCACCACGCGCAGTTCCGCCAACGCCCGCCTGGCCCCGTCGCCGTACAGGCGGTCGAGGCCGCCGAAACGGCGTTCGGCGTCCACGTCGGCATCGGTGGAATCGGCGGGCGTGAAATCGGGCATCGCAGCGGTAACGAAAAGGTGCAATGCGGCATTTTAGCCGGGGGAAACGTCCGGCGCGTCTTCGCGCCGCGCCGCCGCGCAAGTCCTCTACAATACAGACTGTCCCAGATTCCGATGTCGCCCAACCCTCGTGAACACGTCCGCCGCACGCGCCAGCCAGCTTCCGCCCCCGCCGGAAGCTTTCCGTCTGCGGGACGCGACCTGGCACGAGGCGTCCATCGGACAGACGCTGCGACACTGGGACGGCCGCTCCGATCTGTGGATATTCGGTTACGGATCCCTGATCTGGCGGCCGGAATTCGACCACCTGGAGGCCCGCCGCGCGCGGATCCACGGCTACCATCGCGCCCTGTGCCTGTGGTCGCGCATCAATCGCGGCACGCCGGAACGCCCCGGCCTGGTCTTCGGCCTGGACCTGGGCGGTTCCTGCGAAGGCACCGTCTACCGCATCGCCGGCGGCCGGGTGCCTGAAATCCTGGGCCCCCTGTGGCAACGTGAGATGCCCAGCGCGTCCTATACCCCGCGCTGGCTGAATTGCCATACGTCTTCCGGCGCCGTAACCGGCCTGGTCTTCACGATGGACCGCGGGCACGAAGGCTACGTGACGGGCCTGTCCACCGAAGACATCGTCGCCATCGTGCGCCAGGGGCACGGACGCTACGGCCCCTGCACTGAATACGTGCTCCAGACCGCCGCCGCCCTGGACGCCGCCGGCATCACCGACCGCCGCCTGCGCGCCATCGCGCGCGCTCTGCGCCGCCCCATTTGACGCCCTTTTCCGACAAAGACACCATGTCCATCGCCGATATCCGCCAGACCTACCAGAAATTCGAACTGCTCGAATCCTCCGTGGCCTCCGATCCCTATGCCCAGTTCGACCAGTGGTTCCAGCAGGCCCTGGGCAGCGAGGTTCGCGAACCGACCGCGATGACCCTCGCGACGGCGGATGCCGCCGGCCGGCCCTCGGCGCGGATCGTGCTGCTCAAGGACTTCACTCCCCGGGGCTTTGTGTTCTACACCAACTACCAGTCGCGCAAAGGCCTGGAGCTGTCCACCAATCCCCAGGCCGCCCTGCTGTTCTTCTGGCCGGAGCTGGAAAGACAGGTGCGCATCGAAGGCCCCGTCAGCCCCGTATCGGCGGCGGAATCCGACGCCTACTACGCCAGCCGCCCCCTGGGCTCACGCATCGGCGCCTGGGCCTCGCCCCAGAGCCGGCCCATCACTCACGAAGCCCTGGCCGAACGCGTCGCCGACCTGAGCCGTGAACTGGGTGACGATCCGGCCCGTCCGCCCCACTGGGGCGGCTACCGCCTGGAGGCGACACGCGTCGAATTCTGGCAGGGCCGGCCTTCGCGCCTGCACGACCGGCTGGTCTATGCGCGCGACGCCGAAGGCGACTGGGTCCTCGATCGCATCGCGCCCTGAAACGTCCATGCGTCCGCAGCCCACGCCCGCCGACTTTCCGGCCCTGTACTTCCGCTCGGCCCTGGGCCGGTTCCCCACGGGCGTCACCGTGATCACGGCGGAACACCCCGAAACCGGCGCCCCGCTGGGGCTGACGATCAGCTCCTTCAGTTCCGTCTCGCTGGAACCGCCGATGGTGCTGTGGACGCTGACGCACACGGCCACCTCCCTGGCGGCCTTCAAGGCGCTGGACCGCTACGTCATCCACGTGCTCTCGGCCGGCCAGGTGGACCTGGCCCGGCGCTTCGCCAAAGGCCCGCAGTCCGAACGCTTCGCCGGCCTGGACCTGGAACGCGCCCCGAACGGCACCTTGATGCTGGCCGACGGCCGTTGCGCCGCCTGGTTCGAATGCCACAACACGCAGCGCCACGAGGCCGGCGATCACACGATCTTCGTCGGCCAGGTGGAACACTGCCACCGCCAACTGTTGTCGCCGCTGATCTATCACGCAGGCGACTTCGAACTGACCCCCGGCAGCGAGCCCCTTTCAAGGAACTAGCGTTTCTTCAGCCGCCCGGGCGCCTTCTCCGATCTCCGCCATGCACGACTACATCCTGACCCTCTCCTGCCCCGACCGCATGGGCATCGTCCACACTGTCAGTGGCTGGCTGCTGACGCACCACGGCAACATCGTCCACGCCCAGCAGTTCGGCGATCCGGATTCGTCGCGCTTTTTCCTGCGCGTCCATTTCGCCCTGCCTGTCGCCGAGCCGGTCGAATCGCTGGCGAGCGATTTCGCCGGCATCGCCGAACGCTTCGAGATGCAGTGCCAGTTCCACGACGCGGCCCGCAAGGCCCGGCTGCTGGTGCTGGTCAGCCGCCAGGGGCATTGCCTGAACGACCTGCTGTTCCGGGTGAGCGGCGGGCAGATGCCCGCCGAAGTGGCCGGCGTGGTGTCGAACCATACGGATTTCCGCGCGCTGGCCGAATCCCACGGCTTGCCCTTCCATCACCTGCCCCTCACGGCCGACACCCGCGCCGCGCAGGAAGCGCGGATCCTGGAGCTGGTCGAACGCGAACGGGTCGACCTGGTGGTGCTGGCGCGCTACATGCAGATCCTGTCGCCGGCCCTGTGCCGCGCCCTGGAAGGCCGCGCCATCAACATCCATCACAGCTTCCTGCCCGGCTTCAAGGGCGCGCGGCCCTACTACCAGGCGCATGCGCGCGGCGTGAAGCTGATCGGAGCGACAGCGCACTATGTGACCGAGGATCTGGACGAAGGCCCCATCATCGAGCAGGATATCGAACGGGTGGATCACGCCATGGGTCCCGGTGATCTGACCCGCATCGGCAGCGACATCGAATCCGTGGTGCTGTCTCGCGCCGTGCGCTGGCATGTCGAACACCGCATCCTGCTGAACGAACGGCGGACCGTGGTGTTCCGCTGACGCAGGCGTTGCGCTGGAATCGGCGCGCGGCTCGAGGCCTTATGCGGCGCCCAGGTCAAACAGGCTGGTGACCTCGGCCTCCAGCACCTGGGCGTCATTCTGGTTGTACAGGCGCCAGGTCCATCGGACAATGCCCAGGTCGTCGCGCGTGGATGACACGCGCTTGGTATCTACCGTGGCCTCCAGGCGCAGCCTGTCACCCGGACGCACCGGCGAGATCCAGCGCAGGCGTTCCAGACCGGGAGAACCAAAGGACTCGGAGTCGTGCAGAACGGCTTCGGTGGCCATGCGCATGGCCAGTCCGCAGGTCATCCAGCCGCTCGCGATCAGGCCCCCCCAGCGGCTTTCCTTGGCGCGTTCGGCATCGACGTGAAACCACTGAGGGTCATAGGCGCGCGCGAACGCCAGCATCTCTGCCTCGTCCACCGTGACCGGCCCGTGGTGGATCACCAGGCCGGGTTCGAGTTCCTTGAATTTCATCGGATCATGCTCCGGAAAGCGGCTGTCGGCCAGTGTAGCGTATCCTCAGCCGAACGCGGCCGCCGCCCGCGTGATCCGGTCATTGACCCCCTGCCAGGCCGGGCCGGCGGGAGGACGCTGCAGCAGGATCCGGTCATAGCCCGCCTCGTCGAGATCGCGCAGCAGCGCGTACAGCCGGCGCGCATAAACCGCCGGATCGGCCGGCAGGACGATCCAGTCGATACCCGGCGGCCTGGCTTCCGGAGCGGCATCCAGAACCACCACGGCCAGCCTCCGGCCCAGGGCTCCCGCCGCGCCGCCCTGGAGCAGACCGTCCAGGGCGCCGGCGTCCACCAGAGATACCGGCGTGCGCGGCGCATAGTGCGCCTTGAGCGAACCCGACACCCGGGGCGCCGCCGCATCGGGCAGGGCCGGAACCTCGCCCAGCACCTCGGCGATCTGCGCGGCCGTCACGTGCCCGGGCCGCAACAAAACGGGGCCGATGCCCCGGTCCAGCCGCGACAGGTCCAGGATCGTGGATTCGATCCCGACTTCCGAAGCGCCGCCTTCCAGGATCATCAGCGCCTGCGCGTCCAGGTGAGGAAATTCACTACGCACGTGATCGGCGCGCGTGGGCGACACCTGGCCGAACTGGTTGGCCGACGGCGCCGCAACCCCGCCGCAGCCGTGCGGCTTGAGAGACGCGAAGGCGCGCAGCAGCCGCTGCGCCACCGGATGCGAGGGACAGCGCAGGCCGATGCTGTCCTGTCCGCCGCTGACCGCGTCCGGGATGCGGGCGGCGCGCGGCAGGATCAGGGTCAAGGGGCCCGGCCAGAAGGCCGCCATCAGCCGCCGCGCCTGGGCCGGGATCGACGCCGCCCAATAGCCCGGATCCGTGTCGGGCGACAGGTGGACGATGACGGGATGATCGGCCGGCCGCCCCTTGGCGGCATAGATGCGCGCGACGGCCTCGGGATTTTCGGCGTCGGCACCCAGGCCGTAGACGGTCTCGGTCGGAAAGGCCACCAGCCGGCCCTCGGCCAGCCGCCGGGCGGCCTCCTGGATCTGGCCGGGTCCGGCTTCGGCCGGACCCGCGCCCGCGCGGGGATCAGGCATCGGGCAGTCCCAGCACGGCCGATACCCGGGCGATCCGTTCGCGCAGTTGCGCCGCGTCTTCGCCCAGGATGTTCACATGACCCATTTTCCGGGCGCGGCGCGCCTCGGATTTGACGTACAGATGCAGGCGGGTGCCCGGCACGGCCAGCACCCCCGCCCAGTCCGGCTCGCGACGCCGCCCCTGCGCGTCGAACCACAGGTCCCCCAGCAAGTTGAGCATGGCGGCCGGTCGCAGCGGATCGGTGCCGCCCAGGGGCAGTCCGGCCATGATGCGCGCCTGCTGCTCGAACTGGCTGACCAGGCAGCCGTCCTGGGTATAGTGGCCGCTGTTATGGGGGCGCGGCGCCATTTCGTTCGCCACCACGCGACCGTCGCGCAGCACGAAGAATTCCACGCACAGCACACCGTGGTAATCCAGGTGGTCGGCCAGCGACAAGGCATGGCCGCGCGCCTGGTCGGCGACGTCGGACGGCACGGAACCATCGACGACCGACAGCGCCAGGATGCCGTCCCGATGGACATTGCGCGAGGGGGGGTAGCTGACGGCGCGGCCACGCAGGTCGCGCGCCACCACCACCGAGATTTCGTAGTCCAGGGGCTGCAGTGCCTCGAGGATGCAGGGCACGCCGCGCAGCGCGTCAAAGGCGCGCCGGGCTTCCTCGCGCGAAGCCACNNAGGCGTCCACGTCGGCCGCGGACCGGATGGCTGCGTGGGCGGCGACCGGCACGCCCGCCGCCTGGATGTAGGATTTTTCCGCCAGCCGGTCCTGGGCCACCGCCACGGCGTCGCCCGAAGGCGTCGCGATGCGGGTCTGCGCCAGGCGGCGCAGGCTGTCGGCCGGCACGTTCTCGAATTCCGTGGTGACGGCCGCGCAGCGCCGTGCCAGACGATCCAGCCCGTCCGCGTCGTCGTAGGCGGCACGGATGTGCTCATCGGCCACCATGCCCGCCGGACAGGATTCGTCGGGATCCAGCACCGCCACACGGTAACCCATGGCCTGGGCGGCCTGACAGAACATGCGGCCCAATTGGCCACCGCCCAGTACGCCCAGCCAGGCGCCGGGAGGCAGCGGCGCATTCACGCCGCCGTCCTGGCGACGCGTGCTCATGCCCCCTCCGGCGGCACGACCATGGCGCGCGCGGCGCCGGTCTGGCGCGCGCGGTAGTCCTGCAATTTTCGCAGGAGCGCGGAATCGGTCATGGCCAAATTGGCGACCACGTGCAGGGCGGCGTTGGCCGCGCCGGCTTCGCCGATGGCGAAGGTGCCCACCGGCACGCCGCGCGGCATCTGCACGATGGACAGGAGGGAGTCCTCGCCGCGCAGATAGCGCGAAGGCACGGGCACGCCGAACACCGGCACCGGCGTCAGCGCCGCCATCATCCCGGGCAGATGGGCCGCGCCGCCCGCCCCCGCGACGATGGCGCGCAGACCGCGTTCCACCGCCCGGGCGCCATATTCGACCATGTCCAGCGGCATGCGATGGGCGGAAACGACGCGGGATTCATGAGCGATGCCGAATTCTTCGAGCACCGCCGCCGCGTGACGCATCACGTCCCAGTCGCTGGACGAGCCCATGATGAGGCCGACCATGGGCGCCGGCGCGGCAGCGGATGCGGTATGGCTCATCGCGCCCCCTGGGTCAGACGATCCAGGGCTTCTCGGTACTTGGCGGCCGTGCGTTCCAGCACGTCGGCCGGCAGGCGCGGCGCGGGAGCGGTCTTGTCCCAGTCCTGGGTTTCCAGCCAGTCGCGCACGAACTGCTTGTCGAAGGACGGCGGGCTGATGCCCACGGCGTAGGCGTCCGCCGGCCAGAAACGCGAGGAATCAGGCGTCAGTACTTCGTCCATCAGGTGCAGCGTGCCGCGCGCGTCCAGACCGAACTCGAACTTGGTGTCGGCGATCAGGATGCCCTTGCCGCGGGCGTATTCGGCGGCCTCGGCATACAGCGCGAGCGTGACGCGGCGCAGTTCGGCCGCGAGATCGGCGCCCACCTGGGCCACGACGTAGTTGAAGTCGACATTTTCGTCATGCTGGCCGAATTCAGCCTTGGCCGCAGGGGTGAAGATCGGTTCCGGCAGTCGTTCGGCCTGGCGCAGCCCCGGTGGCAGGGCGATGCCGCAGACCGCGCCGGTAGCCTGGTAGTCCTTCCAGCCCGAGCCGATCAGATAGCCGCGCGCGACAGCTTCGACCAGGATCGGTTCCAGGCGCTTGACCACCATGGCGCGCCCGGCCACCTGATCGCGTTCGCCAGGGGCGACCACGTCTTCCGGGGCGATCCCGGTGGCGTGCGTCGGAATCAGGTGCCCCAGACGCCCCAGCCAGAACTCGGTCAGGGCGGTCAGCACCTGGCCTTTGCCGGGAATGGGGTCGTCGAGGATCACGTCGAAGGCCGAGATCCGGTCGGTCGCGACGATGAGCAGCTTGTCTTCGCCCACGGCGTACATGTCGCGGACCTTGCCGCGCCCCAGGAGGGGCAGCGACTCGATGGAGGATTGGAGCAAGGCCTTCATGTGAGTTTATTTCACCAGTTGCTTGAGTTCGCCGGAGGCATAGCGCGCCGCCATGTCGGACAGCGGGATCGCCTTGATCTTGGAGGCATGGCCGGCGGCGCCGAATTGCTCGTATCGGGCCAGGCAGACCTTTTTCGCGGCCTCGCGGGCCGGCTTCAGGTATTCGCGCGGATCGAACTTGGACGGATTTTCGGCCAGGAAACGGCGGATCGCGCCGGTCATGGCCAGGCGGATGTCGGTATCGATATTGACCTTGCGCACGCCGAACTTGATGGCTTCCTGGAGCTCTTCCACGGGCACGCCGTAGGTTTCCTTCATGTCGCCGCCGAACTGGCGAATTTCCGCCAGCAGTTCCTGGGGCACGCTGGAGCTGCCATGCATCACCAGGTGGGTATTGGGCAGGCGGGCGTGGATTTCCTTGATCCGCTGCACAGACAGGATGTCGCCGGTGGGCTTGCGGGTGAATTTGTAGGCGCCGTGGCTGGTGCCCACCGCGATGGCCAGGGCGTCCAGTTGGGACTGCTTGACGAAGTCGGCGGCCTGCTCGGGGTCGGTCAGCAATTGTTCGCGGGTCATGGTGCCCTCGGCGCCGTGCCCGTCTTCCTTGTCGCCCTTCATCGTTTCCAGGGAACCCAGGCAGCCCAGTTCGCCTTCGACGGTAATGCCCAGCTTGTGCGCCATGGCGACGACCTGACGGGTGACGTCCAGGTTGTATTCGTAGGAGGCGATGGTCTTGCCATCGGCCATCAGCGAGCCATCCATCATGACGCTGGAGAAACCCAGTTCGATGGCGCCCCGGCACACGTCGGGCGACTGGCCGTGGTCCTGGTGCATGACCACGGGGATGTGCGGATAGGATTCGACCGCGGCCTGGATGAGGTATTTCAGGAACCCCTCGCCCGCGTATTTGCGCGCGCCGGCCGACGCCTGCATGATGACCGGGCTGTCGGTCTGGGCGGCGGCCTCCATGATGGCCTGGACCTGTTCCAGGTTGTTGACGTTGAATGCGGGGATCCCGTAACCGTGCTCGGCGGCGTGATCGAGGAGCTGACGCATGGAAACCAGGGCCATGGGAGGACCTCCTAGATAAGGATGGATGGTGGAAAACCGGAGATCCTGGGATTTTAAGGCGTAACGGGAATTGCTGCTGGCAGCCGCCGCGCCGGGCGGCGGTCCGCCGGACGGCGCCCCTGCCGAATGGCGTTCGGCCGAAAGGCATCCGACCGGAGCCTGCTCAGCCGGCCGGCACTCGGCCGCCCTGCCCCGAGAGCAGCAGCGCGTCCATGGTCGCGCGGCCGCGCCGGGCGCGCTCCAGCGCGGTGGCGGCGCCCGGCCTGGGCTGGACCGGCGCCTCGAGCGTCAGGGGAAGATCCGGCGGCAGGGCCATGAGGATGCCTGGCAGGTCCAGGTCGCCGTCGCCCGGGAACTCGCGGTCCTGGCGCGCCTGGTAGATCATCGTCTCGAAATCGACCGGCCGTGGGCTGCGGGCATCGCAGATCTGGGCGTACGCCAGCAAGGCCGGAGACGCCGCGGCGACGTCCGCCGCGCCCTCGCCCACGCGGTCCAGGTGGATCGCATCGATCAGCACCCGGCCCTCGGGCTGGCCGGCCAGTTGCACGATGCGCTGCGCCTGCGCCAGCGTCGGCACGCCCGACCAGGGCAGGAATTCCAGGTTCATCAGCAGGGAATAGCCGCGGCCGAGCTCGCACAGGCTCGCAAACAGATCGGCGCCCGCCTGCTCGTCGGGCTCGGCGACGCCGACCAATGCGTGCCGCGCGCCCAGCCGGGCCGCGCTCTCGAACACCGGCTCGAAGTCGCGGACATCGACCGTCCGCTCGAGCCTGAACACCCCGACGTCGAACACGGCCACGCCGAGCTCGCCCATGCGTCGCAGGGTCTCCCGGCGCATGGGCGTGTCCCCGATCATGGGATGCCGATGCTCGCCGGGCGCCGCGGGATTGAGCCGCACCCCCACGTGCTGGAAGCCGGTCTGCGCGGCCACGGTGACGAGCTCGGGCGGCGTGAGCTCGAATACGGTGAGATGATCCAGGGAAACGATGCGTGCCATTTCGACATTCCATGCAACAAGGGGGGTAAGGACCGATCAAAGCCGATGCGCCAGGGCCGCGGCCTCATGAATGGCGCTCATGGCATTGCGCGGCTGCAGGCAGTCGCCGACGAGGTGGACGGAGACGCCCTCCAGGCGGTCGGTCAGCGCCGCCAGGTCCATGACCGGCAGCAGCGGCCGCACCGGGATGACCAGGCCGATGTCGCCCACCCGCCATTGCTTGCCGGTGGCCTCCCAGAGCCAGGCCTCGTCGGCGCCAAGCGCCTCCACCGTCGTCCTCAGGTGCACGCTGGCCTTGGGCAGGGCCGCCAGTGCGCCCGCCTGGATCGCCCGCGACCGCATGCCGATGTCGCCCACCAGCTCGGGGCCGGCCTCCGCCAGCACGATCTCCATGCCCTTGGCCGCCAGCACCCGGGCGATGCCCACGCCCCGGATCCCGCCGCCGATCACCAGCGCGCGGCCCTTGGCCGCGATCGGGCGGCGCAGCACGTCGTAGCCGTCGACGACCGGGCTGTCGAGGATGCCGGGGATCTGCGGAATGCCCAGGGTGGCGCCTGTCGCCAGCACCACGACGTCGGGGCGCTCGCGCCGCACGAGGTCCTCGGCCACCTCCACGCCCAGCTCGATCCGCGCCCCCGCGCGGCCGACCGCGGTGCTCAGCCAGGGGATGTGCCCGGCCATTTCCTCGCGCCCCGGCACCACCCGGTTCAGCAGGATCTGGCCCCCCGGCTCGCTGTTCCGGTCGAAGATCGTCACCTGGTGGCCGCGCAGGGCGGCGATCCGGGCGCATTCCAGGCCCGCGGGCCCGGCCCCCACGACGAGGACCCGCTTGCTCTCCGGCGAACGGCGGATGGCGTATTTCCGCTCCTGCCCGGTCGCGGTATTGACCAGGCACAGGATAGGCTTGCCCACCGCATGCCGATCGCTGCACCCCTGGTTGCAGCCAATACAGGTGCAGATCTCGTCGAGGCGCCCCTCACGGGCCTTGTTCGGAAACTCGGGATCGGCATGCATGGCCCGCCCGAGGGTGACGAAATCCGTCACGCCGGAGGCGAGGATGCTCTCGGCCACGCTGGGATCCGTGATGCGCCCCGACACGCTCATGGGAATGCCGACGTGGGGCCGGATCTTGCGCGCGATGGGCACCAGCACCCCTTGCGGCATTTCCATGGGCTGCGTGATCCACTGGTTGCTCTCGTAGATGCCGGCCGACACGTCGATCAGGTCCACGCCCGCATCCTGCAGGTACGGGGCGACCTCGCACATATCGTCATTGG
Source organism: Castellaniella sp. UBA6218 (assembly GCA_002421865.1). Classification (GTDB taxonomy): domain Bacteria; phylum Pseudomonadota; class Gammaproteobacteria; order Burkholderiales; family Burkholderiaceae_B; genus Castellaniella. The sequence goes on from DISE01000095.1 coordinate 22,018, forward strand.
TGAGCCCGCCCTCGATGCGCTCGTCGCCGCTCATCCGGTAGAGGATGGGGACGTCAGGACCGATCGCGCGGCGCACGGCCGCGATCACCTCGAGGGGAAACCTGAGCCGCCCTTGCAGGTCGCCGCCGTATTCGTCCTGGCGCTTGTTGGTGAAGGGCGAGAGGAACTGGCTGAGCAGATAGCCGTGCGCGCCATGGATGCCGATGAAATCGAAGCCGGCCTCGCGGGCGCGGCGCGCGCCGGCCCCGTATTTCTCGACGATGTCGGCGATCTCGTCCAGCTCCATGGCGTGCGGCGGCACACTGCCGGCCCCGACGTAGGGAACCACCGACGGGGCCCAGGACTGGAGGCCGCTGACGCCCGGATCGACGACCCGGCCGCCGTAATGCAGCTCGGGGCCGATGCGCGCCCCGTGCCGGTGCACCGCTTCGACCAGCCGCGCCAGGTCGGGAATCAGTTCATCGGAATAGATGCCCATCTGCAACTGCCGCCCGCGTCCCCGGGGATCGACGTAGGTCGCCTCCGTGTACATCAGGCCGACGCCGCCGCGCGAGCGCGCCTCCAGGAAGTCGACATAGCGCTGGGTGACCCGGCCCTCGGCCGTACAGTAGTTGCGTTCCATGGGCGAGGCGATGATGCGATTGCGCACCTCCATGGTTCCGATACGCCCGGGGGAGAAAAGATGGGGGAACATCATGGCCGATTCCCTTGCAGAAGCGAATGAAGACGAGGCTGGATGCACTATACGATCGGCCTTTCGCCTTGGGTAGGGCGTATAGCGACAATGTGTGCGCTATACGCCCGGTTAAGAATGCCATGCCGCGCTACACCAGCAAGGTTCCCAGTTCGCGGGCGGCGGCCTGCAGGGGCTCGAGGTAGCGCGCGGCCATCTCGTGGCGGGACAGGGGCTTGCCGTGGCGGATCACATTGATGCCCCCCACGTAATCGCCCCGGATGTCGCAGACCGGGACCGCCAGCGAGCACAGGTTCAGCAAGGTCTGCTGGCTGACGAAGGCGTATCCCACCTCGCGCGCACGCTCGATCTGCTCGCGCAGCTCCTGCACCGAGCCGATGGTGTAGGGCGTCAGGGGAATCATGCGCACGCGCGCCAGGTAGGCCTCGAGCCGCGTCGGCGGCAATTGCGCCAGCAGCACCTGCCCCGAGGAGGTGCAATACGCCGACTGGCGGCGCCCCACGCCGAGCAGAGGCGACATGATGCGCGACGAGGTCGAGCGGGCGAGGTAGACGATGTCGTCGCCGTCCATGACCGCGAGTGAACACGCCTGGTCGATCGTCTCGCTGAGCCTGTCCAGGATCGGCTGCGACAGCACCGCGATCGGCGAGGCCGACAGATAGCCATGCCCGAACGACAATACGCGCGGGCGCAGGTAGAAATGGTTGGAGTCGTCCGTGGCGGCGAAGCCCAGCATCGACAGGGTCAACAGGCTGCGGCGCACGGCCGCGCGCGGGATCCCGGTGCAATAGCTGACCTGCGCGATCGAGAGGTGGCGGCGCTTGTCCGACAGCGCGAGCAGCACGGAAAGCCCGCGCGCGAGGGACGTGACGAAATTCGGATCCTCGCTGAATTCCTCGATCGCGGCCAATGACAGCGTATTGGGATCCGCATGGACCGGCGCCTCATCCCTCGCGGGATCGCGGGCCGGCGAATGTCCATCCTTCTTGACTGCACGCCGCGTCATCGTTGCCTCCGGAACCAAGGGCGGGCCGAACCGGCCCCATCGCTGCGAGTCCCGATGGAGACGATCGACAGCCCGTATTCTATTCGACGCACTCCGCCCGGGGCCTGCGAACAGACCGGCGCTGGAAGCATTGGTTGTGCGTACAGCGCACACATTGACACGCAGCGCCCTTGTTGACGTATATCGCCCTCGGTATATTGGCTCGGACATCTTCCACAGGACGGCACCACCATGATCTGCGTGACCCATGAAATGGGCCTTGCACGCGCCGTGGCCGACCGGGTGACCCTCATGGCGGACGGCGAGATCATCGAGGAGCGCCGCCCGAGGAATTATTTGCCGCGCCCACAAGCGCACCCAGGCCTTCCTCGGGAGGATTCTGTCCTGCCATTGAAACGAGGGCTGTCCCGCCATTGAAACGAGGATACCGCCATGAGACCACTGAGCCACGCCGCCATGATCCTGTCGTTCGACGTCACGCCGGACGCCAGGGCCGAACACGACCACTGGCACACACACGAGCATTTGATCGAGAGACTCTCGATCCCCGGATTCCTCCGGGGCAGCCGCTGGGTCTCCGCCTCCCGCGAGGCGGGATACCTGGTGATCTACGAAGTCTCCGACATCGCCGTCCTGAAATCGGCCCCCTACCTCGAGCGCCTGAACGACCCGACCCCCTGGACGGCCAAGATGATGCCGCACTACCGCAACATGCGGCGGGGATTCTGCGCCCTGGAGTTCTCGGCGGGCCACGGCATGGGCAGCAGCGCGCACGTGGCGAGATTCTCGCCGCGCGCCGGCGCCGAGGCATCCTTGAACCAATGGCTGGTCCGCGAAGCGCTGCCCGGGCTCAGCGCCGAGCCCGGCCTCGCCGCCGCCAGCCTCTTTCGGTCGGCGCTCACGCCGGACATCACGGCGGAGCAGCGCATCCGCGGCCAGGACGCCGGCCTGGACCAGGTGGTCATCGTGAGCGGCTACGATCCGCAGCGCACCCTGCACGTGGCCGCGAACGTGCTGAGCAGCGCGCGATTCGACGAACACGGCGCCTGCGACCACACCGCCGAACCGTTCACGCTCGCGTACTCGCTCACGGCCGAAGATCTGCGCGGGTAGCCCCTCCTCGGCGCCGGCCGCTCCCCTTCAGCGCCGGCCGCCCCCCTCGGCGCCGGCCGCTCCCCTTCAGCACCGGCCGTCCTCCCTCAGCGCCGGCCGTCCCCTCCCAGCGCCGGCCGTCCCCTCAACGCCGGCCGAACGCTCCCCGCCGCCCGGCGAACACTGGAAAGCTTGCGCGCCGCCGAGGGAACGCGGCACCCCCTCCGGACGCGGCCAGGCGTCGGGAGGCACCCGACAGAAAGTTCCCGATCAGGCGCACCTGGGCCTCGAGCATGTGGCGGCCGTAGCGAAGGGTGCAGCCGCAGCGGATGGTGCAGCCGCGCTCCTACGCCCTCCATCTCCGGCAGATACCGCAGATTGGCCTTGGTCCTGGTGGCGAGCATAATGTAAGCAAATACATCTCCCTGAGAGCACATCGCCATGCGCACCGCGGCTGCTTTTTTCATCGTCCTGGCATGCCTATCAGGATCCGCTGATGCCCAGAACACCCCCTGCTCCGGGAAGAAAGGCGGCATCTCACATTGCGAGGGTGACGTGTTCGTATGCAAGGATGGTTCGGCAAGCGCGAGCAAGCGTTCGTGCCCAGCCTATCTGGGTGGCAACGGCCGAATGGCACCCGCACCGAAAGAGTCCGCTGTGCCGAGTGCTGGATGCTCGTGCTCGAGTAAAAGCTACTGCACCGGACCGCGTGGCGGCCGGTACTGCATCACCAGCACTGGAAGCAAGCGGTACGTCAGGAAGTAGGCAGGTGGGGAGGTGAAACCCGCACAGTTTGGCAGGACAACATGCCAGTAGCCAATCTAAAAAGACAGCGGAGGGTTAATGGGCAAGCCAATCCCAATGAACATGACTAGAGTCAATCCATTTAGTCGACCATCCTTAGTCTGTGATGTGTCGTCCATTTGTAATTGGGATGTTTAAAGGAGACCTTGAGAAGCGTGGGCTCTACCGCGCCCATAGCAACAGCAGTGGAGGTAAAACTGTAATTCCAACGACGACCGTCCTTGGCCCCCATGATGGAGCAAGTGCAGAAGCAATCCGAGACGACGTGCGGGCAAAAATAAAGGCTGTGTTTACGGCACGCCGGTTTAAATCAGAAATATTCGTTGTAGCCGGAGGCTCGGATTGGACATGGGGTTCAACCACATCCTAGAGGTTGGCCCAACAATGCATTCAACTCCAACACAGCCCCCACCACCACTAGCAAGGCACCAGCCCACGCCATCATCCAGGTACTGCAATGCAGTACACTGCCCGCAACAGCCCGGACATGCGATGATCACCCACATCTCTCACCGCTACACGGATCAGGAGGCGCTGGAGGCGTTGCTCGGCGACGGAAAGCTTCTGGGCATCGTTTCGGCTTCCTCCTCCATACTGGTTCAGATTTTCTCGGCGGACACCAGCGCGGGGCATTTGCGGGCGGTTGCGGCGCTGGTCGGTGCCAGGCTTCCGTCGGCGACGGTGGTGGGTGCGACCACGGTTGGCGAGGTATACGAGGGACGTTTGCTGACGGGCAGCACGGTGGTGGGGATCACGTGCTTCGAGAGTTCAACGCTCTCCGTGATGGCGATGTCTTGCGAGGATGCGGATGCACGCCAGGTGGGCGCCGAGCTGGGGACGCGCATCGGCCGATGCGCGGGAAACATCGCGGGCGTCATTCTGCTGGCGACCCCGTTGAGCATCGATGCCGGCGCCCTGTTGCAAGGCATCGAATCCACTGCGGGCAGTATTCCAATTTTCGGTGGGGGTGCCGGCGATTACGCCGCCATGGCCCACTCGCTGGTATTTGCCGGCGACGAGCAATATTCGCAAGGCGCGGTGGCGGTGGTGCTCGCCGGAGACGATCTGCACGTCGAGTCGAGGACTTATCTCGGCTGGAGGCCCCTGAGCAGGTCGATGCAGGTGACCGGGGTCGATCGACTGCTGGTGAAGACGGTCGACGGCAGGCCTGCCTTCGATGTCTACCGGCGCTATCTCAACATCCCGAACGACGAGAATTTTTTCCTGAATGCATTGGAGTTCCCGTTCCTCGTGGAGCGGTCGGGCGAGCTGTTGGCAAGGGTGCCGATCGCGGCAACTGGCGACGGAGCGTTGAAATTCATCGCCGACATCCAGGAGGGCGAGCATTTCCGCATCGGATACGGCGATATGGATCTGATCATCAGCGATGCCTTGCATATCCATCGATCCATGGCCGATTTTTCTCCACAGGCGATATTCCTGTACACCTGCGGATGCCGCCGCTTCTTGATGCAGAACGATGTCGATCTGGAAACCCTGCCCTTCGAAGACCTGGCGCCGACCTTCGGTTTTTATACCTATGGAGAGTTCTTCTCGTCCGGCAAACCCAGTCTGCTGAATTCGACCATGGTCGCGGTCGGATTACGCGAAGGGGCATCCGGCGTCGGCTCGGACCAGGCGCTGGCGCTGCGATCCGAGACGGAAACCCATGGTCATGATCCGTATGCGCACAAGCATACTCGTGTCGTCTCGCGCCTGATGCGCTTCATCGACACTGTCACCGCGGAGCTCGAAGCCTCCAATCGGGAAATCACCGAGCTCTCCCGGACGGATCGCCTGACCCAGTTGGTCAACCGGATTCAATTGGATCATGTGCTCGAGGAGAACTTGCAGCGGGCGCTGCGCTATGCCACGCCCTTCTCGATCATCCTGCTGGATCTGGACCACTTCAAGCAGGTCAACGACGTACATGGCCATCTCGTCGGCGATGAGGTGCTGGTGAATATCGGCAGGATCCTCGCGGCCTGTACGCGCGCCACCGATACGGTAGGGCGCTGGGGCGGAGAGGAATTCCTGATCATCGTGCCGAATGCCGGCTTGAACGACGCGGCCCGCCTGGCGGAAAAGCTGCGCGGCGAGATCGAGGCCCACGAGTTCCCGACCGTCGGGAAAATGAGCGCGAGCTTCGGCGTCACGAACTTCGTGCCGAACGATGATGTCGTGAAGATGATCAACCGGGCCGACATCACCCTCTACAAAGCAAAGCATGCGGGACGAAACCGCGTCGAGCTGTCGAACGCCTGAACATCAGGACAAGCCGGACCTGTCCACGCCGAACGCCTTGTCGTAGGTGCCGGGCACGATCCGGAAGCCGATATTGACGCGGTTCCAGGCGTTGATCGACATCACCAGGAAGGTCAGGTCCGAGAGCTCCTGCTCGGACAGTTGCGTGCGCACGCGCTCGTAGATCTCGTCGGGCACGCCCTGCTCCGGGATCCGGGTCAGGATCTCGGTCCACGCCAGGGCGGCGCGCTCGCGGGGGCTGAACAGCGTGGATTCGCGCCAGGCGGCGAGGTGATGCAGCCGCAAGGGCCGCTCGCCGTGGATCGTGGCTTCCTTGACGTGCATGTCCAGGCAAAACGCGCAGCCGTTGATCTGCGAGGCCCGGATGTCCACGAGGTCGCGGATCGGCTGCTCGATCGAGGACTGCCTGAGCGCCAGGCTGAAATCGACGAATTTCCGGAACAGTTCGGGGGATTGCTGTTGATAGTCGATGCGCTGGGTCATGATGACACCTCCATTCGTGAAAGAAAGGAAAGCCGGCGGGCCGGCCGTGCTCAGTGCCGCGCCGGGCGGCTGAGCCAATTGAGAAAGCGCGTCGGGCCGAGGCGCGGCCCGTCGCCGGGGACCAGGGACCGGTCGTCCAGTTCACTGCCGAAATAGCGCGCATGGATGTCGGCGACCACCTGCCGCCCGTCGGCGCGCGCGGCCAGATATTTGCGGGCGAGTTCGTCGAGCGGAAAGCGGTCTGGGCCGGCGACCTCGACGATGCCGTTGACCGGCGCGCCGACGGCGAGATCGGCCAGCGCGGCCGAGACGTCATCGGCGGCGATGGGCTGCACGAGGGCGGGAGACAAGCGGATCGTGCCGCCGTCGGCTCCCGATTCGATGATGCCGCCGATGAATTCAAAGAACTGCGTCGAGCGCAGGATGGTGTAGGGCGTCCTCGACGCCTCGATCAGGCGCTCCTGCGCGGCCTTGGCGCGAAAGTAGCCGCTGTCCGTCAGGCGGTCCGTGCCCACCACCGACAGCGCCAGGTGGTGTTCGACGCCGGCATGGGTCTCGGCGGCGAGCAGATTGCGGCCCGAGGTCTCGAAGAATTCCAGCACGGCCCGGTCCTCGAACGAGGGCGAGTTCGCCACGTCGACGACGACCCGGGCGCCCGCCAGCGCCTGCTCCAGCCCCTCTCCGGTGAGGGTGTCCACGCCGGTGCCGGGCGAGGCGGCCACCGCCTCGTGTCCGGCCTCGCGCAGCCTGCGGACGACGTTCGACCCGATCAGGCCGGTGCCGCCAATGACGACTATTTTCATGTTTCGCTCCTGGGTTGACTGTCGACCATTTCCATTGCCGCGGTCGATGGATGCAGTATGCTGATCGGCTGGGCGCGGCGCTTTGCCGGCGTCTTGCGTTTCCATTGGATTCGTCTTGGAAATCCATCCAGGCGCCCATCTGGGCGGCGCGGGCGGACGAGGAACCCCGAATGCGATTCGTGTTTGACGATTGCGTGCTGGACGTGGAGCGGAGGGAACTCTTTCGGGCGTCCCGGGAGGTTCCCGTCGCGCCGCAGGTCTTCGATCTGCTGGTCCACCTGGCGCGGCATCGCGGCCGGGTGGTCGATCGGGACGAGCTCATCCGCGAAATCTGGACCGGCCGGATCGTGTCCGAGTCGACCCTGGCGAGCCACATCAACGCGGCGCGCAAGGCGGTCGGCGACGACGGCCGGCGGCAGCACATCATCCGGACGATCGCCCGCAAGGGATTCCGTTTCATCGCCGAGACGGCGGAAGACGAGGCACCCGTCCCGGCGCGGGCCGCCGCACACGGGGCGCAGGGCGGCCCATCCACGCAGGGAGCCGCATCCGGCCCGCAGTCCACCTCATCCGATATGCGGGGCCCCGCCTTCGGCATGAAGTCCGCCCTGCCGGCCGGGCCGTCCGGCGGGCCGCCGCGCCCCGAGGCTGCCGAGGTCGCGGCCGCACCGGCCCTGCCGACGAAACCGTCCATCGCGGTGCTGCCCTTCGTGAACCTCGGCACGGACCCGGAGCAGGACTACCTGGCCGACGGCATGGTGGAGGACATCATCGCCGCGCTGTCCCAGTACCGCTGGCTGTTCGTCGTCGCGCGCAACTCGAGCTTCGCCTACAAGGCGCGCGTCGTGGACGTGAAGCGGGTGGGCCGCGAGCTGGGCGTCCGCTACGTCCTGGAAGGGAGCTGGCGCAGGGCGGGAAACCGCGTGCGCATCACCGGCCAACTGGTCGACGCGGGCACCGGAGCCCACCACTGGGCGGGCCGCTACGAAGGCATCCTGGGGGATATCTTCGAACTGCAGGACCGGCTCACCGAGAGCGTGGTGGGCGCGATCGCCCCGCAGCTCGAGCGGGCGGAGATCGAGCGCGCGCGGCGCAAGCCCACCGAAAGCCTCGGCGCCTATGACTACTACCTGCGCGGCATGGCCCGCCTGCATCATGGCTCGGCGGACACCATCGACCAGGCGCTGCCGCTCTTCCACGCGGCGATCGCGGCCGATCCCGAGTTCGCGTCGGCCTACGCGATGGCGGCATGGTGCCATTGCTGGCGCAAGGTCAACGGCTGGATGAGGGACCCCGAGCGCGAGGCCGCGGAAGGCGCGCGGCTGGCCCGCTGCGCCGTGGACCTGGGTCGCGGCGACGCGGTCGCCCTCACCCGGAGCGGCCACGCCCTCGGCCATCTCGCCGGCGACCTCCAGGGCGGCATCACCCTGCTGGACAGGGCGCTCATGCTCAATCAGAACCTCGCGGCTGCATGGTTCCTGGGCGCGTTCCTGCGGCTCTGGCACGGCGAGACCAGCGCGGCCATCGAGCATTTCACACGCGCCATGCGCTTCAGCCCCCTCGATCCCGAGCTCTACCGGATGCAGGCGGGAATGGCGGCGGCGCATTTGTTCGAGGGACGCTTCGACGACGCGGCGTCATGGGCAGGCAAGGCCTCGCGGGTACTGCCGAGTTTCCTGCTCGCGGCCGCCATCCTCGCGGCCAGCCACGCGCTGGCCGGCAGGCCGGCCGAGGCGCGGCGCGCCCTGGACCACGTGCGCGCGCTCGATCCCGCGCTGCGCCTGTCCGGGCTCACCGGCTGGCTGCCGATCCACCGCCCCGGGGATCTCGCCACCCCGGCGGAGGGACTGCGAAAGGCGGGGCTGCCGGAGGCCTGAGGCGGCAATGCATCATCGGGCACCCCCGGAGGGCGCCGGGCGGCTCCACGTCATGCCTCGATGGGCGATGTGCCTGAATCAGCGGCGCGCGGACTTGGGCCGGAAGGCCTGGACGACGGCCTCCTGCGTTTCCACGTACGGCCCGCCGATCAGGTCCAGGCAATAGGGGGTGGCGGGGAACACCGCGTCCAGGCAGTCGGCGATGGCGCTGGGCTTGCCCGGCAGGTTGACAATGAGCGTCCGCCCGCGGATGCCGGCGGTCTGGCGCGACAGGATGGCGGTGGGCACCACCTTGAGGCTGGCGGTGCGCATCAGTTCGCCATATCCCGGCATCATCTTGTCGCACACCGCCTCGGTGGCTTCGGGGGTCACGTCGCGCGGCGCCGGGCCGGTGCCGCCGGTGGTGAGGATCAGGCCGCAGCCTTCGCTGTCGGCAAGGTCCCTCAGCGTCGCCTCGATGAGCTCGCGGTCGTCCGAGATCACCCGTGACACCGCCTGCCATGGCGTGACCAGGGCACGGCCCAGCCATTCGGCCATGGCCGGGCCGCCCAGATCCTGGTAGACGCCGGCCGAGGCACGGTCGGATACGGTGACAAGGCCGATGCGGGCAGGTTCGGTCATGGCGGAAGTCCTTGGGTATGGGGTCTGGGGCTACGGGGTCTGGCCGGGGGCCGGCGGCGCGGGTTCCTCGTCGTCGTCCTCGGGCAGCATCAGCACGCCGGCATTGTAGTCGTAGTCGAAAATCTCGGCATAGCGGCCCCAGGTGATGACCGTTTCCAGCACGCGTTCCGATTCGTCGGCGGACAGATAGTCCTGAAGCTCCTGAAGAAAGCGTTCCTCGGGGGCGCGGTGGTCACGCCGTTCGTCCAGCACCCGGCGGATGCGTGCCGCCAAGGGGATGGCGTGCAGCAGATGCTCGCCGAACATCCGCTTGCGTTCCGGCGGCTCGGCCTCGATGAAGGCGCGGCCCGCCGGTGTCAGGAAGATGTCGCCAACCGCCAGCCGCGCCAGCCCCAGCACCCGCAGCCCTTCGAACAGGTGGAACAGCGAATCGTCGGGCAGTTCGGTGAACTCGGCCAGAGCGGGGACGTCGGCGCGGCCCTCGAACGGCGGTTCGGCGATGGTTTCCAACAACTCGGCCATGCGGTTGGGCGTGGCGTCGGGCAGGCGGTAGCCGATGTGGATGGGCTCGGCCGGGGCGCCGCCCAATGTGCGGGTGGTGGCGGTCATCAGGCCGTAGACTTCGTCGACGATCTGGCGGAAAGCCGGCGAATCGGGATCGCGCGGATGCTCCAGGCCGACCTTGATCTCGCCTTTCACCCGTCCGGGGTCGCTGGCGAAGATCAGCACGCGGTCGGCCATGTAGACCGCTTCCTCGATGTTGTGGCTGACCATCAGCATGCCCTTGGTCGGGATCTTGCGCTCGCGCCACAATTCCAGAAGGTCGTCGCGCAGGTTCTCGGCGGTCAGCACGTCGAGGCCGGAAAACGCCTCGTCCATCAACAGGATGTCGGGGTTCATCACCAGGGCGCGGGCGATCGCCACG
>DISE01000082.1 GCA_002421865.1 Castellaniella sp. UBA6218
TGGCGACGGAGACGCCGTCCTTGGTGACGGTGGGAGCGCCGAAGGAGCGGTCCAGCACCACGTTGCGGCCCTTGGGGCCCATGGTGGTCTTGACAGCGTTGGCGAGGATGTTGACGCCGCGGACGATGCGGGCGCGGGCATCGTCACCGAAATAAACTTGCTTTGCAGCCATGTTGAAATTCCTTGGAGGTGAACGGTGAGGTGGCTTACTGGATCACGGCGAGGATTTCTTCCTCGCGGATGACGAGCACTTCCTCGCCATCGACCTTGACGGACTGGCCGGCGTACTTGCCGAACAGCACCTTGTCGCCGACCTTCAGGTCGACCGGGATCACTTTGCCGTCCTCGGTCTTCTTGCCGGGGCCGACGGCCAGGACTTCGCCCTGGTCGGGCTTTTCAGCCGCGCTGTCAGGGATGACGATACCCGAGGCGGTGGTGCGCTCGTTGTCCAGACGCTTGACGATCACGCGATCGTGCAAAGGACGCAGTGCCATGGAGGAACTCCTGTACGTAGAAATTGAAGGTGCGGGGGCGAGGCGTTGTTAGCACTCAGCCCCATCGAGTGCTAATTATAAGGACGATTCTTTGGGTTTCAAGAGGCGGGTGGGTCTTGTTACAAGTCTGGTGTCGATGTCGATGTCGGATTTCACTCAAGTCTGAACTGTCCCTCAAAGCTAGAGTCAATGCTGGCGCGGCTTGCAGGCCGATTCTGGGATGTAACGTGCTGACGTCAAATGCAGGGTTCCAGCCTGATAGTTGCGTTTTCCGATTGTCTGAGGGTTAAGCTGGTTCAAGGGCGCTTATTGGCCGAAAGCAGCCGCTCACGTTGAACAATCCGGAAAGTTCAGAACTAAGCGGCGGAACGTACGGAAAGTTCGGAACTGAACGACCAGATTGTTCAATACTCAATAGTGGGTTTCTCGTAACATGTTGATTTGCAAAGGGGGATGATTCAGAGCTCAGTGGCGTTCGACAACTCGGGTCTGAACTCTGAAGAATGGCCACCCGATATCGTCTACGCTGCGGGCTTGCTGCAACAGTGTTTGGCACAAGCCGAGCGTTGAGAAAAAAGATCGCCCTTATTAGTGCATCGCTGCGGCCTCCACAAGCCGAGCGGGCTCCATCAGCGCGAATGCCGAGCGCATTTCGCGTGCTTCCTCGCCGGGGCTGCGGCCGAATAGGCGCTTGAACTCGCGGTTGAACTGCGAAGGGCTTTCGTAGCCCACGCGCACGGCCGCGCCGGCGGCGGTGACATGGTCGCGAATCATCATCAGGCGTGCCTGGTGCAGCCGCACAGACTTGATGTACTGAATCGGAGAGGTTGCTGCCACGGTCTTGAAATGCGCATGAAAGGCCGGCACGCTCAAACCTGCCTCGCGCGCCAGCGCGGCTACGTCCAACGGCTGAGCGTATTCGCTGTGGATGCGCCGCAGCACCCGTGCGATGCGACCGAAATTGCCGTGGCTGGCCAGGGCTGCACGGATGGCGCCGCCTTGCTCGCCCAGAAGGACGCGGAAGCACAGTTCTCGCACGATGGCCGGGCCCAGCACCCGCGCTTCCAGTGGCGAGCGCAAGGCCAGCAGCAGACGTACCGTGGTATCGGCCAGTGTGGCATCCAAGGGCGTTGAGACAATGCCAGCGGGCGCGGCAGGCATCGGGCTGGCCTGCTGATCGACTTCGATGACCAGGTCGGCCACGGCCGTCATGTCCAGCCGCACGGACACCGCCAGCAAAGGCTCCTCCGGGCTGGCGTCGGTTTCGGTCGAGAACGGCAGGGGCACCGACAGCACCAGATAGTGCAGGGGGTCGTAGCGGTAGATCCGGTCGGCCAGGTAGCCGCGCTTGTGGCCTTGGCAGACGATGACGATGCTCGGTTCGTACAGCACCGGCGTGCGGCCCAGCGGCCGATCGGCGCGCATCAGGCGCACGCCGTCGAGCAGCGTGCGGGTATGGCCTTCTTGCGGGGCCAGTTGCAGGATCAATTCGGCCATTTCCGCCTGCCGTGGCAGGTTGGATTGTGCATAGGACATGGCATTGCTGTCATAGGATGATGAAATATTTTTGCATCATATAGCTTGTTTCTGGTGGGTAAAAAAATAGGATTAGGCAATGATGCAAGAGGTATCGACCTGGTCCGTCCAGGCCCTCGTCGCTACGATTTCAACTTGTTCGCAATGCATTGGCTTACCCCGGCGTCAGCCAAGAAAGCACAAGGAGAAATCATGCAATCCAACGCATCGGGCACCGCCAAGGCCATCGTGCTCACCGGCGCCAGCAGCGGCATCGGCGAGGCAACGGCACGTCATTTGGCGCGGCAGGGCCACCACCTGTACATAGGCGCGCGCCGCCTGGACAGGCTCACCGCCCTGCAGGACGAACTGCGCGCCGAAGGCTGCCACGTCGAAGTGATGCGGCTGGACGTCACGTGCCTCGAGGATCTGCAAGCCATCGTCGCCCAGGCACATGCCGCGCATGGCCGCGTCGACGTGCTCATCAACAACGCCGGCATCATGCCGCTGTCGCCACTGGTGGCGCTCAAGGTCGACGAGTGGAACCGCACGCTGGACGTCAACGTGCGCGGTGTGCTGCACGGCATCGCGGCAGCGCTGCCGACCATGCAGGTGCAAGGCCATGGACACATCATCAATATCGCCTCTGTCGGCGCACACCAGGTGTGGCCGTCCTCTGCCGTGTATTGCGCGAGCAAGTTCGCGGTGCGCGCCATTTCCGATGGCCTGCGTCAGGAGACCGATGCCGTCCGGGTCACGCTGGTCAGCCCCGGCGTGGTCGAGTCCGAGCTGGCCGACCACATCACCGACGAGACGGCGTTTGCGGCCATGCGCGACTTCCGCCGCATCGCCTTGCCGCCGCAGGCGGTGGCGCAGGCCATCGCCTACGCGATCGCGCAACCCGATGGCGTGGACGTGAGCGAAATCATCGTCCGCCCCACGGCCAGCCCGTATTGATCCCGAAATCTATCCATACCAAGTTTTTATGTCACAAGCCAACATACCCTCATCGGTGCACGCGCCCGTCCGGTACTGTTGTTGGCTATTTCGACGCGACAACTTGCCCGAGAACAATCCGCCCTTCTTGTAGATTTCTACCCTGGTTCTGAGCCATCAATTGAAAATCCGCCCCCATCAGGACGTGGAATCCTAGGGGAGGGAAACCCTCTTTGCGAATCTTGTCGGCCAAGGCAACAAACCAAGAGCGGGCGGCGTCAGTCGTGTCGGACCAGTCTGAAATAGTGAATCCAGCTTCTTCCAGCAGGGTCCGTAACTCGCTGGGCCGAACGAGGAAACTGCTTTCAGGAGTGCGCGCCCATGGAACGGGAAACAGCACCGGTCCCGAGGGGCCGGCCAGAACATCGTAAATGGCGAGCGTCCCGCCAGGCTTGAGAACCCGGTACATCTCCTTGTACAGCCGAGGTTTGTCCGGGATGTTCATGGCCACATGCTCTGTCCAGACAACATCAAATGACCCGTCGTCGAACGGCAAGTTCGTCGCATCACCCTGCCGGTAGTCAATGAGCTCGGAGAGGCCGACCTTGTCTGTGAGCAAGGTCGCGGCGCGGCAATATTCCTCGGTAAGGTCTATGCCCGTGACGTGGCAGCCGAATTCTTTGGCAAGACATCTGGAAGTCCCGCCCACGCCACTTCCGACATCAAGAACGCGCATACGCGCATCAAGTCCGGCTGCACGGGCCAATTCCAGGGTGGCGACCCGGCCGCGGATGTGAAAGTGGTCGATGGGCGCCAAGTCCTCAGGCGTAAGGCGGTTCAGGTCTTTGCCCGCCTTTTCCAAGGCCCCCAATATCACGCTGCCAATATCCGGACGGGAATAGTGCGTCTGGATGACTTCGTTGACTGCATTCGACATGACCACACCCCTGCGCGTGCATGCGTACGCTTCGTACCGATATTGTTCAGTCTAGCTATTTGCGTGTTAGATGCAAAGCGGAATCGGCCCGGATCTTCCAGGCGGTCCCGGTTTTCAAACAGTGCGGATTCTCAAACCCTGCCGGTGAGAGATCACCGGCAGGGCTAAGACGCCGTTTCGGGTGGTAGAGCATCTCGATGTGGTCGAAGACATCAGCCATTCAAAATCGCAGGGCGGCAAGCCCGTGAGCGTGCTGGATATGTCGTTACTGATACCGTCGCGGGATGTGGTCCGTCCATGTCCTTTCCCTGACCAGCTTGCCGTTTTGCCGCAGGGTCTTGGTGAAAGTGATGTGGAAATAGGTGTTGTCCGATTCGATCCGCGACAGGGTTGAAAGGTCTATTTCTGTGCCAGAGATAGTGAACACGTTTCTGCGCTCGCCACGGAATCGGGCGTTGGCGGGCGCGGCGTCATTGACATCCCATCGATACAGTTCCGTTGATCGGTACGTGTTGTCGTACAGGGTCCAACTGGTGTCGTTGGTGGTGGTGAATGTCGAATCACCGGTTTGCTCATTGCGAACGCTCTCGAAAACAGGGCCCTTGCCTGGCGATTCTTTTCCAAAAGGGGCCTGATCGCTCGGTTCCGGCGGGGGCAGCACACAGGATGGGCTGGTTTCGCTTTGCGTGGGTACCACCGGCAGCTCAATCCATGTATCGGCACCTGAGAAAAGACGGGTGAAGCCAGGTGTCGGACTGGGCCAAATCATGGGGAACTGGGCATTCGAGACAGCCAGACGGATACGATGGCCGGGCTTGAAGCGCCATGTGGTGAAGTGAATCGACGTGGACAGTGCCGTCGGTTCGCCGGGTATCAGCGCTTCAGGTTCAAGCCGCGAATGACGTTGGGAAGGGTTGAGGATTGCGCCGCTGATCAGGGACACCCGGCCGTCCGGCGCCACATCCTCCAAACGCACGGTCCATTGGTAGAACGGGGCGTCTGCGGCTACGCGCAAGCGCACTTGCGGCATGCCCATGATTTCCAGGGCTTCGGTCAAAGGAGCCGAGTCGTAGACCAGACTGTGGGCGTCGTCGGCGGCCATGTCGCCTGTCTGTTCGCCCCACCATCCGCCGGCAGCCATCCCGGCGCCGGCTCGGTAGCGCAGGTTCTCGACACCGTCTTGCGGGGACGGTGTGCCAACGAGTTGCCGCGCCGTTTGTGGGTATAGGCGCCGGGTGGTGCCGCCCTCTACCGGCCATTGTTTGCTGCAACGCCAGTAGCCGGGGATGGTGGCCAGGTCTGTGGCCGGCGCGTGGCCGGTGCGCATGAATGCCATTCTTCGGCTGGATTCGTCCAGTATCCCGTTGTCGATGCCTTTGAGCCAGTAGTCCCACCAGCGGACGGCCTTTTCCCGCCACTCGTAGTTGGGTCCGGGTACGCCGTACTCGGGCCATGCGTGATTCCAGGGCCCGATTTCCGCGATGGTCGGTGCCTTGGAAGTTTCGCTGACTTCCATGACGAAATCACGGTAGCCGTCGAGCAGCCCGCCGATCAGGTAGGCCGGGACTTCCAGCGGGGTCTTGAATTTCAGCGATTCTTTGCGCCAGAAATCGCTGTCTTGCTGCTGGCGCAGCCAGGTGAATATCCAGGGTTCCCGGTCGAAGCGGTTTAGGAAATAGTCTTCGTCAATGCGGTACCCGGGGCTCTGCGGCATTGAGTTATCGGTATCGATTTGATGCGCATAGGAATCGATGTGCAAGGCGCCGTCAATATAGTGAACGTCGTTGTAAAACAGGTCTGTCGACCCGTGAGCTGCAATAATGGCCTTGAGTGCGGGCGGCTTTCTGTGGGCCGTCATCAGGGAGTTGAAGGCGCTCCATGAAATGCCATACATGCCCACATTGCCATTCGACCAGCTTTTTTTGGCGAGCTGTGCAATGAGTTCTTCCGCGTCGGAAATCTCGGCTTCGGAATACTCGCTTACGGGGATATGGCCCCCGCTGCCTCCGGTGCCTCGCACATCGACCCGGGCAACGACGTAGCCGCGTTTGGCGAAATAGGAACCGTACTCATAATCGCCCAGCGTGAAAAAGTCATCCTTGCGGTAAGGCACCATTTCCATGATCACGGGGAATTTTTCCCCAGGCGATTTGGCGACCGGGCGGTAGTAGGTCACCGCCAGATCCACGCCATCTTCCATTTTGAGCGTGCCGTGCTCCATGGAAAATTCGTAGTGTGCGGCCCGGCCTGACAGTGTGGGGTTGCCGTGGCAGCCCGATAAACCGAAAGTGAGGAAAAGGCAGATTGCCAGTTTTCCCAAGATGTTGTTATTCCACCGCATGGTCGTCCTTGGTATTTCGTGTCGTTTCAGCCCGTACAGTGGCGACGCATGATACCAACAGTTTCAATCTGGCGGCAAGGGCTTTGCGGGCTTGCCGATCCACGGCTTCGACGATGGTCCGGAATTCGAGCCGATACAGCCGGCGCCGATCTGAAAAACGCCGGGACACCACGTTCATTCACCAGCTGACCGCAAGCCCGGCCCCCCAGGAATGGTCGACCTCGGCCTTATTAAGCCCCTTCTTCAATCCAATATCCAGATCCAGACTCTTGGTCGGACTGTAAGTAAGTCCAAGAATGGCAAATGCGGGATTGGTATTGCTATGTGGATCGTCATTGCGATAGCTGCCCACATCCAGCGACAGCTTTATTCTGGACGCAACATCGACCTCGGCCGCAACGGAAGCGTTCCAGATATTTTTGCGGGTGCCAAATTTATTGTCGGCGTAGGCATAGCCAAGATTGCCCGAAATCGTCAAATATCGTATTTCATAGCTTGCCATGGCATCCATGGAATACCCGTTTCGGCCGTTGCCAAGGCCCTTTTTATCATCGCCGGTTGGCAGCATGATTTGCGGTTTCAACGCCAGGCTGACCGGACCGCTTTCATAAAAGCGCCATTTCATCTCCATCGACATGTCTCCAATGCCGTACTGCGTAGAGGCGCCATCGTTGCTCCGTTGATAGGGAATAGTGGTGGCAATATCAAGGCGATCCATCAGGCCGTAGCTTAACGTGGCATTTACCTGATTCTCCCGGGAGCGCCCCCCATCGCCGTCTATGCGGCTATAGCTGTAGTCGGTATTGATTTCAAACTGCATATTGCCACGACCCTGGGTGTCGGTGTCTTCGGTGTCGTCGTTGATGTGCGAATACGCACCGAAGCAAACAGCAGGGAACAGCATTGCGCTTAGTACTATTCTTTTCATGTTTCTTTTTCAACCGTGCGGAAAGTTCAAATCACCAAGGCGCAATGGCGTTCGGCAGCCGCCGCCCGCGCGAGGAGCATGACAAGAACCTGACCAAAATCAAAAACAATGCCGCGTAGCGGTTCATGCTGTCTCATGGCTGTCGCCCTGCCTCGGATCTGGCGGCTGCTTCCATTGATCGACGCGGGACATTCAAAGAGCGCATGAACATGAAGAATTCCAAGATGCGGATACCGGAGAACTGCTGGGTCGCGGTCTGCGACGGCCAGCAGGCATTATTGCTTCGGAATCAGGGCGACGCCCACCACCCGGACCTCGTTGTCATCTGGTCCTTGTCCAATCCGGGAGATCTCACGCATGAACTCGGCAACGACCGGCCTGGGCGCGTCATGCGGCGCTATGGCACCGCGCGCAGCGCAGTGGAACAGCCGGATCTGCATCAGAAGGCCGAGACCGAACTTCTGGAGGCCATGATGCGCCAGATTGACGAGGCCATCCAGCTGAAGCGGGCCAGCGGCGTCATCTTTGTCGCGCCGACAAGCGTGCTGGGGTGGATACGGAAACACATGCCCAAGGCGGTGGAGCAGTCCGTCGTCGGTGAGCTGGGCAAGGACCTGACCCATTTCTCGGTCAATGACATCCAGCAATACCTGCTCGCTGCCCATCACGATTAAAAACGTCCCGGCATGGCCGCAAGGTCCGGTTCCTGATGTCGACGATCCTCCAGACAGGCGTGCGCCCCCTGTGCGATGGCCCGGGCCAGGCGTGCGATCGTTTCCTGCCGCCCGAGGCGGAGCTCCTCTTCGGGATTGATGATCACGCCCGCTTCCACCAGGACGGCGGGCATGGGTGCGTGCCGCAGCACCGCAAGGTCGTCGTAGCGGTGGACGCCCAGCGGGCGGTCGATGAAAGGGTGATTTTCGCCCTCTACCGGTTCGGCATGGTAATCGGAGGGCCGCTCGCCGGCGGACCGCAGGCGCTCGCCAATGCGCCGGGCGCACGCCAGGCTGCGTCCGGGGCGGGCGTTCAGCGCCGAGACGAAGATCGAGTAGCCCGCGAATTCGGATTGGCGGCCCGCCGCGAGGAACCGTGCCTGCGCCGAATCGTGGTGGATCGACACGAGCAGGTCGGCTTCTGGCGCGTCCGCCGCGCGCCGGGCCGCGGGGATGTCCACGCCGATGCCCTCGATCCGGGTGGTCCGGTCGCCCAGCGCCGCGAGCGCGCGGGCGAGCGCGGCGGCCAGGTCCCGGTTGTACAGGTACTCGGCGCGGCCGCTGGCGCCTGTCGCGCCCGGCTGCTCCGGACCATGGCCCGCGTCCACCAGGACGTGCGCCGCGCGCGCGGGGCCCGCGCAGCACAGGGACAGCAGGGCCGGGAGCAGGAAGCGCATGAGGCCGGGGTGCGTCGCTGGCATGGGGAAGATCCTCCGGGGGGTGGGGCTCGGCGGGTGCGTGCCTGGGCGTTCGATAGTCGATGACAATCGACTCTATTTAAACAATCAATTTTACTTATCATAAGGGCTCGCCTACACTGGTCTCCGTTGCCCTCGTGGCCTTTTCACTGAACCCTGAACAAGGAGCTTTTTTCATGTCCCTGATCAATACCGTCATCAAGCCCTTCAAGGCCACCGCCTATCACAACGGCAAGTTCGTCGACGTCACCGAGCAGACCGTCGCCGGCAAGTGGTCCGTGTTCGTGTTCTACCCGGCCGACTTCACCTTCGTGTGCCCGACCGAACTCGAAGACCTGGCCGATCACTACGCCGAATTCCAGAAGCTGGGCGTGGAAGTCTATTCCGTGTCCACCGATACCCATTTTGCCCACAAGGCCTGGCACGATACGTCCGACGCCATCAAGAAGGTCAACTACCCGATGATCGGCGATCCGACCCACGCCCTGTCGCGCAACTTCGACGTGCTGATCGAAGAAGAAGGCATCGCCCTGCGCGGCACCTTCGTGGTGAACCCGGCCGGCGAAATCAAGGTTCTGGAAATCCATGATAACGGCATCGGCCGCGACGCCTCCGAACTGCTGCGCAAGGTCAAGGCCGCCCAGTACATCGCCAGCCATCCGGGCGAAGTCTGCCCGGCCAAGTGGGAAGAAGGCGCCAAGACGCTGACCCCCTCGCTGGACCTGGTCGGCAAGATCTGATCCTTTCCATCACCGGATCGGCGCGCACCGGCCAGGATGCGCGCCCCGTGATGCCTCGGCGGCCCGACCGCGGGCCGCCGATTTTCTCCCCGCGCTTTCTGATCGGGCGATACCATGCGGCTATCGTCCGGGGGGACGGTTTTTTCCAAAAAGGTGTGAATATGCTGGATGCAAGCCTCAAAGGACAATTGGGAACCTATCTCGAACGGGTGACGCTGCCCGTCGAGCTGCGCGTGTCGCTGGACGATGGCGCCCCGTCGCAAGAGCTGCGTGCCTTTCTGGAAGACATCGCCAGCCTGTCCGACAAGATCACCCTGACGAACGACTCCTCCGGGGCGCGCGTGCCGTCGTTCGAAATCGCCCGCGCCGGCACCGACGTGGCCGTGCGTTTCGCCGGCATCCCCCTGGGCCATGAGTTCACTTCGCTGGTGCTGGCCCTGCTGCAGGTCGGCGGCCATCCGCCCAAGCTGGACGAAGCCGTGGCAGACCAGGTCCGCAATCTGCCGGGCGACTACACGTTCGAAACCTATTTCTCCCTGTCGTGCCAGAATTGCCCGGACGTGGTCCAGGCGCTGAACGCGATGTCCGTCCTGAATCCGCGCATCCGCCACGTGGCGATCGACGGCGCCCTGTTTCAGGACGAAGTCCAGCGGCGCGAGATCCTGTCCGTGCCCGCTGTGTTCTTGAACGGCGAACTGTTCCACCAGGGCCGAGCCGGGGTCGAGGAATTCCTGGCCAAGCTGGACGCGGGCGACGACGCCGCCAAGGTCGAGGCCCTGAACGCACGTGACGAGTTCGATGTGCTGGTGGTGGGCGGCGGCCCGGCGGGCGCCGCAGCGGCCGTGTACGCGGCGCGCAAGGGCATCCGCACGGGTGTGGTGGCCGAACGCTTCGGCGGCCAGGTGCTGGACAC
>DISE01000117.1 GCA_002421865.1 Castellaniella sp. UBA6218
CTTGACGACGATGGGCGCGCCCTGGGCGCGGATGTAGGCGCGGGCCTCGGCGGCGTCGGTGAAGGTGGCGTACGCGGCGGTCGGGATGTCGTGGCGCACCATGAAGGCCTTGGCGTAGTCCTTCGAGCTTTCGAGCTGGGCGGCGGCCCGCGTGGGTCCGAAGATGCGCAGCCCGGCGGCTCGGAAGGCATCCACAATGCCGGCGGCCAGCGGGGCTTCGGGGCCGACGACGGTGAAGGCGATCTTTTCCCGGCGGACGAATTCGATCAGGGCGCCGGTGTCCTGGAGCGGGATGTTTTCCAGCGTGGGGGCGCGGTCGGTGCCGCCGTTGCCCGGCGCCACGTAGACCTTGTGCACCCTGGGCGATTGCGCCAGGCGCCAGGCCAGCGCGTGTTCACGACCGCCGGAGCCGATGACGAGCAGTTTCATTCGGTCTCGTCCAGGACGGCGGTGGTGAAGACTTCCTGGACGTCGTCCAGGTCTTCCAGGAGGTCGATGATCTTTTGCATCCGCTCGGCGTCCTCGCCGGCGAGCTGGACCTTGGACAGGGCTTTCATGACCACGCCGTGGATTTCGGCCTGCAGGCAGGCGGCGTCGAAGGCCTGTTTCAGGGCGGCGTAGTCGCCAGGTTCGCAGGTGACTTCGATCACGCCTTCCTCGTCGGTCTGGACGTCGTCGGCGCCATTGTCCAGGGCGACGTCCATGACGCGTTCTTCAGAGGTGCCCGGAGCGAAGATGAACTGGCCGCAATGCTTGAACATGAAGACCACGCTGCCGTCCTGGCCAAGGTTGCCACCATGCTTGGACAGCGTATGGCGGACCTCGGACACGGTGCGCTGACGGTTGTCGGTCATGCAGTCGATGATCAGGGCGGCGCCGCCGACGCCGTAGCCCTCATAGCGGATTTCCTCGTAGTTGGCGCCGTCCTCGGTGCCGGCCCCGCGCTGTATGGCGCGCAGGATGTTGTCCTTGGGCATGTTGGCGGACGTGGCCTTGTCCCAGGCCAGGCGCAGGGCGGGGTTGGCATCGGGGTCGGGACCGCCGGCGCGGGCGGCCACGGTGATTTCACGGATGATCTTCGTCCAGAGCTTGCCGCGCTTGGCGTCCTGACGCCCTTTGCGGTGCTGGATGTTTGCCCACTTGCTGTGTCCGGCCATGATGTGTCGAGTTCAATAGGATGCGTTCAACGAACCTTAGATTTTAACGCCTCGGCCCGAATCAGTCTGCGGCGGCGCGCCGCAGGCCCGACCAGACGATCGCCCCGATGATGAGGGCGCCTCCGGCCAGCGCGCGCGCCGTGGGGTACTGCGCGAACAGGACGGCCGCGAACAGGATGGCGTAGACCGGCTCGAGTGCGATCACGATGCCCGCGGTGCGTGCCTTCAGCCGGGCCAGGCTGGCGACCAGCAGGGCGTGGGACAGGGCGGTGCAGAATACCCCGAGCATCAGCAGCCAGACCCAGTCGAGAACCCGCAGGTCCGCGAATTCGGTGAGGCACCAGGGCAAGGTCAGCAGGGCGACGACGCCATTCTCCCAGCAGGCCAGCTCGCGGGCCGGCAGCTGGCCGACGGCCTTGCGGTTGGCCAGGGTGAACAGGGCGAAGGACAGCCCCGAGGCCACCGCCCAGCCCAGGCCTACGGTGGCTTGGTCGCCGAAGTCGAAGGATGGCGTGACCAGCGCCAGGCCGGCGCTCACCAGGACGACTACGGCCCACTCGGAGGCCTGGGTGCGTTCTCGGAAAAGGAAGCCCTCGAACAGGGTGATGAAGGCGGGGAAGCTCGCGAAGCCCAGGGTGGCGATGGCGATACCGCCGATTTTCACGGCGACGAAAAAGGTCGTCCAGTGGATCGCGAGCAGGACGCCGGCCGCCAGCAGCACGGGCAGGGCGCGGCGGCCGGGCCGCGCGGGCCTGTGGCCTGTGCGGGCCATGAACAGCAGCAGGGTCGCGGTGGCGAATGTGGCGCGGCCCGCCGTGATGAGAATGGCGCCGGCCTGGATCAGTTCTCCGAAGATGCCGGTCAGGCCGAACAGGACGGCGGTGATGTGGATGGCCGTCGTGGCCTGGCGGGAATTCATGCTAGTCTGATCCGATGTCGAACTGTCCGGCCCGGCGGGGCCATAGGAGTCCATCGTGGAAAAAGTGGAAAAGGCCCGGGTGATCCGTGTGCATGGGCATGGCGGCCCCGAACTGATGCGGCTGGAAGAGGCCGACGTCCCGCCTCCCGCGCCGCACGAGGTCCGCATCCGCCAGAAGGCGGTTGGCCTGAATTTCATCGACATCTATTGTCGCACGGGGCTGTACGCGCATCCGCTGCCGCACGGGCTGGGATTCGAGGCCTCCGGCGTGGTCGAATCGGCGGGGGCGGAAGTCCGCCACCTGCGCGCGGGCGATCGCGTGGCCTATGGGCAAAGCCCCATCGGCGCCTACGCGGACCTGCGCAACGTGCCGGCCGACCGGGTCGTTCGGATTCCCGACAGCGTGGGCTTCGAGCAGGCCGCCGCGCTGATGCTCAAGGGCCTGACGGTGCAGTACCTGTTCCGTCAGACCTACCGGCTGCAGGGCAACGAGACGATCCTGTTCCATGCCGCCGCGGGCGGCGTCGGGCTGATCGCCTGCCAGTGGGCCAGGGCGCTGGGCGTGCGTCTGATCGGCACCGCGTCCACTCCGGAAAAGGCGGCGCTGGCGCGCCGCCACGGCGCCTGGGAGGTGATCGACTCCAGCCGGGAAGACATCGTCGCGCGTGTCAAGGAACTGACCGGGGGCCGCAAGGTCCCGGTGGTCTATGACGGCGTGGGCAAGAGCACCTGGGAAATCTCGCTNNTCGCTGTACGTCACCCGGCCGACGCTGGCCACTCACGTGCCCACCGCCCAGGCCATGCAGGCCGCCGCCGACGAACTGTTCGAACTGGTGACGGCCGGCAAACTGGACATCGTCATCGGCCAGCGCTTCGCCCTGGCGGACGCCGCGCGGGCGCACGAAGCGCTGAATGCGCGCGGCACGACGGGCGCGACGGTGCTGACCCTGGATTGATCAGGCTTCCTGGTGGTAGCGCTGCAGGCGTTCGACTTCCTCGCGTGAACCCAGGATGACGCCGACGCGCTGGTGCAGGGCGTCGGGCTGGATGTCCAG
>DISE01000021.1 GCA_002421865.1 Castellaniella sp. UBA6218
TCTGGACCAACTGCTATCACCTGTACCCGGCGCACGCGGCGTTCGGCGGGTACAAGCAGTCCGGTATTGGCCGCGAGACCCACAAGATGGCCCTGAACGCCTACCAGCAGACGAAATGCCTGCTGGTGAGCTACAGCCCTGAAGCGCTCGGGTTCTTCTGAACTCAGGCGGCCTGCGCCTGGCCCTCGGCCTCGACGGCACCGAGCGGCCGGGCGCGGGTGTCCGTGTCCAGCGGCACGGCGCCCGAGGACAGGGCCTCGTCCAGAAGGCGCTTGTCCAGTTCGCCTTCCCAGCGGGCCACCACGACGGTGGCGGTGGCGTTGCCCACCAGGTTGGTCAGGGCGCGGCATTCCGACATGAAACGGTCCACGCCCAGAATCAGGGCCATGCCCGCCACCGGCACCGAAGGAATGACCGACAGAGTGGCCGCCAGCGTGATGAAGCCGGCGCCGGTGACGCCGGCCGCGCCCTTGGAACTGAGCATGGCCACCAGCAACAGCAGGATCTGGTCGCCGAGGCTCAGGGGGATGTCGCAGGCCTGGGCGATGAACAGGGCCGCCATGGTCATGTAGATGTTGGTGCCGTCCAGGTTGAAGGAATAACCCGTGGGGATCACCAGTCCCACGACCGATTTCGAACAGCCGGCACCTTCCATCTTCCGCATCAGGGTGGGCAGGGCGGCTTCCGAGGAACTGGTGCCCAGCACCAGCAGCAGTTCTTCGCGGATGTAGCGCACCAGCTTCAGGATCGAGAAGCCGTTGTAGCGGGCCACCGCGCCCAGAATCACCAGCACGAACAGCACGGCCGTGGCGTAGAACGTGCCCACCAGCATCGCCAGATTCAGCACCGAGCCGATGCCGTACTTGCCGATGGTGAAGGCCATGGCGCCGAAGGCCCCGATGGGGGCGGCTTTCATCAGGATTTCCACGATCTTGAAGACCGGGCCCGCCAGGGCGTTGAGCAGGTCCAGCACGGGCCTGGCGCGTTCGCCGACGATGGCCAGGGCGATGCCGAACAGCACGGCGATGAACAGGACCTGGAGGATGTCGCCGCTGACGAAGGGGCTGAACATCGTCGTCGGGATGATGTTCATCAGGAAGCCGGCGAAGGTCGAGTCGTGCGCCTGGGTCACGTAGGTGGCGACGGCGTCTCCGTCCAGGGACGCGGGATCGATGTGCATGCCGGCACCGGGCTGCACGATGTGGCTGACAATCATGCCGATGGCCAGCGCCAGCGTCGAAAAGGTCAGGAAATAGATCATGGCCTTGCCCGTGACGCGGCCGACGGTCTTCAGGTCGCTCATGGCGGCGATGCCGGTGGCTACGGTCAGGAAGATTACCGGGGCGATGATCATCTTGACGAGCTTGATGAAGCCGTCGCCCAGGGGTTTCATGGCTTCGCCCAATTGGGGCGCGTAGTGGCCGAGCAGGATGCCGACCGCGATCGCGAACAGGACCTGGACGTAAAGGATGCGGTAGAGCGGGAGCTTGCGCGCGGGGACGGCGTGGGTCGGGGTGTCGAGCATGGTCTGTGTCTCCAGACAGGGCCGGGCGGGACGAGTCCGCCTCGTCGGCGCCCGCATTTTTTTCAGGGGAAGGCGGCGCCTGTCGCCAGGTCCGTCGACAAAGCACAAAGCAATCCTCGTGCCAGCTTTGAAAATCCATGGCGCATGCGTTCCATCCATTTGATTCGTTTGGTTTTTTCGACGATTGCGGGCGGCGTTGGGCCAGCGTAATCGCTGCCGCCTGAGGATTGTCTGGCGGAATTCCGCACATCCGTGCGATAGAATGTCCGAAATTCCGCCTTGTTGAACATGCCCCCTCAGCCCTCATCCGTCGAACCGCGCCGTCGCTCCGCCTGGGTGGCGCGCTGGCTGCTGGCGATCGCGGGCGTCGCCCTGCTGACCGGCGTGCTCGGGGGCGCCGGCGCCTGGGCGCGGGACCGCGCCCTGCGGGATCTGGAGACCCAGGCACGGGTGTCGGCGCAATTGAGCCTCACCGCGCTGAACCACACGCTCGACAAGTTCTGCGCCATTCCGCGCATCCTGGCACAGGATACGGCGCTGGCGGCCGTGCTGGAATCCCCCACGCCGCCCGCGCTGGAGGATCTGAGCCGCAGGCTGGAGGCGCTGGGCCGGGAACTGGGGCCGTCCGTCCTGTATGTGCTGGACGCGGCCGGCCGGACGGTGTCGTCGAGCAACTGGCGCGAGCCGGATTCCTTCGTGGGGCACGACTACCGGTTCCGGCCGTATTTCAAGGACGCCATGGAGGCCCGGGACGCAGCCCATTTCGCGCTCGGAGTCGTCAGTCACGAGGCGGGCCTGTACCTGTCGCGCCGGATCGATGGGGCGCGCGGACCGCTGGGTGTGGTCGTGCTCAAGATCGGCTTCCGGGATCTGGAGTCGGCCTGGGCACGCAGCGGCATGCCGCAGTTCGTCACCGACGACCGTCAGGTGGTGTTGCTGGGCTATCCGGAAGACTGGCATTACCGGGTGGCGCGGCCGATGTCGTCGGCCGAGGCCGTCCGTGTCAGGTCCAGCCTGCAGTTCGGCGCGGCGCTTCTGGATCCGTTGCCCCTGACGCCGCCCCTGATGAGCGAGGACCGGTCACCGGCGCCCCTGCTGCGCCTGACACGCCCGTCGGCCGGCCTGGAAAAGGGCGCACGCGTGCTGCACATTGAACAGGCGGTGGCGCGCATGGACGGCTGGCGCCTGCATCTGCTCGAACCCGTGTCGAACGATCTGGCACGGGCTGAGCTGACCGCCCAGGCGCTGACCCTGCTGGCGCTGGCCGCCCTGGGCCTGGCCGGGTGGTGGGCCGCACAGCGGCGGCGGCGGGCACGGGCGTTGCTGGCCGCGCGGGACGCCCTTGAGGCCGAGGTCCGCGTGCGCACCGGCGAACTGCGGCACGCCAACGAACGGCTGCGCGCCGAAATGGACGAGCGCCGCCGGACCGAGGCGCGCCTGCATGAGATGCAGGACGAGCTGGTCCAGGCCAACAAGCTGTCGCTCCTGGGGCAGGTGGCCGCGGGCGTGGCGCACGAGATCAATCAGCCGGTCGGCGCGATCCGGACCTATGCCGACAATGCCGGGGAATTCCTGCGGCGCGGCCAGGCCGACCGTGCGCGTGAAAATCTGGCGACGATCGCGCGCCTGACCGAGCGCATCGGCGGCATCACGCAGGAACTGCGGGCATTCTCGCGCAAGCGTGCGGCGGCCATCGGCGCCGTCGAGCTCGATGCGGCACTGGATGGCGCGCTGATGCTGGCTGGGCCGCGCCTGGGCCGGCAGGGTGTGCGCCTGGAGGATGGACGAGCCGGGAGGCCATCGCCCCGGGTGCGGGCGGACGCCATGCGCCTGGAGCAGGTGTTCGTCAACCTGCTGCACAACGCGCTGGAGGCGCTCGCGGACACCGCGCGGCCGGGCATCCGCCTGAGCGTCGAGCGCGACGGAGAGCGGGTCCGGGTCCGGATCGAGGATAACGGGCCGGGCATCGATCCGGCGGCGCGCGAGCGCCTGTTCACGCCTTTTTTCACCACCCGGGCGCAAGGCGTGGGGCTGGGCCTGGTGATCTCGCGCGACATCCTGGCCGAGTTCGGCGGGACACTGGCGGCGCTTGACGTCGCGGCGGGCGCGGCGTTCGAGGTGACGCTGGAGGCGATGGAGGAGGCGCAATGAGTCCGATGGAAGTGCTGTTCGTGGACGACGATGAGGACGTGCGCGACGCCAACGCGCAGGCGCTTGATCTCCAGGGCGTGTCCGTGCGGGCTTGCGCGAGCGCGCACGAGGCGCTGGACATCCTCACGGACGCCTTCTCCGGCGTGCTGGTCACGGACGTGCGCATGGCCGACATGGACGGCCTGACGCTGTTTCGTCACGTGCGCCGCCTGGATCCGGAGATTCCCGTGATCCTCATCACCGGCCATGGGGACATCGAGATGGCGGTAGGCGCCATGCGCGAGGGCGCCTACGATTTCCTGTCCAAGCCGTATGCGCCCGAACGGCTGCTGGCCGCCATCCGGCACGGCACCGCGCAGCGGCGGCTGGTGCTGGAAAACCGCCGGCTGCGGGCGCAGGCATCGGATGCCGGAGATGCCGCCGAGTCGCTGCTGATCGGCAATGCGCCCGCCATCGTGCGGATCCGCGAACTGCTGCGGCATGTGGCCGACGCCGACGTGGACGTGCTGGTGCGCGGCGAGACCGGCAGCGGCAAGGAAGTCGTGGCCCAGGTCCTGCACCGGCTCAGTCGCCGGAGGGAAGCGCCTTTCGTCGCCATCAATTGCGGCGCGTTGCCCGAATCCGTCATCGAAAGCGAACTGTTCGGTCACGAGGCGGGCGCTTTCACCGGCGCGCAGAAGCGCCGCGTGGGACGCATCGAGCATGCCGGCGGCGGCACGCTCTTCCTCGACGAGATCGAGAGCATGTCGCCGGCGATGCAAGTGCGGCTGCTGCGGGTGCTGGAAACGCGCCAGGTCGCGCCGTTGGGCACCAACGAGCAGCGCGCCGTGGATCTGCGGGTGATCGCGGCCACCAAGGCCGACCTGGGCGATCCCGCCATGCGTGCGCGGTTCCGCGAGGACTTGTACTACCGGCTCAATGTCGTGACGGTGCACATTCCGCCTTTGCGGGAGCGGCGTGAGGACATTCCGTTGTTGTTCGCCCACTTCGCCGGCCTGGCCGCGCGCCGCTTCGGATGTCCGGTGCCGCCGGCGGAACCCGCGCTGTGGCGCCATCTGATGAACCACGATTGGCCGGGCAATGTGCGTGAACTGGCCCATTTCGCGGACCGCTGCGTGCTGGGCGTGCAGCAGGGGCCGGCCTCGCCCGGGCCGGCGCCGGACGCCGGCAGCTTGCCGGAACGGGTGGAGCGCTATGAGGCCGGGCTGATCCGCGAGGCACTGGCGGCGCATGGGGGCGAGATCCGGGGAACGCTCGAAGCCCTGGGGCTGCCGCGCAAGACGCTCTACGACAAGTTGCGACGCTACGGGATCGACCGGCAGGCCTACGTGCGCGGCGAGTCCCGCGAGACGTCGGCGGCGACCGGGGACGAAGCCGAACCCTGATCCCAGGCGCGCTGGCGGAACGCGCGCGGCGATTCTCCGGCCGTTTTGCGAAAGAACCGCGTGAAGTGCGCCGGCTCGGAAAACCCCAGGCTGTCCGAGATCTCGCCGATGGTCATGGATGTGTACACCAGACTGCGGCCGGCCTCCAGCGCCAGCCGTTCATGGATCAGTTGCAGCGGGGACTTGCCGGCGTGGGCGCGGGTGATCACGTTCAGGTGGGCGGCGGTCATGCCCAGGCGCTGCGCGTACCAGGCCACGTCGTGATGCGCGGCGTATGAAGCTTCCAGCAGTTCGCCGAATCGGGTGTGGTGTTCCAGTCCGCGCGCTCGGGGAGGGCCTTCGGGTTCCGCGCCGGGTCGGCGGCTGCGCAGCCGCGCGTAGATCAGCGTCAGCCAGGCTTCGATCCGCGCATCGCGGAAATCTTCCTGGGACAGGTACTGGGCGTTCAGATGCGTGAAGGCGTCGCGCAAGCCGGTGCCGCCGCGTTCGAGCGCGTGGATGACGGGCTGCGCGGGTGGCGTGGCCCTTGGCCCCAGCAACTGGACCAGGCGCGCGAGCAGAGGATAGGCGATCGTCACGACATGGCCGGCGCAGTCCTCGTCGAACTCGAAACCATGCACGAAGGCCTGTGGCACTTCGACGATCGCCGGGCCGGCGACGGGGTGCCGCGCCTCGTCCAGACAGACGATTGCCCGCCCCCGGCGCAGGTGGAGGATCTGGTAGAGGCCCGAATGGCGATGGGGGCGGATATGCCAATTGTGCAATCGGCTGCGTGAGGCGATGGTTTCGCAGTGCACCCGTTCCGCCCTGGACCATTCTTCCTGCCCGCCATAGAGCTTGAAGACCGGCGCGTGTTCAAAATATTTCATATTGGCAAGTTTAATCCTCAAAAGTCCATTCAAAAAGAGGTCGGGATGGCGCACCATCTGTTCCGTGCATCCGGATTCGAATCCACGAACCGAACAGACATGACAACGGAGAAGACATGAACATCAAGACGCGGGTCGCCATCATCGGCGCGGGCCCCTCGGGGCTGCTGCTGGGCCAGTTGCTGCATCGCTGCGGCATCGACAATGTGATTCTGGAGCGCCACACGCCCGAATACGTGCTGGGCCGCATCCGCGCCGGCGTGCTGGAATACGGCTTCGTCGACCTGATGCGCGAGGCCGGCGTGTCCGAGCGCATGGATCGCGAAGGTCTGGTGCACGACGGCATCAGCCTGGCCTTCCAGGGGCGGCGTCAGCACGTCGACCTGAAGGGGCTGACCGGCCAGTCGGTGCTGGTCTATGGGCAGACCGAAGTCACGCGCGACCTGATGGACGCCCGCAAGGCGAATGGCGCGCCCATTTACTACGAGGCCGAGGACGTGCAACTGCACGATTTCCTGGACGGCAAGCCGCGCGTCACTTTCACCCATCAGGGCCAGAAACGGACGCTGGAGTGCGATTACATCGCCGGATGCGATGGTTTCCACGGCGTGTCGCGCAAGTCCGCGCCCAAGGACAAGATCAAGGAATTCGAGCGCGTGTATCCCTTTGGCTGGCTGGGCCTGATGTCCGACACGCCGCCCGTCGAGGATGAGCTGATCTACGTCCACAATCCGCGCGGGTTCGCGCTGTGCAGCATGCGCTCGCACACCCGCAGCCGCTATTACATCCAGTGCAGCCTGGCGGAACATGTCGAGGACTGGTCCGACGACCGTTTCTGGACGGAACTTTCGGCCCGGCTGCCCGAGGATGTCGCGGCCAAGCTGGTGACCGGGCCTTCCATCGAAAAGAGCATCGCGCCGCTGCGCAGCTTCGTGGCCGAACCGATGAAGTTCGGCAATCTGTTCCTGGTGGGCGATGCCGCGCACATTGTGCCGCCCACCGGCGCCAAAGGCCTGAACCTGGCCTCCAGCGACGTCTATACGCTCTATCATGCGCTGCGCGGCGCCTGTCTGGATGGGCGTCCCGAACTGCTCGACCGTTATTCGGAGATCGCCTTGCGCCGGGTCTGGAAGGCCGAGCGTTTTTCCTGGTGGATGAGCATGCTGTTGCACACCTTCGATGATGACGCTTTCAGCCAGCGCATCCAGAGGGCAGAGCAGGACTACTACACCAGCACCCGCGCGGGTCTGACCACGATCGCGGAAAACTACGTCGGCCTGCCCTACGAAGCCGTGGTCTGAGCCGCGAGCGATGGCCCGCCGGGCGCCAGCGCCCGGCGGCGGAAGTCCTTGGGCGATTCGCCCGTCAACCGCTTGAAAAAGCGCGTGAAATAGCCAGGGTCCGCGAATCCGAGCGAATCGGAGATCGCGCCGACGGTGCGCGGCGTGTAGATCAGCTCGCGGCGGGCCTCCAGCAGCAGCCGTTCATGGATCAGTTCCAGCGCCGACTTGCCCGCCAGGGCCTGGACGATGGCGTTCAGGTGGGCGGGGGTCACGCCAATGCGCTGGGCGTACCAGGCCACCCGGTGCTGACGGGTGTGGTGTGTCTCGATCATCCGGGCGTAGCGCGTCAGATGCTGGCTGCCTGGATCCGATCCTGAAGCGGCCGTGCCGGCCGGATAACCCTGGCGGTGGATCCAGACCAGAATGACCGACAGCAGCGACTCGAGCAGCGGGCCGCGCTGCGGGCTGTGCAGGCCGCGATATTCACGGTCCAGCGCATGGAAGCTCAGGGCCGTGTGTCGCCCGGCCTCGTCCGCGTCCAGCGCCAGTACGGCCGGATCGGTGGCGGCGCTCAGGGCCAGCCCGAAGCGCGCGCACAGGCCGTGCAGCAACGCATAGGTCAGCGTCAGGATGTAGCCGCCCGCGCCGGGGCGGAAGATGAACTCGTGGACCACCCGCTGCGGCACCAGCACCAGATGTCCCGGCCCCGGCGTGCTGGCACGCCCGTCCAGCACCACCGTGACCTCGCCGGACTCCAGGAACAGCACCTGGAACAGGTCCGTGTGTTTGTGGGGCGTCACATGCCAATTGTGCAATTTTTCCTGTGCCGCGATGGTTTCGCAATAAAGCGGGTCCGAGGCGGTCCAGACATTGCCGTATCCATACAGTTTATAGATGGGAATGGCGGTGTGGTCGCGGGCCGGTGGCGCGGGGGTCAGGGGCTCCATGGCGTCCTCCCGGGTTGAGCCAATATCCGCGAAATGTACATTTTTAAAAAATAAAAGTCCATTCTCCGGCGGCGTGCCCAGGCTCATCATGGACTTGTCCGTACCGCTGCGGCATCGGCGCGGCGGCATCGATCCCAAGGAGACATCCCATGACAGCAGCCACACGCAAGCGCCGGCGGGAAATTCCAGGCACCGTGATCTTCGACGGCGACCTGGCCCGCATCGGCTATGCATTGAACCGCATGTGCTTCAGCTTCAACGCGGCCGAAAACCGCGAGGCCTTCCAGCGCGACGAGGAAGCCTACATGACGCGCTACCACCTGACGGAAGCGCAGAAGGAGGCCGTCCGCAGCCGCCAGGTCCTGCGCATGATCGCCGCCGGGGGGCACCCCTACTATCTGGCCAAGCTGGCCGGGATATTCGGCCTGGACATGCAGGACATCGGTGCCCAGCAGACGGGCGTCACCAAAGAGGCCTTCCAGGCCAGACTCATCGCGGCGGGAGCTTGATCATGGCGCACATCATCGGCAGCATCAGCACGTCCCACGTGCCGGCCATTGGCGGGGCGTTGGCCCGCGGGAAACAGCAGGATCCTTACTGGAAGCCCTTTTTCGAGGCATATGGCAAAGCGCGTGAATGGCTGGGCCGCGAGCGCCCGGATGTGGTGGTCGTCCTGCACAATGACCATGGCCTGAATTTCTTCCTCGACAAGATGCCGACTTTCGCGGTGGGCGCCGCGGATGTCTACAGGAACGCGGACGAGGGCTGGGGCATCCCGCCGCTGGCGGCGGCGCGCGGCTGCGTGGACCTGTCCTGGCACATCGTCGAGACCCTGGTCGAGGACGAGTTCGACATCACCACCTGCCAGGAAGCCCTGATCGACCATTCGGTGTCGCTGCCCCTGGCGCTGCTCTGGCCGGAAGGCAAGGACACCGGCGCGTGGCCGGTGGAAATCGTGCCGGTTTGCATCAACACCGTTCTGGCGCCGTACCCCTCGGCTTCGCGCTGCTACCGGCTGGGGCAGTCGTTGCGCCGCGCGATCGAGTCCTGGGACGACGACCGGCGCGTGCTCGTCATCGCCAGCGGGGGTCTGTCGCACCAGCTCGACGGCGAACGCGCCGGCTTCATCAACAAGCCCTTCGATCTGCAGTTCATGGACAGCCTGGTGGACGATCCGACCTGGATCACCCGGTATTCCAACGAAGATCTGGTCGAGCTCACCGGGACGCAGGGGATCGAGCTGCTGATGTGGGTGGCGGCGCGCGGCGTGCTGGACGACATGCCGGTCAAACGGCACCATGCGCACTACCATGTGCCGATCTCCAACACGGCCACCGGGCTGCTGGTGCTGGAACCGGCTCAGGCCGGCTGAATCCGAACCCGGGTTCCGAACCCGGTCCGGCCGGTTCAGGCCGCCAGCCCCCGCCGTGCCAGCCAGTCCATGATCGCGGACAGGCAGGCCTCGGGTGCCTCGAAGGGCGCCATGTGGCCGGCGCCCTCGACCGCCTCCAGAACCGCGTCCGGCACTCTGGAGGCCATGTCCGCGTGGCGGTCGAGCGGGCTCCAGCGGTCCTCGGTGCCGCTCATGAACAGGACGGGGCAGGCGATCCGGCCCAGCAGATCCGTCGCGTCGGGCCGTTCGATCAGGGCCTGGATCTGGCCGGCGAATGATTCTGGCGTCGAGCGCAGGACCATGGCGCGCATCCGGGCCATCAGGGCGGCATCGCCCCGGGTCCGGTGCGCGATCATGCCGTCCAGCCAGTCCTCGGCGATGGCCTGGACGCCCCCCGCCCGGGCGGCGCGCACCAGGGCCATGCGCTTTTCGGCCTCGCCTTCACTCAGGCCCTGGTAACCCGTGTTCATCAGGACCAGGGCATGGCAGCGTGTCGGCGCCTGGCGCGCCATTTCCAGCGCGACGCGTCCGCCCATCGAATGCCCCAGAACGATCAGCGGTCCCGACGCGCGCGCCAGCACGTCCCGCGCCGCATCGGGCAGGGCGCCGATGCCGCTCAGATTCGCGGCCAGGACGTGCCCCAGACGCGAGAGCGGACCGATGAAGTCGGCCCAGGTGTCCGCGTCGCACAGCAGGCCGTGCAGCAGGACGAAGGTGGGACGCGTGTTGTTCATGGAATCTCCTTCTGAAGGATAATCGGCATCATGTGAATCATCATCGCACGAGGACGCGGGGGCGGCGTCCGCCCGTGTCCTTTTCCGGCCGCGCGCCCGGCGGCCTACGGCGAGATGCCCGCATGCCCGATCCGATCCTGCGAGAACCCCTCTACACCCAGCCTGGCCACTTGCTGCGCCGTGCGCAGCAGATTTCCGCCTCGATCTTCCACGACGAGATCGGCAGCCTGGTCACGCCCATGCAGTATGCCGTGCTGTGCGTGCTGCTGGATCATCCCGGGATCGACCAGGTGTCCGTGGCGGGGCTGGCGGCCATCGACACGTCCACGGCGGCCAGCGTGGCGATGCGCCTGGAGGAAAAGGGCCTGCTGTCCCGGCGGATCGATCCGGCGAATCGTCGCCAGCGGATTCTGACCCTGACCGATCAGGGACGGGATCTTCTGTTGTCGCTCAACGAGGCCATAGGCCGGTTGCACCGACGCATCTTCGAAAAATTCTCGCCCCGGGAAGAAGCCCGGTTCATGGCGTTGCTGCAGAAACTGGTCGATGTCAACAACCACCAGAGCCGTGCGCCGTTGACGGCTGTGCGGCCCGGGGCTTCGGGGGGCTCCGTCGATGATCCTGCGTCCGGACGGGTATAGGGACCCTCCGGGCTTTGGAGGATTCCTAAGGGTAAGCACGGATATGGCATCGTCGTCCGGGAAAATAGGATATATCTAAATGTTCAGTGTGCTGAATATTAATCCGAACGATGCACGACCGGGTCGCGTCACCGCGAGCGGTCCCCCAGGAGGTTGATGATGTTTCCCAAGAATGCCTGGTACGTGGCCTGCACGCCCGACGAGATCGCGGACAAACCCCTGGGTCGCACGATCTGCGGCCAACCCGTCGCGCTCTACCGGGGCGCGGAGGGACGGGTCGCGGCACTCGAGGATTTCTGTCCTCATCGGGGCGCGGCCCTGTCCCTGGGCGCAGTCGTGGACGGCAACCTGATGTGTGGCTACCATGGCCTGGTCATGGGCTGCGACGGCAAGGCCGTCTCCATGCCCAAGCAGCGGGTGGGCGGATTCCCCTGCATCCGCAGCTACCCGGTGGTGGAGCGGCACGGCTTCGTCTGGATCTGGCCGGGCGATCCCGAACGCGCCGACGAGGCGGCCATCCCCGACCTGTTCTGGGCCCACCATCCCGAATGGGCGTACGGCGGGGGGCTTTATCATATCGGCTGCGATTACCGGCTGATGATCGACAACCTGATGGATCTGACCCACGAGGCCTACGTGCACACCGACAGTATCGGCCAGGGCGAAATCGACGAGGCGCCGGTCCAGACCCGGGTTGAAGGCGATCAGGTCGTCACCAGCCGCGTCATGCATGGCATCGTCGCGCCGCCCTTCTGGCAGGCCGCCATGCGGGCCCACGGCCTGGACGACCAGGCGCTGGTCGACCGCTGGCAGATGTCGCGCTTCACCGCGCCGGGCCATGTGCTGATCGATGTCGGCGTGGCGCTGGCGGGCAAGGGCGGCTTCGAGGCCGATGCCCGGGACAAGGTTTCGGCGATCGTCGTGGACTTCATGACGCCCGAGACCGAGTCCTCGCACTGGTATTTCTGGGGTATGGCCCGTCATTTCCAGCCCGATGACGAAGCCCTGACCGATGCGATCCGCGCAGGGCAGGGCAGGATCTTCAGTCAGGATCTGGCCGTGCTGGAAGCGCAGCAGCGCAACCAGCGCAATTTCCCCGGCCGTCGGCTGCTGGCCCTGAACATCGATGCCGGCGGCGTGCGGGCGCGGCGCATCCTCGACGATCTGATCCAGGCGGAGGCCGCCTGAAGGCTTTATGGAAGGCCCGGCATGCCTGCCGGGCCGATTGGAAAGAGAAAGACATGATCACCGAATCCCTGTCCGTGCGGGTCGCCGGCAAGCATCAGGCGGCCCAGGACGTCGTGAGTCTCGAACTGGTGGATCCCGATGGCGGTCCGCTGCCGGAATTTTCCCCCGGGGCGCACATCGATGTGCATCTGCCGGGCGGCTTCATCCGCCAGTATTCACTGCTCAACGACTGCCTGCAGCGGTCCCACTTTTTGATCGGCGTGCTGCGCGAGCCGCAGTCTCGCGGGGGGTCGGCGGCGGTGCACGACCAGGTGCGCGTGGGGGATCTGCTGCGCATCAGTCCGCCGCGCAACCGCTTCCCGCTGGTGCCGGCTGAACACAGCCTGCTGTTCGCCGGCGGGATCGGGATCACGCCGCTGCTGTGCATGGCGCGCCGCCTGCGGGCGACGGACGCCTCTTTCGACCTGCACTACAGCTGCCGGTCCCGCGCCCGCGCAGCCTTCCTGAACGAGATCCTGGGGCCGGCCCTGGCAGGGCATGCCCAGGCGCATTTCGATGACGAGCCCGGAACCGCTCTGGACGCGCGGGCCGTGCTGGCGGCGGCCGACGCCCGGACTCATGTCTACGTCTGCGGGCCGTCGGGCTATATCGATTTCATCCTCGCGCAGGCGCGCGCGGCCGGCGTGGACGAGGCGCGCATCCACTTCGAGCGCTTCGCCCTCGGCGAGGACGAGCATCCCTCGGCGCCGGTAGAGGGAGACGTGGCCTTTCAGGTCAAATTGGCCAGCACCGGCGAGGTCTTCGACATTCCGGCCGACGAGACCGTGACGTCGGCGCTGGACCGGCAGGGGGTGTTCATCCCGGTCTCCTGCGAGGAAGGGATCTGCGGCACCTGTCTGACGGGCGTGCGCGAAGGCGTCCCGGACCACCGCGACAGCTATCTCACGGACGCGGAGCACGCGGTGAACGATCAGTTCACGCCATGCTGCTCGCGCGCCCGGACCCCCATGCTGGTGCTGGATCTGTAGGCCCGGCGCCTTCATTTCACGATGACAAGACAAGGAGACACACGTGAAGCATACGATCGGTAAATTGCTGGCCGCCTGCGTTTTCGCGGCCGGAGGGGCGTGCGCCGCCCAGGCCCAGGATCTGAAGGTCGGCATGATCCTGCCGCTGTCGGGGCCGTTCGCCTCGACCGGGCAACAGATGGTGAACGGCGCGAAGCTCTATCTGAAGGAGCACGGCGACACGGTGGCGGGCCGCCGGATCGTGCTGATCGAGAAAGACGACACCGGCGTGTCGCCGTCGATCAGCAAGCGCCAGGCGCAGACCTTGCTGATCCAGGACAAGGTCGAGGTGCTGGCCGGTTTCGGCCTGACGCCGGGCGCATTCTCGGTTGCGCCCCTGGCCACCGAGGCCAAGGTGCCCATGGTCGTGATGAATGCCGCCACGTCCTCGATCACGGAAAAGTCGCCCTACATCGTCCGCACGTCCATGACCTTGCCGCAGGTGGCTGCGCCGATGGCGGGCTGGGCGGCGGCCAACGGCATCCACAAGGTGTACATCGCCGTGGCCGACTATGGGCCGGGCCATGACGCGGCGGCTCAGTTCAAGAAGACCTTTACCGCCGCGGGCGGCGAGGTGGTGGGTGAAGTCCAGACGCCGCTCACCAGCCCGGATTTCGCGCCGTTCCTGCAGAAGATCAAGGACGCCAGGCCGGACGCGATCTTTCTGTTCGTGCCCAATGGCGAACAAGGGGTCGCATTCGCCAAGAGCTACAAGGAGCGCGCCCTGGCCGACGCCGGCATCCGGCTGCTGGCCACCGGCGACGTGGTCACCGAGGACGTGCTGGCGGCCATGGGCGACAACGCCCTGGGCATGATCACTTCGTTCCACTATTCCCAGGCGCACGATTCGCCTGAGAACAAGGCCTTTGTCCAGGCCTACGCCCGGGCCTATCCCGGCACGCGGCCCAATATGGTGGCCGTGGCGGCCTATGACGGCATGCGGCTGATCCGCGAAGCGCTGGAAAAAACCAAGGGCGATGCTGGCGGCGACGCCTTCATCGCGGCGGTCAAGGGCATGAAATGGGCCAGCCCGCGCGGCCCCGTGGCAATCGATCCTGCGACGCGCGACATCATCCAGAACGTCTACATCCGCAAGGTCGAGAAAGTGGACGGCGTGCTGCAGAACGTGGAGTTCGCCACGGTCGAGGCCGTCAAGGATCCCGGGAAGATGTAGCGCCGGGTGTGTGGTATCCGGATTCCATAGCAATCCGGCATAGCTGTTAGTGACGCGCCCGGTCTTACCGGGCCGTCCCGTTTATGGGGATAATCGGGTCACCATGACGACGAAAACGACGACGCGCGTGCTGGCCGGTACCCCGGTCTTTCCCATCGGCCTGGGCTGCATGAGCCTGAGCCACGGCTACGGACCGGCGGTTTCGCCGGCCGACGCCGAGGCGCTGTTGCTGGGCGCGCTGGACCGGGGAGTGACGCTGTTCGACACGGCGGCGCTCTACGGCTTCGGCCACAATGAGGAACTTCTGGGCCGGGTGCTGGCCCCGCACCGCGACCGCTTCATGCTGGCCAGCAAATGCGGAATCTTCCGCGAGAACGGCCAGCGCCACATCGACGGCCGGCCCGAAACCCTGCGCCGCACCTGCGAGGATTCCCTGCGCCGCCTGCGCACCGATGCGATCGATCTGTACTATCTGCATCGCTGGGACAAGTCCGTGCCGGTCGAGGACAGCGTGGGCGCCCTCGCGGATCTCGCGCGCGCCGGCAAGATCCGCCACATCGGCCTGTCCGAGGTGTCCGCCGAGACCCTGCGCCGGGCGCACGCCGTGCATCCCGTGGCCGCCGTCCAGAGCGAATATTCGCTGTGGACGCGCAACCCCGAGATCGCCGTCCTCGCCGCCTGCCGCGAGATCGGCGCGGCCTTCGTGCCCTACAGCCCGCTCGCCCGGGCGTTCCTGGCCGACGGCCTGCCGGATCCGGGCGCCCTCGACGCGGGCGACCTGCGCCGGCGCATGCCGCGCTTCCAGCCCGAGGCCTACGCCCGCAACTTGCGCCTGCTCGCGCCTTACCGGCGGATCGCGGCGCGCGTGGGCTGCTCGCCCGCCCAGCTTGCGCTGGCCTGGCTGCTGCACCAGGGCGAGGACATCATCCCGATTCCCGGCACGATCCGGCTCGACCACCTCGAGGACAACCTGGGCGCGGTGGGGGTCTCGCTGGATGCCGCCACGCTGGCCGAGCTCGACGCCCTGATCAATGACCGCACGGTGGAGGGCGCGCGCCACGGCGCGGCGAACATGGCCGAGGTCGACACCGAATCGTTTTGAGGAGCATTGCGATGCAGAGCACGAATCTTGGATTGATCGGCTACGGCGAGGTCGGCGGCATCTTCTGCGCCGGGCTCAAGGACCATGCGGCCAGCGTGCAGGCCTGGGACGTCAAGCTCGCCGACGAGGGCACTGCCGCGCCCCTGCGGGCGCGCGCCGAGCGCGACGGCGTGCCGCTGTGCGGCTCGGCGGCCGAGCTGTGCGGCCGCAGCGACCTGGTGATGTCCGCCGTGACCGCCTCCAACACCGTCGACGTCGCCCGCGAGGCCGCGCGCCACATCCGGCCGGGCACCGTCTTCCTGGACCTGAATTCCGCCTCGCCGGGCGCCAAGCGCGAGGCCGCCGCCCTGGTCGAGGCGGCCTCGGGCCTGTACGTCGAGGCGGGCGTCATGACCTCCGTGCCCCCCTACGGGATCCGCGTGCCCATGCTGCTGGGCGGCCCCCATGCCGAGGCGCTGGCCGCGCGCCTGCGGGACGCCGGCATGGACGCGACCGCGGTCTCGAACGAGCTGGGCGTGGCCTCGGCGATCAAGATGTGCCGCAGCGTCATGATCAAGGGCCTCGAGGCGCTGGTGATCGAAAGCTACACCGCCGCGCGCGCCTATGGCGTCGAGGACTACGTGCTGCCGACCCTGCAAGAGACCTTTCCCTCGATCGACTGGTCCGAGCAGGGCGCCTATTTCTACAGCCGCGTCGTCCAGCACGGTCGCCGCCGGGCCGAGGAAATGCGCGAGGTCGCCAATACGGTGCGCGAGGCCGGCTTCGAGCCCCTGATGGCCAGCGCGACGGCGGCCAAGCAGGACTGGGTCGCCGGCCTGGCGGCGCAGGGGCTGTTCGCCGAGGTCGACAAGGCCGGTGGCTGGCAGGCGTACGCCGATCGGCTGATCGCGCACGCGAAAGAGCGCTGAGCCGGCGAAAGGAGCATCCAGGCCGGCGGCGGCAAGACCGGCATGACATAAAAAAGGAGGGGACATGAGCGAAGACCTGCACGTCACGGGGCGGGAATACATCCTGCGCGAGGGCGAGACCATCGTGCTGGCGACCGACCTCGAGGGGCGGATCACCTACGTCAACGAGGATTTCCTGCGCATCAGCGGGCACGAGCCCTCCGAGGTGATCGGCTCCTCGCAGAGCATCCTGCGCCATCCCGCGATGCCGCGCGAGCCCTTCGCCGACCTGATGCGCACCGTACGCCGCGGCAAGGCCTGGTCCGGCCTGATGAAGAACCGCTGCAAGAATGGCGACCACTACTGGGTCGACATCCAGGCGGCGCCGATCTTCCAGGGCGGGCAGGTCACCGGATTCACCTCCATCCGGACCCGGCCGTCGCGCGAGCGGGTCGAGGCGGCCGAGCGCGCGTACGGCGCCATGGCCGAGGGCCGGCGCGGCGTCCGGATCCACGAGGGCGTGGTCTCCACGGCGGGTCCGGCGCGGCGCGCCCTGGCGCGCGCGGCCGGCGCGTCGCTGCGCGCGCGGGTGGCGGCGCATTCGATCGTGGGCGCGGGCCTGTTCGCCGCGCTCGGGGTGCTGGGGGCCGGCAGCCTGCCGGCGATGGCGCTGGCGGCGGCGGGCGCCGCCTGGTGCCTGGTCGGCGGCCTGGCGCTGTACCGCCCCGTGGCCCGCGCCGTGCGGCGCATGCGCGCGGACATCGAGCGCATCAGCTCGGGCGACCTTTCCGGCCGGATCCAGACCGGCGGCGCGGCCGAATTGGCCAGCCTCGCCCACGGCCTGCGCATCCTGCAGATCAACATGAAGCTGCTGATCGTGCGCATCAAGGAATCCGCCTCGGTCGTCGTCAGCGGCGTGCGCGAGATCGCCCAGGGCAATGACGACCTGTCGCGGCGCACCGACGTGCAGGCGAGCTCCCTCGAGGAGACCGCCGCCTCGATCGAGCAGCTCGCCAGCACGGTCAAGCAGAACGCCGCGCACGCCGGGCAGGCCAGCGAGCTGGCCTCGGGTTCCGAGCAGCAGGTGTCGCAGAGCGAGACCTCGCTGCGCCGCGCGGTCGACACCATGGCGCGCATCCAGGACAGCGCGCGCCGNNGCCTTCCAGACCAACATCCTGGCGCTGAACGCGGCCGTGGAGGCGGCGCGCGCGGGCGAGGAGGGGCGGGGCTTCGCCGTGGTCGCGGCCGAGGTCCGCAGCCTCGCCCAGCGCACCGGCGAGGCCGCCCGCGAAATCGAAGCCCTGATCGGCCGGTCGGTCCAGGCCATCGGCGAGGGGGCGGACATGGTCGGCGAGGCGGGCCGGGTCTCGGCGGAGGCGCGCGAGGCCGTGCATCAATTCGTCTCGCTCGTCCACGAGATCGCCCTGGCCAGCCAGGAGCAGGGGCAGGGCATCGAGCAGGTCAACCTCGCGATGACCGAGATCGACGGCGCCACCCGCAGCAACGCCGCGCTGGTGGCGCAGGCCGCGGCGGCGGCGGGCAACATCCGCCGCCAGGCGGAAAAGCTCGGCTCGCTGGTGAATTCCTTCAGGCTGTTTGAATCATCGTCGGCGGATAGACTTGCCGTGCCGTCTCGCGGATGAGCTCGAGCACGGCGTTCTGGGTCAGGGTCGTGATGCGGCCCGAGGCCGTGGCCACGCACAGGCGGCTGATCAACTGCGGCTGGACGATCGGGCGGATGTGGTAGAGGTCGGGGCGCGCCGAGGTCAGCACGGCGTGCTCGGTCAGCACGGCGTAGCCCGCGCCGTCGGCCACCAGGTCGAGGATCGCGGGCACGCCGTCGATCTCGAGGCGGATGTTGGGCTTCAGGCCGATGGTCGACATCTCGGCCTCGAGCAGCATGCGGATCGTGTGCGGGCGGTTGGGGATCACCAGGGGGATGTTCCTGAGCGATTCCAGGGGCATCGGCTTGTCGGAGGGATGGGGGCCGCGCGGGCCGACCAGGTACAGAGACTCGCAGGTCAGGGGCGCGATGTCGAGCTCGGCCGAGGGGCTGGGATTGTAGAGCAGGGCGATGTCCAGGCGGCCCGCCAGCAGCCATTCCTGCATGACGAAGGACAGCCCCTCGCTGATCGACAGCGAGGCGTTGGGCAGGTGCTTGCGCACCTTGCGGGTCAGGCGTACGGTCATCATCTTGGAGGCGCTGGGCGCGATCCCCAGGGCGACCCGGCCGGCCAGGGCGCCCTGGACCCGGCCCAGGTCCTCCTTGGCGCGGTCGATCTGGTGCAGGATGCCCCGGCAATGCTCGAGCAGCAGCTTGCCGGCCTCGGTGGTGGTCACCCCGCGCCCGTTGCGGTTGAGCAGGTTTTGTCGCAGCTCGACCTCGAGCATGCGCACCTGCCGGCTGAGCGCCGGCTGGGCGATGTTGAGGGCGCGGGAGGCCTGGGTGAAGCTGCCCAGCTCGGCCACGCGGAGGAAATATTC
The DNA here is from genome assembly GCA_002421865.1 of Castellaniella sp. UBA6218. Lineage (GTDB taxonomy): Bacteria > Pseudomonadota > Gammaproteobacteria > Burkholderiales > Burkholderiaceae_B > Castellaniella. Next base: position 18,831 of record DISE01000021.1, read on the forward strand.
GAGCTGCTTGAGGTCCATGTCGCTGTCCATGCACGGCATGATGTGGTACGTATCATAGCATTATGGCATAGCTGATAGTGAGTAACAGGCCTTATCTAAATGTCCGGTTCCGCCCATAATGAGTTCATCATGCAAAAAGCCATTCCTACCCTTTTCATGCGCGGCGGCACGTCGCGCGGGCCTTTCTTCCTCGAGTCGGATCTGCCCGCCGACACGGCGGCGCGCGACCGGGTCCTGCTGGCCGTCATGGGTTCGCCCGACCCGCGCCAGATCGATGGCCTAGGCGGCGCCCACCCCCTGACCAGCAAGGTCGGGATCGTCCGGCGCGGCACCGAGCCCGGGGTGGACGTGGACTTTCTCTTTGCCCAGCTCCAGCCCGACCGCGACACCGTCGACACCACGCCCAATTGCGGCAACATGCTGGCGGCGGTCGTGCCCTTCGCCATCGAGGTCGGCCTGGTCGAGCCCCAGGGCGACGAGACCACGGTGCGGGTGCTGACCCGCAACACCGGCATGCAGTGCGACATCACGGTGCGCACGCCGATGACCCCCGAGGGCCGCCGCGTGAGCTACGAGGGCGAGGCCCGCATCGACGGCGTGCCGGGCCGCGCCGCGCCCATCACCATCAATTTCCTCGATACCGCCGGATCCGTCTGCTCGGGCCTGCTGCCCACCGGCCGGGTGCTCGACACGGTCCACGTCGAGCCCGGCGCGGGCGACGGCTTCGAGGCCTTCGACATCGAGGTCACCTGCATCGACAACGGCATGCCGCTGGTGATGTTC
>DISE01000069.1 GCA_002421865.1 Castellaniella sp. UBA6218
CCAGGATCATGTCCTTTTTGCGGTCCAGCAGGAACACGTAGCCCTTGTCGTTCATGTAGCCGATGTCGCCGGTCAGCAGCCAGCCGTCCGCGTCGAAAACCTTGGCGGTTTCCTCGGGACGGTTCCAGTAGCCGGTCGTCACCTGCGGGCCCTTGACGCAGATCTCGCCCGATTCGCCGATCGCCATGGTGCGGTTGTCGTTGCGCACGGAGACGTCCGTGGACGGCACCGGCAGGCCGATCGAGCCGTTGAAATCGACCTTGTCGAGCGGGTTGATGGTCACGGCGGGCGAAGTTTCCGTCAGGCCGTAGGCCTGAGCGATGGGCTTGCCCGTGGTCTTCAGCCAGCGTGCCGCGATGGCTTCCTGGACGGCCATGCCTCCGCCCAGCGTGATGTTCAGTCCGCTGAAGTCCAGCTTGCCGAAATCAGGATTGTTCAGCAGGGCGTTGAACAGCGTATTCACCCCCGTCAGGGCGGTGAACCGGGTCTTGCCCAGTTCCTTGACGAAGCCGGGAATGTCGCGCGGATTGACGATCAGCAGGTTGCTGGCGCCCAGCCGCATGAAGGTCAGGCAGTTCGCCGTCAAGGCGAAGATATGGTAGAGGGGGAGCGCCGTGACGATGCATTCGCGGTCGCCCTGGCAGTAGGGCCGCACCCAGGCATAGGCCTGGCAGACGTTGGACACCAGGTTGCCGTGGCTCAGCATGGCGCCTTTGGCCACGCCCGTGGTGCCTCCGGTGTATTGCAGCGCCGCCAGGTCGGCATGCGTCAGCGTGGGACGGTGATAGGACGCGCGGGCGCCTTCGGCCAGCGCGTCGCTCAGACGCACGGCGCCCGGGATGCGCCAGGCAGGCACCATCTTCTTGACGTGGCGGACCACCAGGTCGGTGATCAGGCCTTTGGGAAAGCCCAGCAGTTCGCCCAGCGAGGTGACCACCACGCGCTTCACCTGGGTATCTCGCAGCGCATCTTGCAGCGTGTGGGCGAAGTTTTCAGCCACCACCACCGTGGTCGCACCGGAATCGCTCAACTGGTGGTGCAGTTCGTGCGCCGTGTAGAGCGGATTGGTGTTGACCACCACCGCGCCCGCCATCAAGGTGCCGAACAGGCAGATCGGGTATTGCAGCAGATTGGGCATCATCAGCGCGACGCGGTCGCCCTTGGCCACCCCCTGGGACTGCAGCCAGGCCGCGAAGGCCCTGGCCTTGTCCAGCGTCTGCGCGTAAGTCAGGGACGCACCCATGCTGACGTAAGCCGTGTTGCCGGCATACTGCCCGCAGCTTTGCTCGAACAGGTCGGCCAGCGAAGCATAGGCGGCGGCCTGGTCGGTGATGTCAGCCGGCACTCCTTCGGGGTAGTGTTCCAGCCAGATGCGTTCCATGATGCGGTTCCTTTATGTCAGATCAGTTGCTTTTGGATTCCTGGCCCAGCAGGGCCGCTTTCAGGGATTCCTGGGCCGGGTGGGCGCCCAGCCAGACTTTCAGGAGCGCGGTGGCGAAACGGGGATCCTTCACTTCCCCCAGTGCCTTGCCCTTGAATGATACCGAGACGGTTCCCTGATTGAAAATCATGTCCACCCGGTCGCCCGAGGCGCCCTCGCCGCCGGTCTTCATGAAGGTTTCGAAATGGTCGATGGTGGCGGCCATGTCCTTCAGTTCGGCTTCTGTGCAATTGGCTTTCAGTCCGTCGTTCAGCGCGTCGGTCAGCGCCTTGCTGTTGATGTCGCGCAGCAGGGTCAGGCGCAGCATCTGCGGCTCCGGGCTGTTCAGGATTTCTTCGGCGTCCCTGGAGGGTTTCGGCCGGTACAGGGCGGCGACGTAGACGTGGAAGACGAAGCGCTGGCGCAGTCCCGCGCCGTTCAGGGTCAGATCACGCCCGGCGACCGACTGCTGCCCGGGCACGTCCACATTGGCGATGGTCAGGGCCAGGGCGGGGGGCGCCGCGCACAACCCCGCAGTGGCCAGGGCCAGGGCGGCGGCCGTGTTCCGCAGCAGGGTTCGGACGGGGCCGAAGGCGGTGTTCGGATGGATCATGATGCGTCTCCCGCCGCGTCGGGGCGCGGCTTGCGTTGTTTGTAGTAGGCCTTGTCGGCCAGGTAGATGGTGCGCCGGACTTCCGTGTGCACCGTGCCTTCGGCGTCCTTCAGATCCACTTGGTAGACCCGTTCGGTTTCGTGCTCGCGGTCCAGATCCTCGCGGATGCCTCTCAGCTCATCCTCCGTCAGGATGAAATCGGCGTACAGCGTGCGGAACGCCGGCTTGCGGTAGCGGATCTCGGCGGCCTTGTCCCAGATGATGGCGTCCCGCCCCAGGCGGGCCATCAGCATGCCCACGTGCACGCCGTCGGTGACGGCGAACAGCGAGCCGCCGAAGATCGAGCCCACGATGTTGCGCGTGCGCCGCGTGAGCGCCAGGCGCACGCGCACGTGCAACAGGTCGTGGGACACATATTCCACCCGGCCCCCCGTCGCGCGGAAGGCCGGGTGCAGGTTGAAGCCCGTGCGCATGGCACGCGCCCGCCACTGCGGCGGCAGGCGTTTCAACTGCGACAACTTCATGCCAGGCTCACGGTCACCGCGTTCAGAACTGGTGCGAGAACTGCACGCCGATGATGTCCGCGCTGCTCTTGTAATCGCCCTTCAGCACGCCCGCCTCCTTGGATGAGGCGTTGTTCACCGAGGTGCTCTTCACGAACAGGTGGGCGTAGCCGACGTCGACCTTGGTGTTCTTGTTGAAGCGGTATTGCGCGCCCAGGGACACCCAGTAGCGGTCGTTGTCCGGCAGGGAGGACGGCCGATAGGCGTCGTCGCGCACCGGCGACTGGTCCCAGGCCACGCCGCCCTTGAAGGTCCAGGCGTCGCTGTAGCGGTAGTGCGCGCCCAGGGCCACGCGCCAGGCGTCCTTGAAGCGCAGGTCCAGCGTGGAGTTCGGCGCGCCGGTGTTCTCGATTTTCAGTTCCGGGATGCTGCTCCAGCCCGTCCAGGACACGTCGCCCAGCAGGGTCCAGCGCTCGTTCAGCTGGTGGACCACGCTGAGGATGGCGGTGTCGGGCAGTTCGACCGTGGTTTCGGCGTCGTGGCCGCCGAGGGGGACCGCGCCCAGGATCGGGTTGGGCAGCGGACCGAAAACGGGGTGGTTGAAGGTGCCGGGGATGTTCCGGTTGCTGACCGTCGTGGTGCCTTCGGCGTCGATCTTGACCTTGGAGCGGTAGGACAGACCGAAGCGCGTGTCCGGCGTGGCCTGCCACAGCAGGCCCAGGTTCCAGCCCCAGGCGTCGCCCTTGGCCTTGACCTTGGCGTTCAGGTCGCCCCCGGGGACCAGGCCCCCCATCTGGTCGGGCACGAACTGCGCCTTGCGGTAGTCCGCCTCCAGGTGCATGTAGTTCACGCCGAAACCGAGGGACAGGGTGTCGGTGGCCTTGAAAGCGATCGACGGATTGATGTTGATGCTCTCGATGGAGAATTTTTCCGAGTGGTAGCGGCCGGCCCAGCCTTCCTCGTAGTCGGTCATCAGGCCGAAGGGCGCGCCCACGCCCAGGCCCAGCCAGATGCGCGGATTCACCTCCCAGGTGAAGTAGGCGTTGGGCACGGCGGCCCAGGAGCCGGCATCGCCTCCGTCCGAGCCGTTCACCGGGGCGCCAGCCGCGTTGGTCGTGCCGCCGTTCGAGAACTTGAAGCTCGGCTTGATCGCCACCGCGCCCGCGCTGACATTCATGCCCGGCAGCATCGTCATGCCGGCGGGGTTGTAGTAGACGGTGCTGGCGTCCTCCGCGATGGCGGCGGAACCGGCGTAGGCGCTTCCTATGCCGCTGGCGTTCTGTTCCAGCAGCTGGAAACCGGCGCCATGGGCGACGCCCGCGGCACCCAGGCCCAGGATCAGGGCCGACAGGGTCTTGAGCGTGTATTGCATTTTCATCGTGTCACCTCCGGATTGTTGATGAAAAGTCGTCTTGGTGCGCAGGCGTGCCTGCATTTTGGTGCTGCCCGATCAACCACATCGGGCTGGGGTTTAAAATTCAGGGACGAACGTCCCCCGGCCGCGCGCAGGATGGTCGCAGCCTTTCAAATCAAACAAGCAAAACTTCACCCCGCCGCGCGGTTCGCGCAGCGTCGTTCGGTTTGGCGGCGGGGCGCCGGGATCAGACCGGCGTCAGGGCAAAATCAATCGTCGTCGAATGTCATGGGTCCCCCCGTATAGGGTGCGTAGCCCGTTCCGAAGATCACGCCCGCATTCGCGAGTTCGGAATCGGCGACGACGCCGGCCGCCAGCTGGCGGCGGGTGGCGTCGATCAAGGGTTGAAGAAGACGGCTGGCCAGTCCGGCCGGGGCCGCGCCCGCTTCGGCGCGAACGGGCTTGCCCTCGCGCCAGCGGTAGAAGCCCTGGCCGGACTTGCGGCCCAGTTCGTTGCGATCCAGATGTCGCGCCAGGCAGGCGGGTGGCTCGGCGCCGCCGGTCAGTTGCGCGCCGGCGTCGCGAGCGATGTCCAGGCCCACGGTGTCGATGAGTTCGATCGGGCCCATGGGCATGCCGAAGGCCTTCATCTCGGCGTCGATGGTCTCGGGGCGCAGGCCTTCGTCCACACAGCGCATGGCCTCCAGCATGTAGGGCGCCAGCACGGCGTTGACCAGGAAGCCGGGCACGCTTTTCACCGGCAGGGGCAGTTTGCCGATCCGGCCGACGAAGGCGCAGGCGGTGGCCTGGGCGCGCGGATCGGTGGCCTCGGCGGCTACGACCTCGACCAGGGGCATTCTGGCCACGGGATTGAAGAAGTGGATGCCTACGAGGCGTCCGGGATGCGCCAGGTCGCGTCCCAGGTCCTGCAGCGACAGGCTGGATGTGTTGGTCGCCAGCAGCGCGCCGTCCTTCAGGCGCGGCTCGAGGGCGGCGTACAGGCCGCGCTTGGCTTCCAGGTTCTCGCTGATGGCCTCTATGATCAGGTCGGCGCGGGCGACGCCCTGGCCGTCCGGGTCGGGGATCAGGCGGTCCGCCGTCAGCCGTGCCTCGCGGGCGGGCCGGATCTTGCGGGCGTACAGTGCCTGGGCGCGGCCGATGGCCTGGGCGATGCGCGCGCGGTCCGTGTCCTGCAATGTGACGGTCAGCCCTTTGAGCGCGCACCAGGCGGCGATGTCGCCGCCCATCACGCCCGCGCCCACCACGTGGACGTGTCGCATGGCTTGTTGATCCCCGGCCTTGCCGAATGATTTGAGGCGTTCCTGCATGCGGAACACGCGCAGCAGGTTGCGGGCGGTGCCGGACCGGATGATGGTATCGATCAGTCCGGGTGCGGCCAGCGCGTTCCCGCCGTGATGCGCCCAGATCTCCAGGATGGCGCGTGGGGCCGGGTAGTGGCTTCGCGGATCGCGCTTTTCGAGGGTCTTGCGGGCCTGGCGCAGCAGCAGTGGCCGCAGGACGGCGTGGCTGAGCCAGGCGTCCTTGCCCCGCGGGCCGCGCACCGGCTGGTTCGACAGGACATGGCAGGCGGCCGATCGCTCCGCCAGACGGGGCGGCACGCACAGATCGGCCAGACCGGCCGCCGCGGCGCGGCGCGCGTCCAGGGCGCGGCCGGTCAGCATCATGTCCAGGGCCAGCGGAGCGCCCACGCGCCGGGGCAGGCGCAGCATGCCGCCCCAGCCGGGGAAGATGCCCAGCATGACCTCGGGCAGCGACAGGCGCGTGTCGGGCTGATCCACGACGATCCGGTAGCGGCAGGCCAGGGCCAGTTCCAGGCCGCCGCCCATGCAATGACCCTGGATCAGGGCCAGGGTCGGCCAGGATACCGCCGCGAGGCGGTTGAAGGCGGTCCAGCCGCGCTCGACGAAGAGGCTCGCTGTGGCGGCGTCGTTCAGTTGGGAAAATTCGTCGATGTCGGCGCCCGCGATGAAGCCGGCGGCCTTGCCCGAGCGGATCACCATCGCGGCGGGCGGGGCGGACTGGAAATGGTCCAGGACGCGGTTCAGTTCCGCCAGCGCGTCGCCCGACAGGCGGTTGACGGCGCTGTCGGCGCAGTCGAAGGTCAGCCAGGCAATGCCTTGCGGGTCCGTCGCACAGTGGAAATGACGCAGGCCCAGGGACTCGAAGGTCATGTCAGGCCCCCTGATCGCAGCGTTCGACCAGCATGGCGCCGCCCTGGCCTCCGCCGATGCAGATGGCGGCCATGCCCCGGCGCAGCCCGCGTGCCTGCAGGGCGCGCACCAGGTGCAGCACGATGCGCGCGCCCGAGGCTCCCACTGGGTGGCCCTGCGCGATGGCGCCGCCGTCAACATTCAGACGGTCCATGTCCAGGTCTCCAAACGCGCCGCGCCCCAGGTGTTCCCGGCACCACGATTCGTCGCGCCAGGCTGCGAGACAGCCCAGCACCTGGGCGGCGAAGGCTTCATTGATTTCCCACAAGTCCGGGTCGTTCAGTTCCAGGCCATTGCGCGCGAGTATAGCCGAAGCCGCGTGCACGGGCCCCAGGCCCATGACGGCGGGGTCCAGGGCGGCCCACTGGGCGTCGACGATGCGGGCGACGGGACGCAGGCCGCGTTCGCGCACGGCGCGCTCCGACGCCAGCAGCAGGAGTGCCGCGCCGTCGGTGACCTGGGAGCTGTTGCCCGCCGTGATGTTGCCGTAGGGTTTGTCGAAAACGGGCTTGAGCCTGGCGAGCTTTTCCGGCGTGGAATCCGCGCGCACGCCGTCGTCGTCCGCGTACAGCGCGCCCTTGGCGTCGACCAGGGGCACGATTTCGTCGAAGGCCCCACGGCCGCGCGCGGCCAGGGCGCGGGCGTGGCTTTGCGCCGAATAGGCATCGAGCTGTTCGCGCGTCAGGCCGAAACGGTGCACAAGGTTTTCGGCGGTCTGGCCCATGGACAGGCCGATCACCGGATCGCTCAGGCCTTTCAGCAGGCCGATCACCGGCTTGAAGTATGCGGGGCGGAAGCGCCGCAGCAGCGGCAGTCGCTGCGCCAGGGAGCGGGCCTGGTTCCATTGAGCCAGCCAGTGGACCATTTCGTCGGGGAACAGCAGCGGAGCGCGCGACAGCGCATCCACGCCGCCGGCCAGGACCAGGTCGTGGCGGCCGGTCTGGAGTCCCATGGCGGCGGAATCCAGCGCCTGCATTCCGGAGGCGCAGTTGCGCATCACCGTCCAGCCGGGCACGCGGTCGCCACAGCCCAGGCGCAGGGCGATCACCCGGCCGATGTTGGTTTCGTCGGCTGAGGGCGCCGCGCAGCCGATCACGACCTCGTCCAGGTCGGTGGGCGCGAAGGGCTGGCGCAGCAGCAGCTCGCGGCCCGTCTGCACGGCCAGATCGGACGCGGAGAAGGGGCCCGGCGCGTTGCGGGCCTTGAGGAAGGGGCTGCGCGCCCCGTCGATGATGTAGACGGGTTCGAAGGCCATCAGGATCCGGCTCCTTCGGGTTCGGTCAGCGACGGATTCTGGAGATCCGGGGCGAAGTCGTCGACGGCGATCACGCGGTCCCGCAGCGCGTTGCGCGCGCGGATGCGGTCGAGTTCGTCGTCGGTGATGCCACCGGCCGCATGGATGGCCTCGGCCATGTCGCGCACGTTGGCGCGCGGATCGGCGGCGGGCACGCGGCCGGCCTTCTCGAATTCGCGCATGCGGGACTCGATGGCCTGGGTATCCAGCGTGGCCGCGAAGGCGGCCTCGATGGCGCCGACGGGTTCGGCCGGGTCACGGGGGACGTAGGAGCCCTGCGTCAGCCGGTCGCGTGCGCCGCCCGGTTGGCTGATCGCATCGGCCACGGCCATGGTGAGCGCGTCGGACGGCGCGGCGAATGGCCTCCCCCAGGGGAACAGCAGCACGCGCAGGGCCCAGGCCAGGGGGCGGTTGGGGAAGTTGGCCAGCACACCGGCGAAAGCGTCCTGGGCACGGCAGAACGCGTCCTGGAGCGCCCAGTGCGCCAGCGGCGCGTCTGCGGTCTGGCGGCCCTCGTCCTGGTAGCGTTTCAGCGTGGCGGAGATCAGATAGAGTTGCGACAGGATGTCGCCCAGTCGGGCCGAGATCGATTCGCGCCGCTTCAGTGCGCCGCCCAGCGTCAGCATGGAGACGTCGGCCAGTGTCGCGAAGGCCGTCGAGAAGCGCGTCAGCTGGCGGTAGTAGCGCGCCATTTCAGGCGCGACGGCCGTGTCGGGACGGGCCAGCAACGCGTTCGTGAGGCCGTGGCCGATGGCGCGCAGCGCATTGACCGTGGTGTGGCGCACGTGGCCCCAGAAAGCGCGATCGAATTCCTGCAGCCCCTGTTCCGGATCGGCGGCCTGGGCGGCGCGCATTTCGTCCAGAACGTGGGGATGGCAACGGATCGCGCCCTGGCCGAAGATGATCAGGCTGCGGGTCAGGATGTTGGCGCCCTCGACCGTGATGCCCACCGGGATCTGCTGGTAGGCGCGGCCCAGGAAATTCTGCGGTCCCAGGCAGATGCCTTTGCCGCCGATGATGTCCATGCCGTCGTTGACCACGATGCGGCCGCGTTCGGTGACGTGGTATTTGACGATGGCCGAGATCACGGCGGGCTTTTCGCCCAGGTCCACGGCGCCGGCCGTCATGACGCGGGCCGCGTCCATCAGGTAGGTGTGGCCGCCGATGCGCGCCAGAGCCTCGGCGATGCCCTCGAACTTGTGGATGCGGGTGCGGAACTGGTCGCGCACCACGGTATAGGCTCCCACGGCGCGCGCCGTGAGCTTGGCCATGCCGGTGTAGGACGAGGGCAGGGAGATCGAGCGTCCCGCCGCCAGGCATTCCATCAGCATGCGCCAGCCTTGCCCGGCCATGGCCGGACCGCCGATGATGAAGTCCAGCGGCATGAACACGTCCTGTCCGCGCGTGGGGCCGTTCATGAACATCGCATCCAGCGGGAAATGGCGTCGGCCGGTTTCCACGCCGGGGTGGTCGGCCGGCACCAGGGCGCAGGTGATGCCCAGGTCGGGCGTGTCGCCCAGCAGGCCGTCGGGGTCGTACAGCCGGAAAGCCAGGCCCAGGATGGTGCACACCGGCCCCAGGGTGATGTAGCGCTTGTCCCAGGTGACGCGCATGCCCAGGACTTCGCGGCCCTGCCATTCGCCTCGGCACACGATGCCGTGGTCGGGGATGGCGGCCGCGTCCGAGCCGGCCCAGGGGCTGGTCAGTGCGAAAGCCGGGATTTCCTCGCCACGGGCCAGGCGCGGCAGGTAGTGATCCTTCTGTTCTTCGGTGCCGTAATGCAGCAGCAGTTCGGCCGGCCCCAGGGAATTCGGCACCATCACGGTGACCGACAGCGCGGAACAGCGGGTGGACAGCTTGGCCACCACGGCGGAGTGCGCCAGCGCGGAAAAGCCCAGGCCGCCGTATTCTTGCGGGATGATCATGCCGAAGAAACGGTGGGTCTTGATGTATTCCCAGGCGTCGGCGGGAATGTCCAGGTCCTGGCGGGTGACACGCCAGTCGTCGACCATTGCACAGACCGTCTCGACTTCGTGGTCCAGGAAGGATTGCTCGGCCTCGGTCAGTCGCGGGGCGGGGATGTCATGCAGGGCGCGGGCGCTGGGGCGGCCGCGGAAGAGTTCGCCTTCCCACCAGACGGTGCCCGCTTCCAGGGCTTCGCGCTCGGTGTCGGACATGCGTGGCAGGATCCGGCGGAAGGTCCGGTACAGGGGGCGGCTGAGGTGCCGGATGCGCAGGTCGTGACTGGTCAGCACGAAGGCGGCGGCGGCCAGCAGCAGGACGAAAAGAATCAGCAGGAACGTCATGTCGGGACTCCCGGTGGTGGCGCGCCGGTCGACAGCGGGGCGCGCAGGCCGCCCAGCAGGAAGGCCATCAGGCGATTGAGCAGCGCCTGGGCGTCGATGTTGGTGTCGCCCGGCAGGTTCATGGCCTGGCTGGAGCTTTCCGCACCCATGATGGCGTAGGCCGTTGCGCCGAGCATGAAGTGGAAGCGCCAGACGATCTCGGCTTCCGGCACGCTGGGCAGCGAGGCCAGCAGGGCGCGGGTGAACCGGTGCGCGACCGCCGAACGCTCGGCCGCGAACAGGGCGCTGATGGCGCCGTTCGGATCGGACATGGTGCTGGATTGCAGCGGCATGAAAGCGCGCCGCTCGGCGCCCGCGCTGCAGGCGTGGCGCACCAGGGGACCGAAGTAGGCCTCGACGATCGCGGAAGGCTTGAGCGGCTGACCGCCTGCTTTGGCCTCCAGGTCGTCGAGGATGCGCAGACGTTCGTCATTCAGGGCGTCCAGACGGCGCTGGAACACGGCTCCGACCAGGGCGTCCTTTGAGCCGAAGTGATAGTTCACGGCCGACAGATTCACTTGCGCCGCCTGGGTGATCTGGCGCATGGATGTGTTGTCGTGCCCATGCTCGGCGAACAGGCGTTCGGCGGCATCGAGGATGGCATCGCGGGTGTGGGTCGATCGGGAGGTGGCCATGAGTTATTTCAAACGTTTGTTTTAAAACTATACACAATCTGCCTGGATTGAGTATCCGTGTTACCCCCTAGGATGCGGGAAAGGCAGCCGTGCGCCGATGATCGTTTATTAGGATTGATTCTTGGGGAAATGCTGTGTCCAGGATACACTTTCAAGGATTCGTTTCTTTTGTTTCTCGTGCTTCTAAAGGGTGGGCGATGGCTTCCGTGCGACAGCTGCTGGTGATTTCATCCCTGGTCATCGCCTGCATTCTCGTGGGCATGCTGGCGATGGGCACCAGTTTGATGGAGCGCCGGCTCGACGCCCAATTGCAGACCGATGGCGAAAACGCCGTCGCCACGCTGGCCCTGCTGGTCAGCGCCCAGCCCGACGCCGCCGCCCGCGTGCGGGTGCTGGAAGCGGCCTTCCAGCAAGGCCGTTTCTCCGACCTGGCGCTGGCGCCGGAAGACCCGGCGGCCCCCGCCTTCCAGTCCCGCAGTCCGGGACGCTTCGCCGGGGACGCGCCGGACTGGTTCACCGCGCTGGCGGACATCCAGCCCCACCAGGCATCCAGGCGGCTGTCCGGCATCGGGTCGCTGCGGCTGACTCTGGATCCGGGGCCGGCGCGCGACGCGCTCTGGACGCATGTGATGCAATGGACATGGCTCGCACTGGGACTGGCGGCTTTCTGGGCGCTGTTCGTCGTCGCGCTGGCGAACCGGGTGCGCCGGGCGTTGTCGGCCGCCCCGGCCGATGCGCCCGAGATCAAGATCAAGCGCACTGAGCCGGTCGAGGACGCCGAACTCATGGACGACGTCCGGGAACGCATCGCCCCCACGATGGACGAGCAGATGGCGCGCATCGAGCGGCTGGAAATCGAACTCAACCGCGATCCTGTCACCGGCCTGGCCAATCGCAGCTACTTCCTGAACGAACTCAAGCGCATGCTGCGGGACGACTCGCGCCAGGGCGCGGTCAGCGGCTACGTGCTGCTGGTGCGCAGCCGGGACATGGCGCGCCTGCAGAATCAGACGGAACGCCAGGAACTCGACGATTGGCTGCGTTTGCTGGGGCGGCGCATCATCGAGTTGCTGAACGAGGCCCCGGAGGCCCGGGCACTGCCCGCACGGCTGACCGGCAGCGATTTCGTGGTGCTCTTTCCCGTGGGCGGCGGACCCGAAGTCATGCGCCCGGTGCAGAAGTTGCGCGAACTGCTGGAAACCCTGCGGGTCAAGCTCGACAGCCACAATCTGTCGCGCTGGGCTTATGCCCTGACGGACTACACGGTGCAATGCACGACCAAAGAAGTCCTCACGCGTCTCGATCAGGCCCTGATGTGCGCCGAGAGCGCCGGCCACGAGGAAATCGAATTCCTCTCCTATGCCGATCACGAGGACGGCGTGCTGCTGATGGGAGAAGCCTCCTGGCGCACGCTGATCTCCCAGGCGCTGGATCACGACCGTCTGTCGCTGGACGTGCGCCGCGTCCAGTACGAGGGCGACGATATCGATTACCGCCACGAGGCCGCGCTGGCCCTCCAGGAGGACGACCCGGACCAGCCGGTCATGTCCGGGTTCCTGTTCATGCCCGCCGCCGCGCGCCTGGGGCTGTCCCCGGCCTGCGACATGCGGGCGATGTGCCTGGCGCTGAACTGGCTGGGTGAGCACGACGGCATCCTGGTCATCCGCATGTCGATCGCTTCGATCCTGGATGCGCAGTACCTGGAGGAAATACGCCAGATCTGCGCCAACGCCGATCCGGAACTGCTGCGGCGCCTGGCGGTGGAGCTGGACGCCTACGGACTGAGCCGCCATCTCGAGGCCTTCCGGTCCTTCGCCCGGGGAGTCATAGAAGCCGGCATGCATGTCGGGTTGCGCGGTCTGGATCAGCAGCCCGACGCCTTGCGCCAGATCCACGAGGTCGATTTCGCCTACGTGAAACTGGGCGGGAACTTCGTGCGCGAGCTCCTGGCCAGCCCGGGCGGCGTGCAAATGATGGTGGCCGTCACCGAAACCGCCATCGGCATGGGCATGCGCGTCTACGTGGACGATGCGGACGACGCGGCCACCCGCCGCATGGTGATCGAATATGGGGCGTTGCCGCGTGTCGCTTGACCGGGGTGCGGCCGTCCGGCGATTTTTCGCATAAAGGGCTTGCAAGACCCGCAACGGCATCCTATAATTGCCGTCTTGCCTTATGGTGCGCAGCAAGACATGAGTCTTTTTGACGAATGGATCGCGCGCCGGGCAGTGGAAGTTCTCGAATTTCAACCCAGGGCGTACTTGGCCGATCAAACGGTTGCCTGCGTTGGCTACCCAAGCGACTAGCCAAGTGTGCCTGACGGGACCAAAACTGGCTGCGTGGCCGGGGATTCATGCCCTGGGCTTCGTTGTTAAGTTGGAACAGGAAAAATCATGATCCAAATGCAGACCACGCTGGACGTGGCCGACAACACGGGTGCGCGTTCTGTGATGTGCATCAAGGTGTTGGGCGGTTCCAAGCGCCGTTATGCCGCCATTGGCGACGTCATCAAGGTGTCCGTCAAGGAAGCGGCCCCCCGCGGCCGCGTCAAAAAGGGCGAAATCTACAACGCCGTGGTGGTGCGTACCGCCAAGGGCGTCCGCCGCAAGGACGGCTCGTTGATCCGCTTCGGCGGCAACGCGGCCGTGTTGCTCAACGCCAAGCTCGAGCCCATCGGCACGCGCATCTTCGGACCGGTCACGCGCGAACTGCGCACCGAGAAGTTCATGAAGATCGTGTCCCTGGCGCCCGAAGTGCTGTAAGGAGCAGATCATGCAAAACATTCGCAAAGGCGACGAAGTCATCGTGCTGTCCGGCCGCGATCGCAGCCGTCGCGGCACCGTGGTGGCCCGCGTTGACGACGACCACGTGCTGGTCGAAGGCATCAACGTCGTGAAGAAGCACGCCAAGGGCAATCCCATGGCGGGCACGCCCGGCGGCATCGTCGACAAGACCCTGCCCATCCATATCTCGAACGTGGCGATCTACAACCCCGAAACCGGCAAGGGCGACCGCGTCGGCGTCAAGGTCGTGGACGGCGCCAAGGTTCGCATTTTCCGCTCCAACGGCGCCGTCGTTGGCGCGAAGGCATAAGGGGCGCGCATAAAATGGCTCGTTTACAAGATTTCTATCGCACGAAGGTCGCCGCCGACCTGCAGGCGAAATTCGGCTACCAGTCGGTGATGCAGGTTCCCCGCATCACCAAGATCACCCTGAACATGGGTGTGTCCGAAGCGGTCGCCGACAAGAAGGTCATCGAGCACGCCGTGTCCGACCTGACCAAGATCGCAGGCCAGAAGCCGGTGGTCACCAAGACCCGCAAGGCCATCGCCGGTTTCAAGATCCGCGAAGACTACCCCATCGGCTGCATGGTCACCCTGCGTGGGCCAGCGCATGTACGAATTCCTGGATCGTCTGATCTCGGTCGCCCTGCCCCGCGTGCGTGACTTCCGCGGCGTGTCGGGCCGCGCCTTCGACGGCCGCGGCAACTACAACATCGGTGTGAAAGAACAGATCATCTTCCCGGAAATCGAATACGACAAGATCGATGCCGTGCGCGGGATGAACATCAGCATCACCACTACCGCAAAGACCGACGAGGAAGCCAAGGCGCTGTTGAGCGCATTCAGCTTCCCCTTCCGCAACTAAGGGGCTGACGTGGCAAAACTTTCCCTCATCAATCGCGACATCAAGCGCGCCAAGCTGGCCGAGAAATTCGCCGCCAAGCGCGCCGCGCTCAAGGCGATCATCGCCGATCAGTCGAAGTCCGACGAAGAACGTTATCAGGCTCGCCTGGCGCTGCAACAGCTGCCGCGCAATGCCAACCCCACCCGCCAGCGCAACCGTTGCGTGGTGACGGGCCGCCCCCGCGGCGTGTTCAGCAAGTTCGGGCTGACCCGTCACAAACTGCGTGAAATGGCCATGCGAGGCGAAGTGCCCGGCATGACCAAGGCCAGCTGGTAGGAGAAACACACATGAGCATGAGCGATCCCATCGCCGATATGCTGACCCGCGTGCGCAATGCGCAACTGGTCAACAAGACGTCGGTTTCCATGCCCTCCTCGAAGCTGAAGGCGGCCATTGCCGCTGTGCTGAAGGACGAAGGCTACATCGAGGATTTCCGTATCGGCGGCGAACAAGCCAAGCCGGAACTGGAAATTACCCTGAAATATTATGCCGGCCGTCCGGTGATCGAGCGCATCGACCGCGTCTCGCGTCCCGGCCTGCGCATTTACAAGAGCAGCACCGCCATTCCCCAGGTCATGAACGGCCTGGGCGTGGCGATCGTCTCGACTCCCCGTGGCGTCATGACGGACCGCAAGGCCCGTGCCAACGGCGTCGGCGGCGAAGTGCTCTGCTACGTGGCATAAGGAGCTCAACCATGTCACGCATCGCCAAATACCCCGTCGCGCTGCCGAAAGGCGTCGAAGCCACCATCAGCGCCGGGCAAATCGTTGTCAAGGGCCCGTTGGGCACCCTGACCCAGTCCCTGGACGGCAACGTCCGGGTTTCCCAGGAAGACGGCCAGATCACCTTCGCCGTCGCCAACGATTCCCGCCAGGCCAAGGCCATGTCGGGCACCGTGCGCGCGCTGGTGAACAACATGGTCACGGGTGTCAGCGCCGGTTTCGAGCGCCGACTGAACCTGGTCGGCGTGGGCTTCCGTGCCCAGCTCCAGGGCAACGCCCTGAAGCTTCAACTGGGTTTCTCGCACGACATCCTGCATGACATCCCTGACGGGATCAAGATCGAGTGCCCTTCCCAGACCGAAATCGTGGTCAAGGGCGCCAACAAGCAGGTCGTCGGCCAGGTCGCCGCTGAAATCCGCGCCTATCGCCAACCCGAACCCTACAAGGGCAAGGGCGTGCGCTATGCGGACGAACGCGTGATCCTGAAAGAAACCAAGAAGAAATAAGCGCGCAGGCAAGGACGAATCATGGACAAGAAAACTTCCCGTTTGCGTCGTGCCGCGGCCACCCGCCGCAAGATTCACGAGCTGCGCGTGCATCGCCTGGCGGTGCATCGCACGAATCTGCACATCTACGCCAACATCATTTCGCCGGAAGGCGACCGCGTGCTGGTCAGCGCCTCGACGCTCGAGCCCGAAGTGCGCAAGGAACTCGCCAGCCAGAAGGCCACCGGCGGCAACGCTTCCGCCGCCAGCCTGATCGGCAAGCGTGTGGCCGAGAAGGCCAAGGCTGCCGGCATCGAACTCGTCGCCTTCGACCGTTCGGGCTTCCGTTACCATGGCCGCGTCAAGGCGCTGGCCGAAGCCGCGCGTGAAGCCGGCTTGAAGTTCTAAGGGAATCACATGGCTAAAGCACAAGGCAAGCACGCCCCGGAGCAGGAACGCGACGACGGCATGCGTGAAAAGATGATCGCGGTCAACCGCGTCAGCAAGGTCGTCAAGGGCGGCCGCACGATGAGCTTCGCCGCGCTGACCGTGGTCGGCGACGGTGATGGCCGCATCGGCATGGGCAAGGGCAAGGCCCGCGAAGTGCCCGTCGCCGTCCAGAAAGCCATGGAACAGGCCCGTCGCGGTCTGCTCAAGGTGGCCCTGAAGAACGGCACGCTGCACCACACCGTGGTCGGCAAGCACGGCGCCTCGACGGTGCTGATCTCGCCCGCCGCCGAAGGTACCGGCGTGATCGCCGGTGGTCCGATGCGCGCGATCTTCGAAGTGATGGGCGTTCGCAACGTCGTGGCCAAGAGCCTCGGCTCGAGCAACCCGTACAACATGGTCCGTGCGACCCTCAACGGCCTGCGCGCCTGCTCCACGCCTGCGGAAATCGCGGCCAAGCGCGGCAAGTCGGTCGAAGAGATCCTGGGGTAAGACATGGCACAGAAGCAAATCAAAGTCACGCTCGTGCGCTCCGTCATCGGCACGCACAAGTCCCACCGCGCCACCGTGCGCGGCCTGGGTCTGGGCAAGGTCAACAGCAGCCGTGTCCTGGTCGATACCCCCGAGGTGCGTGGGATGATCCGCAAGGTGGATTACCTGGTCACCGTCTCGGAAGCCTAAAGGAATTCAGATGTCCGTCACTCAACTGAACACGCTCGCCCCCGCCGAAGGTGCCAAGCACCCCCGCCGCCGCGTGGGCCGAGGCATCGGTTCCGGCCTGGGCAAGACCGCCGGCCGTGGCCACAAGGGTCAGAAGTCCCGCGCGGGCGGCTTTCACAAAGTCGGTTTCGAAGGCGGTCAGATGCCGCTTCAGCGCCGTCTGCCCAAGCGCGGCTTTACGCCGATGGGTCGCCATCTGTTCGCCGAGATCCGCTTGTCGGACCTGCAGGCCCTGCCGGTCGACGAGATCGACCTGCAGGTTCTGAAGGCCGCCGGGCTGGTCGGCGAACTGGTCCGCACCGTCAAGGTCATCAAGACCGGCGACCTGTCCCGCAAGGTCACCCTGCGCGGCATCAATGCGACGGCCGGCGCACGCGCCGTGATCGAAGCCGCCGGCGGTTCGCTGGCGTAAGGGGCGGCTGTGGCCAAAGCTCAGGCAAATAAGCCCAGTGCGGGATACGGCGACCTCAAGCGCCGTATCCTGTTCCTCGTGCTCGCCCTGATCGTCTACCGCCTGGGGACTCATATCCCCGTGCCCGGCATCAATCCGGACGCGTTGGCCGACCTGTTCCAGCAGAATCAGGGCGGTATCCTGGGGCTGTTCAACATGTTCTCCGGCGGCGCCCTGGAGCGCTTCTCCGTGCTGGCGCTGGGGATCATGCCGTACATCTCGGCGTCCATCATCATGCAGCTTCTGGCGGTGGTCGTACCCTCGCTGGAAGCCATCAAGAAGGAAGGCCAGTCCGGCCAGCGCAAGATCACCCAGTACACCCGCTATGGCACGGTGTTCCTGGCGACCTTCCAGGCGATCGGCATTTCAGTGGCGCTGGAATCCCAGCCCGGCCTGGTCATCGATCCGGGCCTGCTGTTCCGCTTCACCACGATCGTGACGCTGGTCACCGGCAGCATGTTCATCATGTGGCTGGGCGAACAGATCACCGAGCGCGGCCTGGGCAACGGCATTTCGTTGCTGATCTTCGCCGGGATCGTCGCCGGCCTGCCCGGCGCGCTGGGCGGCATGCTGGACCTGGTGCGCACGGACTCGATGTCCATCCTGTCGGTGTTGTTCATCCTGGCCCTGGTGGTGGGGGTGACCTACTTCGTAGTCTTCGTCGAACGCGGCCAGCGCCGCATCACGGTGAACTACGCCAAGCGCCAGGTGGGCAACAAGCTCTATGGCGGCCAGTCCTCGCACCTGCCGCTGAAGCTGAACATGTCCGGCGTGATTCCGCCGATCTTCGCCTCGTCCATCATCCTGCTGCCCGCGACGGTCACCAGCTGGTTCTCCAGCAACCCGAACATGCGCTGGCTGGGCGACCTGGCGGCTGCACTGTCACCGCAGCAACCGCTGTACGTGACCCTGTATTCCGGCCTGATCATCTTCTTCTGCTTCTTCTATACCGCGCTGGTGTTCAACAGCCGCGAGACGGCGGACAATCTGAAGAAGAGCGGCGCCTTCGTGCCCGGAATCCGTCCCGGCGAGCAGACCGCGCGCTACATCGACAAGATCCTGATGCGGCTGACGCTGTCGGGTGCGATCTACGTCACGCTGGTCTGCCTGCTGCCGGAACTGATGCAAATGCGCTGGAACGTGCCTTTCTATTTCGGTGGCACGTCCCTGCTGATCATTGTCGTCGTCGCGATGGATTTCATGGCGCAGGCGCAGGCTTACATGATGTCCCAACAGTATGACTCGCTGCTCCGGAAGGCGAACTTCAAGGGCGCTGCGGGATTACCCATGCGCTGAACGAACATGTCCAAGGACGACGTCATCCAGATGCAAGGGGAGGTCATCGAAAACCTTCCCAACGCAACGTTCCGCGTCAAGCTGGAAAATGGCCACATGGTATTGGGCCACATTTCGGGCAAGATGCGTATGCATTACATCCGGATCCTTCCGGGTGACAAGGTCACAGTGGAGCTCACGCCCTATGACCTGTCACGCGCCAGGATTGTTTTCCGCTCCAAGTAGGTAGCGGCCGGTCAAGAACCAGGAGATCACCATGAAGGTAATGGCATCGGTAAAGCGGATCTGCCGCAACTGCAAAATCATCAAACGTCACGGCGTGGTGCGCGTCATCTGCACCGACCCGCGTCACAAGCAACGCCAAGGCTAAGGCCGGGCATCACGGAATTCACGAGGAACAGTCATGGCCCGTATTGCTGGCATCAATATTCCGCCGCACCAACACGCCGAGATCGGTCTGACGGCCATCTTCGGCATCGGCCGCACCCGCGCCCGCAAGATCTGCGAAGCGACCGGCATCGAATACTCGAAGAAGATCAAGGATCTGACCGACGAAGAGTTGGAAAAGATCCGTGAACAGATCAACGGCTACACGATCGAAGGCGACCTGCGCCGCGAAGTGCAGCTGTCGATCAAGCGCCTGATCGACCTGGGCACGTACCGTGGCATGCGCCACAAGCGTGGCCTGCCGGTGCGCGGCCAGCGCACCCGCACCAACGCGCGCACCCGCAAGGGTCCGCGTCGTGCCGCGGCGTCCCTGAAGAAATAACCCTGAGGAAAGAACATGGCGAAAGCTCAGAGCGGTGCCTCGCGCGTCCGCAAGAAAGTCAAGAAGAACGTGTCCGACGGGATCGCCCACGTGCACGCGTCCTTCAACAACACCATCATCACGATC